>NZ_JACONW010000099.1 GCF_014357575.1 Pseudomonas folii | reverse complement strand
GCGCTCCTACAGGTACTGGCGTTCAATTGGTGTACTCCGGCCCCACACCAATGCCCCACAGCACCACCGTAAACGCCATGATCGCCACCAGCACCACCAATCCCACTGCCAGTATGGAGCTTGAGAACATGAAGCCTTCATCTGCCGGGATTTTCATGAAGGTCGGCACGCCGACGTACAGCAGGTAAACCGTATAGCAGACGGCTGCCGTGCCGATCATCATGCCTAGCCACATGTGTGGGTAAAGCGCAGCCAGACCGCCGATGAACAGCGGCGTCGCTGTGTAGGTAGCGAAGGCGATACAGCGTGCCAGACTTGGCGTCGCATTATAGGTGCGGGCCATCCAGTGGATGAAACCACTCATGATCGAAACGCCAGCGAGCATGGCGATGTACGACATGATGGTCATCCAGATCGCGCTCTCGTGGGTGAGCATGACCGGCACTCCATCCCCAATCGCCCAGCCCATCTGCGTAGTGCCGATGTACGCCGAAACAGCCGGGATCGCCGCCAGGATCAGCGTATGCGTGAGGTATACGTGGCCGATGCTTTCTTCTTCCTCGCCACGGATGTCCTGCCATTCCCGATCAGGATGGGTAAACAACCCCCAGACATGATGGATCATGTGGAGTACTCCTTCCTTTTATTAAAGACGTGGGACCGGCTTTAGCCGGGAAGAGGCCAGTACAGCCGAGATATTTGTATCGTTAGAAATACTGCTTTCCCGACTAAAGCCGGTCCCACGACCACGCTGTGTTTCAGTATAGGAAGTCTGACCTCCACAAAGAGCAGCCCGTTAGAGCAATTGGCGATCTACACGCCGCTGCTAATACCCTCAGGCAGTAAGCAGCAAGCTTTAGCCCCGCGTCGTATTTATGCGTAAAATACCGGCCTTTTCCCCTTGTCATTGCAACCGGATACCAGCGCCATGGGCACCCTTTCAGTCAATCAGAACAAACTGCAGAAACGCCTGCGTCGCCTGGCAGGTGAAGCCGTGGCCGACTTCAACATGATTGAAGAGGGTGACAAGGTCATGGTCTGTCTGTCCGGCGGCAAAGACAGCTACACCATGCTCGATGTGCTGATGCACCTGCAGAAGGTCGCGCCGATCAAGTTCGATATCGTCGCGGTGAACATGGATCAGAAGCAGCCGGGCTTTCCTGAGCATGTGCTGCCTGCCTACCTGGAAACGCTGGGCATCGAGTATCACATCGTCGAGAAAGACACGTACTCGGTGGTCAAAGAGCTGATCCCCGAGGGCAAGACCACCTGCTCGCTGTGCTCACGTCTGCGTCGCGGCACGCTCTACACCTTTGCCGACGAGATTGGCGCAACGAAAATGGCGCTGGGTCACCACCGTGATGACATCGTCGAAACGTTTTTCCTGAATATGTTCTTCAATGGCTCGTTGAAAGCCATGCCACCGAAACTGCGCGCTGACGATGGGCGCAACGTGGTGATCCGGCCGTTGGCGTATTGCCATGAGAAGGACATTCAGGCTTATTCCGACTTCAAGAATTTCCCGATCATCCCGTGCAACCTGTGTGGTTCTCAGGAAAACCTGCAGCGTCAGGTGGTCAAGGACATGCTTCAGGAGTGGGAACGCAAGACGCCCGGCCGGACTGACAGTATTTTCCGCAGCCTGCAAAATGTCATCCCGTCACAGTTGGCTGACCGCAATCTGTTCGACTTCACCAACCTGCGTATCGACGAAACGGCTGCGTCGCGGTTTGTGAATGTGGTGAATATCTAAAATCACCCGCTTTCACGACGTGGGACCGGCTTTAGCCGGGAAGGCGGCATTCCTGACGATACATATGTTTGGGATGTACCGGCCTCTTCCCGGCTAAAACCGGTCCCACGGTGTCTGCGACAGGACTCAGTGATTCACCGTAAACGCCAGCATCGCTGACAATTGACACAGCGGTCGGCCGCTTTCGCTTTGCCATTGGTTGAACACCTGCTGGACGATGGCCTGATCGCGTTTACTGGTTGGCACTTTGTCGACGATTTTCTGGGCGTTGAGCGCGGCCACCACGTCCCAGGTCGGAATAAAGGTGTCTTTGCCAACCATTCGCAGGAAACGCGGCGCAGACAGTCCGCCCATCTGGTTGCCGTGTTTGGCGAGGTACTGCCAGAGCCCGGTGATGTCGTCCACCGGCCATTGGGCGATGAAGTTACCGAAACTGCCGTGTTCCTTTTCGATGTCCAGCACCAGTTGCGCGTTGCGCGGCACGCTCTTGAGCTTGCCCAGATGGCGAATGATCCGCGCGTCCTGCATCAGCCGCTCAAGATGGTCGGCGCCCATCAGTACGACTTTTTCCGGATCGAAGCGGTAGAAGACTTCCTCGAAGGTCGGCCACTTGGCGTCCACCAGGCTGTGCTTCAAACCGGCGCGGAACACCCGCAGGGCCATGGTCGACAGGTAGCGGTCATCGCCGATGGCTTGCAGTTGTTTAGCGGTCTTGGGAGTCGGCAAATGTGATTCGAGGGCTTTGGCCGAGCCGAAGCGGTTCAGGCAGTACTCATTCAGCCATTTGTAGTCGTGCATTACTGCTCCAGAAAATGATGCGTACAGCCTCAGACTTGGCCTTCGCCTGCAAGTTTACGGTTTCGCTGAAAAGTCCATCTGATGTACAGCAGCGCGCTGACGAACACCGCGAGGCTGGCGAGCATCTCCAACAGGCCGAACAGCGCTCGGTTGGGATCGAACGCCGCCAGCGCACCTTTTATGAAATACAGATTGACCACGAAACACAGCCACGAATAGGCGCGCGGGCTGTCGCTGATAATCCCCGGTGCGAACAACAGCAGCGGTACCAGTTCGATCAGCAGAATCACCCAGGGTCTTGCGCCGTGCAGGTCGGCAATCCACAGGTAATAAATGCTCAGCAGCACGATCAGCCCGAAAAAACTGCTCAGGCTGATCAGGCGGCTGATTTTTGCTCGCGTTTCAAGCCAGTCCAGCGCAGGCAGGACTTTCGGCTTTTTAGCCACGCGACGGGTCCAGCAGCAGGGCGGTTTTCGCCAGACGCTGGCCGAGTGCGCGACACAACTGGGTTTCATGGGGGTCAAGCGGGCGCTTGCCGTCCGGCCCGGCGTGGTGACTGGCGCCATAAGGCGTGCCGCCGCCGCTGGTTTCCACCAGTGCGGATTCACTGTAAGGCAGGCCGGTGATCAGCATGCCGTGGTGCAGCAACGGCAGCAGCATCGACATCAAGGTGGTTTCCTGGCCGCCGTGCAGGCTGGCGGTGGAGGTGAACACGCTGGCCGGTTTGCCCACCAGTGCGCCGGTCAGCCACAGGTTGCTGGTGCCGTCGAGGAAGTATTTGAGCGGTGCAGCCATGTTGCCGAAGCGCGTCGGGCTACCGAGGGCCAGACCGGCGCAATTCTTCAAGTCATCCAGGGTTGCGAACAGCGCACCACTTTCCGGGATGTTCGGCGCCACGGCCTCGCATTCGGTAGAGATCGCGGGCACGGTACGCAAGCGCGCCTCCATACCACCCAGTTCGATACCACGGGCGATCTGCCGGGCCATTTCGCTGGTTGAGCCGTTGCGGCTGTAAAACAGGACCAGGATGTACGGGGTGCTCATGGCAAAAGCTCCAGGACGTTTTCCGGTGGGCGGCCGATGACGGCCTTGTCACCGGCGACCAGAATCGGCCGCTCGATGAGTTTGGGGTGCGCGACCATGGCGTCGATCAATGCGTCGTCGCTCAGGCTTTGGTCGGCCAGGTTGAGGGCTTTGTAATCGTCTTCGCCGGTGCGCAGCAGTTGACGGGCACTGATGCCCAGCTTGTTCAGTACGTCGCGCAATTGCCCGGCGTCGGGCGGGGTTTCCAGGTACAACACGATGGACGGGCTCAGGCCTCGGGCTTGCAGCAGTTCCAGCGCGCCGCGTGATTTGGAGCAGCGCGGGTTGTGATAAAGCGTCAGGTCGGTCATTTGCAGGTCGCATCTGGCGTAAGGTGGCGGCTATTCTACCCGGCATGTAACAGCGGCTAAACACCAAGCGGTGATCGGTCGCAGGTTTGAAGCATTTGATGACTGTGAGGAACAACATGGCGAGGCGATTGGCAGCGGTAGTGGCATTGGTCGGCAGTGTGTTGCTGGCGGGGTGTGGCGTGGATCTGGGTACGGATCAGAATGGTCAGAAAGTTGCCAGCGAGCGTATCGACAAGCATTGGCTGGTGATCAATTACTGGGCTGAATGGTGCGGCCCGTGCCGGGTCGAAATCCCGGAGCTCAATCACCTGTCGGAAGAACTCAAGGATCAGAAGGTGACGGTGCTTGGGGTCAACTTCGACAACTTGCAGGGCGAAGAACTGAAAACCGCCAGCAACGCGCTGGGCATCAAGTTCACGGTGTTGGCTCAGGACCCGGCTGCGCAATATGACCTGCCGCCGAGCGAAGCCTTGCCGGTGACGTACATCATCGATGACAAGGGCAAGATGCGTGAGCAGTTGCTGGGCGAGCAGACCGCAGCCGGTGTGGCGGCGAAGTTGAAGGCGCTGCGCGGGGAGGGGTGAAATCCAATAGGCAGGAAAAACCTCTATCGGCTGCACCATCGCCTCGCGAACAAGTTCGCTCCTACCGATCAGTGCGTGTCAAAGGCCGTTCTGGTAGGAGGCAACTTGTTGGCGAGAGGGCCTGACGCGGTTATTCAGGCAAACCGCCTCGCGAACAAGTTCGCTCCTACCGGGCAGCGGCGTGTCAGGCTGTTCAGGTAGGAGGCAACTTGTTGGCGAGAGGGCGTGACGCGGTTATTCAGGCAAACCGCCTCGCGAACAAGTTCGCTCCTACCGGGCAGCGGCGTGTCAGGCTGTTCAGGTAGGAGGCAACTTGTTGGCGAGAGGGCCTGACGCGGTTATCCAGGCAAACCGCCTCGCGAACAGGTTCGCTCCTACCGGGCAGCGGCGTGTCAGGCTGTTCTGGTAGGAGGCAACTTGTTGGTGAGAGTGCCTGACGCGGTTATTCAGGCACACCGCCTCGCGAACAAGTTCGCTCCTATCGATTAGCGTGTGTCAGGCTGTTCTGGTAGGAGGCAACTTGTTGGCGAGAGGGGCTAACACGGTTCCCCAGGCACGCCACCTCGCGAACAAGTTCGCTCCTACCGGAAATGGTGCAACCCAGGGATCAACCCTCTTCCCAAAACCTCAACGGCTTGCCTTCGGCAGGCCACAGGCGCAGTTGGTCGATGGGGGAAATGTCCCAGCGCTGGACTTTGCCAACCGCTTGCAGGAAGCGCTGTTCTTGCTCCATGAGAGCCGGGGCGCACATTTTGCGGGTGCTGCCGACGGCACCAAACGTGATGGTCTCGTCCTGCAGGGTATACGACGCGAACCAATGGTTGCAGCCTGCATTGCCGTAGGCGCGGCCATCGGCACCCAGGGTCATGGTCAAGTGACTGTTGTCGATCAGCGGACGTTCGCCAATCCACTCCAGCACGTAGCTTTGGTCATGCTTGATCGGCAGCGGTTTTGCCGCGCAGCCGACCAGCAAGGCAGCACCGACGAGTGCTGACAGGGCAACCAGTTTCATGCAGCTTTCTCCTGACACTTCTTGCACAGGTGTTTCTCACCTTCGGATTTCCAGCCCAGCTCGGCAATGCGTGCTGAGGCGGCGGGTTTCTGTGCGGCAACGCCAGCCTTGGCGTCGACCATGAACTCGAAGTCCAGCACCACACCGCAGCTGTCGCAATTGACCTTCCATTGGTGGATGGCCAGTTCGTCGAACACCGGGCCTTTGGCGACGGCGATCCATTGGCCGGGCGGATTGATCAGGTGGCGGACCTTCTCGACCTGCAGGCGCATGTGCAGGGTTTTGCTGCCTTTGATGGTCACCAACAGTTCGTCACGATCGTGAATCGAACCGCCGTTGCCAGTCACCTGGTAGCGGCCCGGTGCCAAGGTGCGGCACTCGGTCAGGGTGTGTTGCGGGTTGAGCATGCTGTAGCGAAAATCGTGTTCGGCCATGAGGTCCTCCAAATTGCGCGCATCCTATCACGCAGTTGTGGCATTTCTCCTCCCGCTAGCTTGCCACCAGATTTTGTGGCTTACCGCTGGCCCAGGCATGAATGTTGTCCAGAGTGGTCTGCGCGATAGCACCCAGGGCTTCGTGGGTCAGAAAAGCCTGATGAGCGGTCACGATCACATTGGGAAACGTCAGCAGACGGGCAAGCACGTCATCTTGCAGCGGGTGGTCGGAACGATCCTCGAAAAACAGCAGCGCTTCTTCTTCGTAGACATCCAGCCCCAGATAACCCAACTGACCGCTTTTCAAGGCTTCGCTCAGGGCCGGGGTGTCGACCAGAGCGCCACGTCCGGTATTGATCAGCATCGCACCGCGCTGCAGGGTCGCCAGCGACTGGGCGTTGATCAAGTGTCTGGTTTGCGGCGTGAGTGGGCAGTGAAGGCTGATGATCTGCGACTGTTTCAGCAGTTCGTCGAGGCTCAGGTAGCGAGCGCCCAGGGTTTCAACGTGTGGATTGGGGAAGGGGTCGTAGGCGAGCAACTCGCAACCGAAGCCCGACATGATTTTGGCGAAGGTTGCGCCAATCTGTCCGGTGCCGATGATGCCGACGGTCTTGCCCACCAGATCGAAGCCGGTCAGGCCATGCAGGCTGAAGTCGCCGTCGCGGGTGCGATTGTAGGCGCGATTCAGACGACGGTTGAGGGCCAGGATCAGGGCGACGGCGTGTTCGGCCACGGCATGGGGTGAATAGGCGGGCACCCGCACAACGCTGAGGCCCAGTTTCTGCGCGGTCGGCAGGTCGACATGGTTGTAGCCGGCTGAACGCAGAGCAATCAGTCGAGTGCCACCGGCAGCCAGACGTTCCAGCACGGGCGCGCTGAGGTCGTCATTGATGAACGCACAGACGACTTCGTGGCCGTCCGCGAGTGCGACGGTCTCCGGAGTGAGGCGAGCAGGCTGGAAATGCAGTTGCAGCGATTCAGGCAGACGCGCGGTAAGGAAGCTATCGCGGTCGTAAGTCTGGCTGCTGAAGATCAGAGTGCGCATCTACGGTTCCTTGTAGTGTTGGAGAGATACCGGATCCTGTAGGAGCTCACGAGCAGCGCGAGGCAGCGATAGCGGTCTGTCTGATAAACAGCCATCGCGGCCTCGCGGTGCTCGTGCGCTCCTACAGTTCTATATTTGGCGCGAGCCAGCGCGGTGCCATGGACCGTGGGCTCAAACCCGTCGATCAGGCACTCACCCGCGCTTCATCAGCCAGGCGTTTGATGGCTGATTCCAGTTCATCCAGAGCATCGTGGACTTGCGGTGCATTTTGCTTGAGTAGCGTTTCGCTGCGTTGACATGCAGCACGTAATTGCGGAACTCCGCAATATCGGGTTGCGCCGTGCAGACGGTGGACACGTTCGATGAGGGCTTCCCGGTCATCGGTTTCACGGGCTGAGCGAATCGCTTCGCGGTCGCCTTCCAGTGATGCCAGCAGCATGGCCAGCATGTCGGCGGCCAGGTCGGGTTTGCCAGCGGCCAGTTTCAAGCCTTCGGCGTGATCGAGCACATGCATATCAGCACTGCGGTGAGTGTTTTCGGTTTGACGCTCCGGTGCCTGATTGCGCAGAGCCAGGCCCGTCCACTTGAGTACCACCTGGGCCAGTTGTCGTTCACTGATGGGCTTGGTCAGGTAATCGTCCATGCCGCTTTGCAACAGCGCACGCTTTTCATTGGCCATGGCGTGGGCGGTCAGCGCGACGATAGGCAGTGACGAGCTCTGACGCTCGGTCTCCCAGACGCGGATCGCTTCGGTGGTCTGACGCCCGTCCATGCCGGGCATTTGCACGTCCATGAGCACCAGGTCGAAAGTCTCGGTCTTCACGGCATGCAGCGCCGCATAGCCGCTGTCGACGGCAGTCACTTCGGCGCCCATGTCTTCCAGCAGGGTTTGCACCAGCAGCAGGTTGGCGGGATTGTCGTCCACACACAGCAGGCGTGGCGGTCGGCTCGACAGAGGTTCGGTGGTATCGCTGCGCTGGGCCACCGGGCTGACCAACTCGCACAGGGCACGGCGCAGTTTACGGGTGCAAGCCGGTTTGGCCTGCAACTGGGTATAAATGTCCGGGACCGCGAGCTGGAATAACGCCTGTTCGGTGGTTGGACACAGCACCAGAACCTTGCAGTCGAGGTTTTCCAGATCCCAGATGTGCTGGCGCAGGCGCTCAGGCGGCAGCTCGTGAGCGGTGATGCCCAATACCGCGAGGCTGATCGCTGCGGGCGTTTGATGCGCCGCAGTGACACCGTTGAGCAGGTTTTCCAGATTGTTGAAAACCAGCGTCTGCAGGCCGCAGTCTTCCAGTTGATGCTCAAGGGCCTGACGCGCCAGATCGTGATGCTCCAGCACCGCGACCCGCAGCCCTTGCAACGGCAGGGCGGGTGCGTCTTCGATATCGTCACGGGCTTTGGGCAAGCGCAGGCTGATCCAGAACTCCGACCCTTCGCCGGGCTCGCTGTCGACGCCGATCTCGCCCCCCATCTGCTCGATCAACCGTTTGGAAATCACCAGACCCAATCCGGTGCCGCCGGGCTGGCGGGACAATGAGTTGTCAGCCTGGCTGAAGGCCTGAAACAAGGCGCGCACGTCCTGGCTGGACAAGCCGATACCGGTGTCCTGCACGCTGATGCGTAACTGAGCGCTGTCTTCGTTTTCGTCTTCGACCATGGCCCGGGCGACGATGGTGCCTTCCCGGGTGAACTTGATCGCGTTGCTGACCAGATTGGTCATGATCTGTTTCAGGCGCAGCGGGTCGCCCAGCAATGACAGCGGCGTGTCGCGGTACACCAGACTGACCAGCTCCAGCTGCTTGGCGTGGGCTGCAGGGGCGAGGATGGTCAGAGTGTCCTGCAGCAGATCACGCAGGTTGAACGGCACATTATCGAGAACCAGTTTGCCGGCTTCGATCTTAGAGAAATCGAGGATTTCGTTAATGATGCCCAGCAGGCTGTCGGCGGATTTTTCGATGGTGCTCAGGTAATCGTACTGACGCGGGGTGAGATCGCTTTTTTGCAGCAAATGGGTAAAGCCGAGAATGCCATTGAGCGGCGTACGGATTTCATGGCTCATGTTGGCCAGGAATTCCGATTTGATCCGGCTGGCTTCCAGCGCTTCTTTGCGCGCCAGGTCCAGCTCGATGTTCTGGATCTCGATGGTTTCCAGGTTCTGCCTTACATCTTCAGTGGCTTGTTCGATGTTGTGTTGCAGTTCTTCCTGGGCGTTTTGCAGCGTGGAGGCCATGCGGTTGATGCCCGAGGCCAGTTCGTCCAGTTCCAGACTGCCCAGCGGTGGCAGACGGGTTTCCAGATTACCGTCCTTGAGCTGGGAGACAGCTTGTTTGATCTGGCTGATGGGGCCGTTGATGGTGCGGCTCATGCGCAGCGCGAGCACTGCGGTCAGGGCTATGCCACCCAGAATCAGCAGCAGGCTGAAAAACATGCTGCGATAACCGCGCAGCAGCGTGCCGCTATGGGTCAGCTCCACTTCGACCCAGCCCAGCAGACGGTCGGCTTCATCAGGAATTATTTCGCCGGTCAGGTGGCGTTCGCGACCGAGCACCGGGAGCAAGTAGCGTGTCGCGTCATTGCCTGTGCGTTGCAGGAGTTTTTTGCCGTTACCCTCGGGGGGCGGGTTGATCATGCTGGGTCCGGCATGGGCCAGCGGTGTCCGGTCCGGGCTGAGAAACGACACCGAACGCACATCGTTCTCTTCCAGTGTCTCGACCGCGATACGCTCAAGCAACGCGCTGTCACTGCGGTCCAGGGCTGGGGCGGCCAGAGGCGCCAGTTCCTCGGCAATCATTTCGCCGCGTTGTAACAACTGCGCCTGCAAGTCATGCAACTGCATCCAGGTGAAATATCCCCCCAGCAGCGTTGCCATGAGAATGGCTGGCACGACGGTCAGCAGCAAGACGCGGCCTTTGATACCCAGCTTTTTCAGCACACTTGTTTCTCCAGCGGGCCAGATGGCCGGTGATGTACACAGGCTTTTAGAGTGGCGATGGCAGGTTGATGTCAGGCAGTGTAGCTATTTAACCGAACGCAATCGCGGCATATTACCCCTACCGGGTGGAGGGTGGCTTGCCTCGCTGATCATGCGTTATTCCATTTGGCGATAAGACCCGCACTTTGCGTGATATGGGCTTTAGGCGTTTGCCGTTATGATAGGCGCCCCCGCAGTCTGGATTGCGAATACGCCATGACCCTGCAGTACCCAACCATTGCCGATTGCGTCGGCAACACCCCGCTTGTGCGCCTGCAGCGCATGGCGGGTCATACCAGCAACACGCTCCTGCTGAAACTGGAGGGGAATAACCCTGCCGGTTCGGTCAAGGATCGTCCTGCGCTGTCGATGATTACCCGTGCCGAACTGCGTGGTCAGATTCATCCTGGTGACACCCTGATCGAAGCGACCTCTGGTAACACTGGCATTGCCCTGGCCATGGCCGCTGCGATCAAGGGTTACAAGATGGTCCTGATCATGCCGGACAACTCCAGTGCCGAGCGCAAGGCGGCGATGACCGCCTATGGCGCCGAGCTGATTCTGGTCAGCAAGGAAGAGGGCATGGAAGGTGCCCGCGACCTGGCCGAGCGGATGCAGCGCGAAGGTCGCGGCAAGGTTCTTGACCAGTTCGCCAATGGCGATAATCCGCAGGCGCACTACACCAGCACCGGCCCCGAAATCTGGCAGCAGACGGGCGGCACGGTCACCCATTTCGTCAGTTCCATGGGGACCACAGGCACCATCATGGGCGTCTCGCGTTACCTGAAAGAACAGAATCCGAATGTGCAGATCGTCGGACTGCAACCGATGGAAGGCGCAGCGATTCCGGGTATTCGTCGTTGGCCGCAAGAGTACCTGCCGCGTATTTATGAAGCTGATCGGGTGGACCGCATCATTGATATGGCCCAGATCGAGGCCGAAGACACCATGCGCCGTCTGGCCCGCGAAGAAGGTATTTTCTGCGGCGTGTCCTCGGGCGGTTCCGTAGCGGGCATGTTGCGTCTGTCCCGTGAAGTCGAAAATGCGGTCATAGTCGCGATCATTTGTGACCGTGGCGACCGTTACTTGTCGACCGGCGTTTACGACGCGCCCAACTGATGGCCAAACATGAAAGAGGCCTGCGCTTCCAGCCAGCAGGCGGTACCCGGGCAACCCAGATCCCGACGGGCAAGAAACAGCGGCTGACCATCGAGCGCCTGGCGAACGACGGACGTGGAATCGCGTTTTTCGAAGGTAAGACCTGGTTCGTTGCGGGCAGCCTTGCCGGCGAAGAAATTGAAGCGCGGGTGCTCAATGCCCACGGCAAGATCGTTGAAGCGCGTACCGAACGTGTGTTTCAGGGCAGCGCGATGCGTCGTCCTGCGCCGTGCGTGCATTTCGGTCGCTGCGGCGGCTGCAGCGTGCAGCATGTGCCCCACACTGAACAGCTCGCCCTGAAACAGCGCATGCTCGCCGAGCAGCTGCAGCGGGTCGCGGGCGTTGAGCCAGAGCAGTGGGCAGCGCCGCTGACCGGTCCGGAGTTCGCCTACCGCAGGCGCGCCCGTGTCGCGGTACGCTGGGACGTCAAGGCGAAACGGCTGGACGTGGGCTTTCGTGCGGCGGCCAGTCAGGACATCGTCGCCATCGACGAATGCCCGGTGCTGGTACAGGCCTTGCAACCGATCATGATGCAGCTGCCGCAGGTGCTGAAAAGCTTCAGCAAGCCTCAGGTGCTGGGGCATGTCGAATTGTTCTGGGGGACGTCGAGCGCTGTACTGGTTCGTCACACCGCGCCACTGGCTGAAAACGATCTGAACAATTTGAAAGCATTTTGCCATACTCATGACGCACAACTATGGTTGCATGGGGACGGTGATCCGCAACCGGTAGACGCTTCGCAATCCCTGGGCTATCGATTGGAGCCTTGGAACCTGGAGCTGGCGTACCGGCCGGGAGATTTCATTCAGGTCAACGCGGCGGTCAACACCGCGATGATCGAACAGGCGCTGGAGTGGTTGGCACCTCAGGCCGATGAGCGGGTACTGGATCTGTTTTGCGGGCTGGGCAATTTTGCCCTGCCACTGGCGAAAACGGTCAAAGAGGTGGTGGCGGTCGAAGGGGTTGCGACCATGGTCGAGCGTGCCACCGGCAATGCAATGAGTAATGATCTACACAACGTGGCATTTTTCCAGGCGGATCTTTCGCAGCCCCTGGACAAGGCGGAATGGGCAGCGCAAGGCTTTACTGCGGTGCTGTTGGACCCGCCGCGTGACGGTGCTTTTGAAGTGGTGCGCAAGCTGAAGACATTAGGCGCCCGCCGGTTACTTTATGTTTCATGTAATCCGGCAACTTTGGCTCGTGACACTGTCGAATTGCTCAGTCAGGGCTACAGATTAAAACGTGCCGGTATCCTCGATATGTTTCCACAGACGGCACATGTCGAGGCGATGGCGTTATTTGAAGCGAGTAAGTAAGCAGCGGCCCAGGGAATCGAGTCGGCTGTTTACACGGAGTCTCGTTTAATCCGACTGACCCGCGGACACCAGTCCTCGCTTGCCCGGTGAGGAGTGTTCGCTCAAGAAGGTCAGCGACTGTAGGCGCTATTCATCGCGCCTTAGGGAAGGTAAGCAACATGGTACAGGTGAGAGCACACCAGCCGATAAACACAGACGGCAGTATCAATCTCGACGCGTGGCTTGATCATGTGGTCAGCGTCGACCTCATAGTGGACCGACAGGCGCTGAAAGAGGCCTGTGAATTTGTTCGGCAAGCCGAGCAGCAGGACAACGCAGCGAAGAATCTCTGGGCCGAAGGCACGTCCAGTTTCCACACGGGACTGGAAATCGCCGAGATTCTTGCGGACCTCAAGCTGGACCAGGATTCGCTGGTTGCAGCGGTTTTGTACCGGGGCGTGCGCGAAGGCAAGATTCCTTTGCCGGATGTCGAGCAGCGTTTCGGCGCAACCGTCGCCCGCCTGATCGATGGCGTACTGCGCATGGCAGCCATCAGCGCCAGCCTCAGCCCGCGCCAGTCGCTGGTATTGGGCACTCAGGTGCAGGTGGAAAACCTGCGCAAGATGCTGGTGGCGATGGTCGACGACGTTCGCGTCGCGTTGATCAAGCTGGCTGAGCGCACCTGCGCAATCCGTGCAGTGAAGAATGCCGACGAAGAAAAACGCAATCGCGTGGCGCGTGAAGTCTTCGATATCTACGCGCCGCTGGCCCACCGCCTGGGCATCGGCCATATCAAATGGGAGCTGGAGGACTTGTCCTTCCGCTACCTGGAGCCTGAGCAATACAAGCAGATCGCCAAGTTGCTGCATGAGCGTCGCCTTGATCGCGAGCGTTTCATCAGCGAAGTGATGTCGCAACTGGACAACGAACTGCTGGCCACCGGCGTCAAAGCCGACATCAGTGGCCGGGCCAAACACATCTATTCCATCTGGCGCAAAATGCAGCGCAAAGGTCTGGATTTCAGCCAGATCTACGACGTTCGCGCTGTTCGCGTGCTGGTTCCGGAAATGCGCGACTGCTACACCGCGCTGGGTATCGTGCACACCTTGTGGCGACACATTCCCAAGGAGTTCGACGACTACATCGCCAACCCCAAGGAAAACGGCTATCGCTCGTTGCACACTGCGGTCATCGGGCCGGAAGGCAAGGTGCTGGAAGTACAGATCCGCACCCATGCCATGCACGAAGAAGCCGAGCTGGGGGTTTGTGCGCACTGGCGCTACAAGGGCACCGACGTCAAATCCGGATCCAATCACTACGAGGAGAAAATCTCCTGGCTGCGTCAGGTGCTGGAATGGCACGAAGAACTGGGCGATATCGGCGGGCTGGCTGAACAGCTGCGCGTAGATATCGAGCCGGATCGCGTCTATGTCTTCACGCCGGACGGCCACGCCATTGACTTGCCCAAGGGCGCTACCCCGCTGGACTTCGCTTATCGGGTACACACCGAAATCGGCCATAACTGCCGGGGCGCGAAGATCAACGGGCGGATCGTACCGCTCAACTACAGTCTGCAGACCGGTGAGCAGGTCGAGATCATCACCAGCAAGCAAGGCACGCCGAGCCGCGACTGGCTGAACTCGAACCTGGGTTACATCACCACTTCCCGGGCGCGGGCGAAGATCGTTCACTGGTTCAAATTGCAGGCGCGTGACCAGAACGTTGCGGCCGGTCGAACCTTGCTTGAACGGGAACTGGCGCGTCTGGCGCTGCCGGCGGTGGATCACGAGCGGTTGGCGGAAAAAGCCAACATGCGTGCCGCCGACGACATGTATGCGGCATTGGGTGCGGGCGATCTGCGTCTGACTCAACTGGTCAATCTGGCGCAACAACTGGTCGAGCCGGAGCGCGGCAACGAGCAACTGGAACTGATTCCGCGTAAAGCCACTGGCTACAAGCCTGGCAAGCGCGGCGACATTCAGATTCAGGGCGTCGGCAACCTGATGACGCAGATGGCGGGTTGCTGCCAGCCACTGCCGGGCGATGCCATCGTTGGCTATATCACTCAAGGCCGTGGCGTGAGCATTCACCGTCAGGACTGCGCCTCGGTACTGCAGTTGGGCGGTCGCGAGCCGGAGCGGATCATTCAGGTCAGTTGGGGGCCGGTGCCGGTGCTCACCTATCCGGTGGACATCATCATCCGCGCCTACGACCGTTCCGGTCTGCTGCGTGACGTGTCCCAGATCCTGCTCAACGAGCGGATCAACGTACTGGCGGTCAACACCCGCTCGAACAAGGAAGACAACACTGCATTGATGTCGCTGACCATCGAGATTCCAGGGCTGGATGCTTTGGGCCGATTGTTGGGGCGGATCTCGCAATTGCCGAACATTATCGAGACGCGGCGAAATAGAACGCCGTAATCGTACTTGCACCGGTAGGAGCGAACTTGTTCGCGAGGCGGTGGACCTGTGTATTCAGGAAGGTCGCCTCGCGAACAAGTTCGCTCCTACCGGTGGCAATACGACTGAATTGGGGCCTCTATGTACACACTCCAGGATCTGCTCCACCTCATGGCCCGTCTGCGTGACCCGAAATACGGTTGCCCGTGGGACGTGCAGCAGAATTACGCCAGCATTGTGCCGCACACCCTTGAAGAGGCTTACGAAGTGGCCGACGCCATTGAGCGCGGTGACTTCGATGATCTCAAGGGCGAGTTGGGTGATTTGCTGTTTCAGGTGGTGTACTACAGCCAACTGGCCAGGGAAGAAGGGCGATTCGAATTTGACGGCGTGATCGACGGCATCACGCGCAAACTGATTCGTCGTCACCCTCATGTTTTTCCTACCGGCGATTTGTATGCGCCGCTGGAAACCCCGCGCCTGAACGACGAAGAGGTCAAGCAGCGCTGGGAGGAGATCAAGGCTCAGGAGCGTGCCGGTAAGGCCAGGGCTCCCGAGCAATTGTCACTGCTTGATGACGTCCCCGCCGTGTTGCCTGCATTGTCTCGTGCCGCCAAGTTGCAAAAACGTGCGTCGCAGGTAGGTTTCGACTGGCCTTCAGCCTTGCCCGTGGTCGACAATGTCCGCGAAGAGCTCGATGAAGTGTTGGAGGCCATGGCTGACAACGACGCTGCGGGTATCGAAGAAGAGGTCGGTGATCTGTTGTTCGCAGCAGTGAATCTGGCTCGGCATCTCAAGGTCGATCCTGAAAATGCCCTGCGCGCTGCCAATCGCAAATTCGAGCGCCGCTTCCGATTTATCGAACAGGCATTGCGCGACACCCAGCGTCCCATGGAAGATTGCACCCTCGAAGAAATGGACGCTCTGTGGGGCGAAGCCAAACGTCAGGAAAAGAACGCGCCCAGCTGTGGCTGAGCCCGCTGCATCTGCATAAGTGAGTAGAGAATGAGCATTTCCCTTCGCGATCAGTTACTCAAGGCAGGCCTGGTCAACCAGAAGCAGGCCAAACAGGTCAGCAAAGACAAGCAGAAAGAACAGCGCCTGGCCCACAAAGGCCAGATCGAAATCGACGACTCGCAAAAGCGTGCCGCTCAGGAAGCCGCGGCCGAGAAGGTCAAGCGCGATCAGGAGCTCAATCGCCAGCAGCAGGAGAAGGTCGAGCAGAAGGCCCGCGCCGCTCAGGTCAAGCAATTGATCGAATCGTCGCGCCTGCCCAAGCTGACCACCGAGGACTACTACAACTTCGTCGATGACAAGAAGGTCAAGCGCCTGTCGGTCAACAACCTGATGCGCAGCAAGCTGAGCAATGGCTCGCTGGCGATCGTCAGTCATGGTGGGGGTTATGAAGTGATTCCCCGTGAGGCGGCGCTGAAGATTCAGGAGCGCGACCCACGTCGCATCGTGATGCTCAGCGAACCGACTGAGGAGAAAGCCGACGGCGATGATCCGTACGCGGCTTACAAGATCCCTGATGATCTGATGTGGTGATTTAAGTCATACCCAAACAAAACCCGCCAAGTGCGGGTTTTGTTTTTTAAGCGATTCTGCCTGCCATCCGTCATGAAGGCGGATTACTGGCTGCGTTGATTTTCCTGTGCTTCGAGTTCCATCTTGTAGCGCTGCGCATCGGACTCTATATGAAACATGCCAACCAGCTGATCCTGCTGGTAAACGTCCCAGATTTGAATGCCATCGGCAATGCTTTCGTGGGAGATATGGGCGTCATCGCGTTCAGTTACGGTTACGGTCATGATTCAAACTCCTGACTTGGACTGCGGCGATCTGTCGCAGGCCTCAGTTATAGAATTTGTTAGCTGACTACGTAAATAGTTGGTTTTTTTCATGTTCGGTTGCGGCAGCGGGCGGGATGCTGGAGGCCTTGATTTATGAGGGCTACAGCGGGTCTGTCAGGTAAATGAAGATTATTTCATGTGGTGCTCGGTGGTCCAGACTGAGAGCGATTACCTGTGGGAGCGGTGCTTGCCCGCGATAAGGCTGGACGCGATTCACTTTAGATCGCGTCCAGCCTTATCGTCGGAATGCCGCCCAGACCAAGCACCGCTCCCACAAGGATCGCATTCCAAAGTTGGCACGAGGCCATCCACAAAAAAGCCCCGCTCAATGGCGGGGCTTTTTGATTGCAGTCGGGCGGCTATCAGCTGCCTTTGACCGCTTTGCCATTCACCGTGCCGTCCAGCAGCATGATGTTGTATTCCTTGCCGTCGGTTTCCACCTGTTGCAGGCGAACCAGCAGGTAGTCCCAGTCCTTGGCGAACCAGAGCACGGTAATACGCTTGCTTTGGGTCGGGTCGCGCACGCGCTCGACCTTGATGGCGTCGATCTGGCCAGCCTTGGTGGCGACCTTCTCGGAGCCCAGCACGCGGAAGTCGTAGGTATCAATTTCGTCACCGTCGACGACTTGATAGGTCATGGTCTTCTTGCCAGCGGCCACATCGTGCTGCAGGGCCAACTGGTAAGTGGATTTGTCCAGAACACCACGGTTAAGCGGCAGCTTGACGGCGTCGCCGCGATCCGTGCCGGTGATGAACTTGGTGGACCAGTCAAACGCCAGGTCAACTTTCTTGGATTTGCCCAGACCGCCACGCTCGAAGTTGTAGGTCTGCGGCAGCATGGTGTCCTTGTCGACCTTCAGCGTGCTGACTTCACTCAGGCTGGCGATCATCATGGACGCTTTGAAATTCAGGGTCCAGACACCGTTCGGGCCGGAGGTCAGGCTACGTTCAGCTGTGCCGCTCATGGGCAGCTGTTTCCAGTCGGCGGTGTAGCTGGCGGAGAAGGGTTGCAGGTCTGCGGCCTGGGTGGCAGGCAATGCGAGCAGAGCGAAAGCGAACAGCAAAGCGCGACGCATAATATCTCCTAGGTTCGAATCAAGTGGCCATTGGCGGCGATCAACTGCCCGTCCAATAATGCGCCTTCTGCGCCAAGGCTCAAGCGGCCCTCGGCAAACCAGCGAATAGCCAGTGGGTAGATGTGGTGTTCCTGAACATGAACACGCTGGGCAAGGGTGCCCGGCGTATCGTCGGGCTCCACCGAAATCACTGATTGTACGACCAGTGGTCCACCGTCGAGTTCCTCGGTGACGAAGTGCACGGTACAGCCATGCTCGGCGTCGCCAGCATCCAGCACCCGTTGGTGGGTGTGCAAGCCTTTATAGAGAGGAAGCAGGGAAGGGTGGATGTTCAGCAGGCGTCCTTGATAGTGCCGGACGAAGCCCGCAGTCAGGATGCGCATGAAGCCGGCGAGGACAACCAGCTTCGGCTGATAGGTGTCGATCACTTCGATCAGCGCGGCATCGAATGCCTCGCGACCGTCGTAATCCTTGTGATCGAGAACGCAGGTATCGATACCTGCGTCTCTGGCGCGCTGCAAACCGAAGGCATCGGCGCGGTTGGAAATCACCGCGCGGATGCGGGCGGGGTGATCACCGCCCTTGAAACTGTCGATCATGGCTTGCAGGTTGCCGCCGGTGCCGGACAGCAGCACCACTACATCGCAGGTTGCAGGCATCAGTGCGCCTTGAGGTTTTTCAGCTCGACTTGCGCAGCGCCTTCGGCAGCCGTGGCGATCTGGCCGATCACCCAAGGCTGCTCGCCGGCTTCGCGCAGTACGTTCAGTGCGGTTTCAACGTGCTCTTGAGCAACGCAGATAACCATGCCAACGCCGCAGTTCAGCACGCGGTGCATTTCGTTTTCAGCGACGTTGCCTTGCTGCTGCAGCCAGTCGAATACGGCTGGACGCTGCCAGCTCGCCACGTCGACGACCGCCTGGGCACCAGCGGGCAGAACGCGGGGGATGTTGTCCAGCAGACCGCCGCCAGTGATGTGGGCCATGGCTTTGACAGCGCCAGTGTCCTTGATCAGCTTGAGCAGAGGTTTGACGTAGATGCGGGTTGGCGCCATCAGCAGTTCGGTCAGCGGCTTGCCGTCCAGCTGGATGGTTTCAATGTCGGCACCGGCGACTTCGATGATCTTGCGGATCAGCGAGTAACCGTTGGAGTGCGGGCCGGAAGACGGCAGGGCGAGCAGAGCATCACCGGCAGCGACTTTCGAACCGTCGATGATCTCGGCCTTTTCCACGACGCCGACGCAGAAGCCGGCCAGGTCGTAGTCTTCGCCTTCGTACATGCCCGGCATTTCAGCGGTTTCGCCGCCCACCAGCGAGCAGCCCGCCAGTTCACAGCCAGCGCCGATGCCGGTGACCACGTCAGCAGCGGTGTCGACGTTGAGTTTGCCGGTGGCGTAGTAGTCCAGGAAGAACAGCGGCTCTGCGCCGCAAACCACCAGGTCGTTGACGCACATGGCGACCAGATCAATGCCGATGGTGTCGTGCTTGTTCAGGTTCAGCGCCAGACGCAGTTTGGTGCCAACGCCGTCGGTGCCGGAAACCAGTACAGGCTGCTTGTAGCCAGCCGGGATTTCGCAGAGGGCGCCGAAGCCACCCAGGCCGCCCATGACTTCCGGCCGCTTGGTGCGCTTGGCGACGCTCTTGATGCGTTCGACCAATGCTTCACCGGCGTCGATGTCTACACCGGCGTCTTTGTAGCTCAGGGAGGGTTGCTTGCTCATAATCCAGGCCTTTAGGGGGGATTCGGGGGATCGACCGAAACAGCGGGGCCGCTGAAAGCTGTGTCCAGTTTTCGGGCCGCCACCGTCGCCAGTCTGCGAAGGCGCGCGATTTTATCAGGCTTGGGCCTTACCGGCCATCCTTAGGCCGACGGGCTGGCGCATTGAAAGCAAAAAAACCGGTATGTCTGTGTACTGGTTGATTCGATGCCGCCCCTATAAGGTGTAGCCTTTATCTGTATTGTGAATGTTCACCTGCATGTTGCGGTCTCACTCACGCCAGTCATTTCGATGCGGTTCTTTAATTGCCGCTTTTCCGTTCGGGAACTGTCCATGCGTCTTTCGAATCTGTTTTTTGCCGGCTGCCTGTCACTGCTCAGTCTGCCGTCCTTCGCTGAAACTGTTAATAATCTTTATCAAGTCCGCGAGCCTGTCAGTGGCCAGACCCCTGACGAGCGCACGCGTGCGACCCAGGCTGCACTGGAAACCATGGTCCTGCGCCTGACCGGTGATGCTCGTGCTCCGCAGAGTTCGTCGCTGGCCGAGTTGCGCAAGGATCCTCAGCAGGTCATCAGTCAATACGGCTACGACGCCGGACCTCCGGAAACCTTGCTGGTGGATTTCGACCCGGCCAGCACTGATCGTGCATTGCGTCAGGCCGGTTATTCGCTGTGGGGCAGCAATCGGCCGACTATCCTTGGTTGGTGGCTGAATGACGCAACCGAAGGTTCCAATCTGGTCGGCGACGGTCAGGCGTCTGCCGAACCCTTGCGGCGTGCGGCCCAGCACCGTGCGTTGCCATTGCGTCTGCCCCTGGCGGATCTCGAAGAGCAGGGCGTAGGCACCGCGAAAAATATTGAAGGCACTGATCCCACTGCGTTGAAGCAGGCTTCAGAGCGTTACGGCGCGGATGCCTTGTTGGCCGTACACGCCAAGGAAGAGGCCGGACAATGGCAGGGCAAATGGCGGTTATGGATGGGCGACAAGCGCGAGCAGGGCACCGCGACGGCTGCCAGCTCCGAGGCCCTGGCTGACGCTGTGTTGCTGGCCGTCAGCGAACGACTGGCGCCGCGCTTCGTGACCAAGCCAGGCGCTTCCAGCGGATTGCTGATGCAGGTACAAGGCATGAATCTGGAACGCTATGCGCAACTGATGGCGTTACTCGAACCGTTCGGCGCGCGTCTGAAACGGGTTGAAGGCGATCGCATCGTTTATGAAGTGAACGGCAGTGCAGAGCAACTGCGTTCGCAACTGTCGCTGGCCAAGTTGCAGGAAATACCCGCAGCCGAGGCAACTGTGGCGCCAACTGCACCTGCCGCTGCACCTGGGCAGGCTGCACCGGCACCGGTTGACGCTGCAGGAGCGGTTAAGGCTCCCGGGCCGACAATCGTGCCAACGGCAGCACTGCAGATTTACTTCCGCTGGTGACTTATCGCCGCGGCAAGCTGTCGGTTACGAGCGCGAGACTGGATCTGTAGGAGCGAGCGGGCTGCGCTCCAACTTGCCCGCGAAGTGATTTGGAATGTTTTTCTGTAGGAGCTGCCGAAGGCTGCGAAGCATTTCTCCTGACGCACCGCGATCGCAGCCTTCGGCAGCTCCTACAGGTCCTGTGTTTGCCGCGTGACAGCGGTTTGTTATGGATGCATCTGTGGGATCAACCGGGAATTGTATTGGCAGGCCAACGTAGATTCTCCAACGGGCTTTTTATAGTAGTCGAGGGACTTTGATGACTGACACACGGCGCTGGTTCTGGATTGGCGGGGTTGTTCTGCTGTTCCTGTTTGTATTCTTGCTGCACGGGATCCTGACCCCTTTTCTGGTGGCGCTGTTGTTGGCTTACATGGGCGACCCGCTGACCGACAAGCTGGAGAAGATGGGGCTGTCGCGGACGTTGAGCGTGGTGGCCGTGTTTGGTCTCTTTACGCTGATCCTGATGGGCTTGTTGCTGGTGCTGGTACCGATGCTCGCCAAGCAGTTGTTCCGTCTGTATGAGCTGGCGCCGCAAATACTGGACTGGTTGCAGCACACCGCTTTGCCATGGGTGCAGACCAAGTTCGGTCTGGCCGACGGCTTCTGGAAGTTCGACAAGGTCAAGGCGGCCATTTCCGAGCACATGGGCCAGACCGGCGATATCGTCAGCGCTGTATTGTCCAGGGCGACGGCCTCCAGCCTTGCGCTGATCGGTTGGGTGACCAATCTGGTGCTGATCCCCGTGGTGTGTTTCTACCTGCTGCGGGACTGGGACGTGATGATGGCCAAGATTCGTGGCCTGTTGCCGCGCCATCGTGAAGAGCAGATCGTCAAGCTGGCGGGCGAATGTCATGAGGTGCTGGGGGCGTTCATTCGCGGCCAGTTGCTGGTGATGGTTGGTCTGGGCGTGATCTACGCCGCGGGCTTGATGCTGGTGGGGCTGGAGTTGGGTCTGTTGATCGGGGTGATCGCCGGTCTGGCCGCCATCGTGCCTTACATGGGCTTCGTGATCGGTATCGGCGCAGCGCTGGTGGCCGGGTTGTTCCAGTTTGGCGGCGATCTGTACCCGCTGCTGGGCATCGCGGCAGTGTTCATGGTCGGTCAGGCGCTTGAAGGCATGGTGCTCACCCCACTGCTGGTCGGTGATCGGATCGGCCTGCATCCGGTGGCGGTGATCTTCGCGATACTGGCGGGCGGCGAGTTGTTCGGCTTCACCGGCATCCTGCTGGCGCTGCCGGTGGCAGCGGTGATCATGGTCCTGGTCCGCCATGCGCATGACGTCTATAAAGAGTCGGATGTTTACGGCGGGGCGGAAGATCCGGAGTTGTAGAAAGCGACTGGCTCTTGCAAGTGGT
>NZ_JACONW010000098.1 GCF_014357575.1 Pseudomonas folii | reverse complement strand
ACAGGTCACCCGTTTGCTATGCGACAGCGTGCGGTCATGGCTACAGTAACCGGACCATCAAAACCGATGATCAACCGGCAACACGGCGGCCAATAAGACAGTTTGAACATTGTTAGCTACATTCAATTAGTCAATGATCTATGCGCACCATAATAAGCAGAAGGGATAAGCATGGCGCTTACTGACCAGTCCACAGAGATCCGTGCAGGCGAAGAGCTGGATGCCGCGCTCATAGACCCGTACCTCAAAGCGCAGATTCCCGGCCTTGAAGGGACGCCGCACATTAGCCAGTTTCCCGGTGGCGCATCGAACCTGACGTATCTGGTGCAGTACCCTGATCAGGAGTTTGTACTGCGACGCCCGCCCTTCGGCCAGAAAGCCCGGTCGGCCCATGACATGGGCCGCGAATTCCGCATCATCAATCAGCTCAAGGATGCGTTTCCATACTGCCCGAAAGCTTATCTGCACTGCGTGGACGAGTCAGTGATCGGTTCCGAATTTTACGTAATGGAGCGAATCAAGGGCATCATCCTGCGTTCAGACCTGCCTGCGGATCTGAACCTGAATGTCAGCCAGACCCAAACCCTGTGCAAGAGCTTTGTCGACCGCCTGGTTGAATTGCACCGCGTGGATTATCAAGCCTGCGGCCTGGGCGATCTGGGCAAACCCGGGGGTTACGTGGAGCGCCAGATTCGCGGCTGGACAGATCGCTATGACAACGCCCGTACCCCGGATGCGCCCGACTGGACGCTGGTCAAGGCATGGCTCACGGACAAAATGCCTGCGGACCACCCTGTCCCCGCCATCGTCCACAACGACTATCGCTTTGATAACGTCCTGCTGGACCCCGCCAACCCGATGCAGATAATTGGCGTGCTGGACTGGGAAATGACCACCCTCGGCGATCCGCTGATGGACCTGGGCAACACGCTGGCTTACTGGATTCAGGCCGACGACCCGGCTCCGGTGCAGTTGATGCGGCGTCAGCCCAGCCATGCGCCGGGGATGCTCACCCGTCAGCAATTCGTTGACTATTACGCCGAACGTTCCGGCATCCGCATCGATAACTTCGATTTCTATTACACCTACGGCCTGTTTCGTCTGGCCGGAATCGTGCAGCAGATCTATTACCGCTTTTTCCATGGCCAGACACAGGACAAGCGCTTTGCGCAGTTCATTCAGATGAACAAGCTGCTTGAGCACATGAGCCTGCAGGTGATTGGCAAATCTACCCTCTGACTGCAACCCGACACTGCGACCCGACAAGGAAAAGAATATGTCCAGAACCGAGCTGTTCGACCTCGATGGCAAGATCGCCTTCGTCTCAGGAGCCAGCCGCGGCATTGGCGAGGCCATCGCCAGACTGCTCGCTCAGCAAGGCGCTCACGTGATTGTCAGCAGTCGCAAAATCGACGGCTGTCAGCATGTGGCGGACGCCATCATCGCCGATGGCGGTCAAGCGACTGCAATGGCGTGCCATATTGGTGAGATGGAACAGATCACCGCAGTGTTCGCGCAGATTCGCGAGCAATTCGGGCGGCTGGATATTCTGGTCAACAACGCGGCCACCAATCCGCAATTCTGCAACGTGCTGGACACGGACCTGGGCGCATTTCAGAAGACCGTGGATGTGAATATCCGCGGCTACTTCTTCATGTCGGTTGAAGCTGGCAAATTGATGCGCGACAACGGGGGTGGCAGCATCATCAACGTGGCGTCAATCAACGGCGTTTCTCCGGGGGTTTTCCAGGGTATCTACTCAGTGACCAAAGCAGCGGTGATCAACATGACCAAGGTGTTCGCCAAGGAATGCGCGCCTTTTGGCATTCGCTGCAACGCCCTGCTGCCCGGTCTGACCGACACCAAATTCGCGTCTGCACTGGTCAAGAACGACGCGATACTCAAGACCGCCCTGCAGCAGATCCCGCTCAAGCGAGTGGCAGACCCGTCCGAAATGGCCGGTGCCGTGCTGTATCTGGCAAGCGCAGCGTCCAGCTATACGACGGGTGTGGCGTTGAATGTGGATGGCGGGTTTCTGTCCTGACGGCGTATCGCGGTAGACAGACGTGGGACTGGCTTCAGCCGGGAAGGCATAATTTTCAACGCAGCAAATGTAGCGGATGTACGGCCCCCTTCCCGGCTAAAGCCGGTCCCACGTCATCGCACGACATTTCCAAAAAGTCAGCTTTCCAACTGTATACCCACCTGCAGTAACATACGCCGCTTCAGGGCAGCCTTTCTGCCCGATTGCCAAGTAAGCCCTTCCCATGCCTTTTGAACTGAGTGTCGAACCAGCCACCCTCGCGGTGCTGGTTGTGGTTGCCTTCGTTGCCGGTTTCATCGATGCCATTGCCGGAGGCGGCGGTTTGCTGACCACCCCGGCGCTGATGACCGCGGGCCTGCCGCCTCATCTGGTACTGGGCACCAACAAACTCAGTTCGACGTTCGGCTCGGCGACTGCGGGTTTCACCTTCTACCGACGCAAGCTGTTTCATCCACGGCAATGGACTCGCGCTTTGATCGGGACCGCTGTCGGAGCGTTGATCGGTGCAGTGATCGCGCAATATCTGCCCGGTGAATGGATCAATCAGATGCTGCCGGTGATCGTCTTCGGTTGCGGCCTTTACCTGCTGTTTGGTGGCACGCCCAAGGCACCGCTGAACAGTGATGCACCGATCAAGAAAAAGTGGCAGTTGCCACAAGGCCTGGGGCTGGGCTTTTACGACGGCGTCGCGGGTCCGGGAACGGGGGCGTTCTGGACGGTCAGCTCACTGCTGATCTACCCGCTTGATCTGGTCAAGGCCAGTGGCGTTGCACGCAGCATGAATTTCGTCAGTAACGCGGCCGCGCTTTCGGTGTTCATCTTTTCCGGTCAGGTGGACTGGATGATCGGTCTGAGCATGGGCATGGCTGTGATGCTGGGAGCTGCCCTTGGCGCCCGTAGCGCCATCAAGGGTGGGGCGAAATTCATTCGCCCGGTGTTCATTACTGTCGTGCTTTGCCTGACCGCCCGCCTAGCCTGGCAGCACTGGTTCGGGGGCGCCTGAGCGCTGCGCCAGATACAGCTCGATCAGATGCCGGGCGATGGAGCGGCTGGCTGGCAACGGCGGTAAATCATTGATATTGAACCAGCGGGCATCTTCGATTTCGTCCGGCTGGGGCACGATCTCGCCACTGTCGTATTCAGCATGGAAGCCCAGCATCATCGAATGCGGGAACGGCCAGCACTGGCTGCCCACGTACCGAATATTTTTGACCTTGACCTGTACCTCCTCCATGACTTCCCGGCGCACGCAGTCTTCGGCGGATTCACCCGGCTCAACAAACCCGGCCAGAGTGCTATACACCCCGGTCACAAAGCGTGGCGACCGCGCCAACAGCACTTCGTCGCCCCGGGTAATCAGCACGATCATGCTGGGCGAGATGCGCGGATAGAAGCGCAGGTTGTCATGCTCGCAGTACATGGCCCGCTCCCCCGCAACCTGCACGGTAGGACGTCCGCAACTGCCACAGAATCGATGCTCCCGCGCCCAGGTGCTGATCTGCGCGGCATAGCCAAGCTGCTGGAAGACGTCGTAATCACCCGACAACATGAACTGACGCAATCCTTGCCAGGTGCAGCCTTCGACTTCGACGGGATCTTTCAGAACATATAAATACACCGGCTCGCCATCAAAATGGCCAATACCGTGCTCACTGATGAGGGGGAGCGCCTGGTGCTTGAGCCACTCACGAGGAAACATTGCCCCGTTACCATCCAGCAGGAAACCTTGCTCGCTGTGCACAACAGCCCAACCGCCCGGAGTCTGAACATCCAGTACAGCGGTGGTCCAGCGACTGGGGAATGACATAAGAACTCCCTGATGAGTTGATTGGATTCTCGCGCTGTTTTCGCTCTAGTTGTCGAAGACGGGCTTCTGCTTGCTCATCTGCGCAACCATGGCCGTTTTCAGATCCGCAGATTGCAGCATGGCTGCGTTCCAGATGGCAACGTGTTCAAGCCCGTCATCGACACGGTGATCACGCATGTAGCTGATCATTTCCTTGGTCCCGGCAATAGCAATTGGCGACTTGGCAGCAATCTGCGCGGCGATGCCCAGCACGCCCTCGAGCAGACTGGCGCTGTCGGCAAATACACGATTGACCAGACCAATCTCGCGGGCTTCCGCGGCCTCCACAGTGCGTCCAGTGTAAGCCAACTCGCGCATGATACCGTCACCGATGATGCGTGGCAGGCGTTGCAAGGTGCCCACATCTGCCGCCATGCCCATATCGATTTCACGAATAGCGAACTTCGCATCCTCGGCGCAGTAACGCATGTCGCACGCCGACACGAGGTCAATGGCGCCACCAAGGCAATAACCCTGAATGGCCGCAAGTACCGGCTTGCGACACTGATCGACCGCAGTGAACGAAGCTTGCAACTGCTGAATCTTGCGTCGCAACGTCCGGGCATTACGCCCGGCGTCGTTGCCCAGCTCGTTGGCAACCGAAGCGAGTAACGTCAGATCGATGCCAGAAGAAAAGTGCTTGCCCGCCCCGCTGAGCACAACGACACGCACCTCATCGGTTTCATCAATCCACTGGAAAATTTCAATGATTTCAGACCAGAATGCAGCGTCCATGGCGTTGACCTTTTCCGGTCGATTGATCTGCACGTGGGCGATGTGATCACTAAGCTCTACAACAAAGGATTGATAGTCAGACACGGAGGTTCCTCCCTTGATTTTTATTGTTCCAGCCACGATCCGATTCAGCCAGAGACTATATCAAGGCTCGGGTTTACGCGATAAGCCAGCGGTCGTGCCATACGCCGGACACATGCCCCAAAACCCTGCCCGAAGCCGGCTGCACCGTGCGAAAGTCTGAACGCTCACGGCACTGAGCGGTCCGTTAATGAGTAAGTGATAGTGAGCTGCGTCATAGGCATTGACAGCGCAGCGGCCGATTTCAAGGCTATGCCACACCCCTAAGGTCGCAAGAGGGCGATTCTTGACTACATCAAAAGCAGCAACCGGTATTGTGGGCCTCGATGACATTCTGGCGGGTGGTCTTTCCCGGCGGCATGTGTTTCTCCTCGAAGGCGAACCCGGCACAGGCAAGACGACTGTAGCTCTTCAATTTCTCCGCGCAGGCGCCCAGGAAGGCGAGCGTTGCCTGTATATCACCTTGTCGGAAACCGACATCGAGCTGCGCGATGGTGCAGCTTCCCATGGCTGGACGCTGGACGAGAACATCGTCATCTATGAGCTGACGCCACCTGAAAGTCTGCTCGACGCCGATAACCATCAAAGTTTGTTGTACTCCTCGGACCTGGAACTGGGCGAAGCAACGCGTCAGATTTTCGAAGTGGTCGAACGCGTAAGGCCTACGCGGGTCGTCATCGACAGCCTTTCGGAGATCCGCTTGCTGGCGCAAAGCTCCCTGCGCTACCGACGACAGATTCTGTCCATCAAGCATTACTTCACGCGCTATGACGCAACGGTGCTGCTTCTGGATGATCTCACCACCGAAGCCCTGGACAAGACCGTACATAGCGTCGCCCATGGCGTGATTCGTCTCGAAGAGCTGAACCCGAACTACGGCGCGGAGCGCCGTCGGCTGAGGGTCGTGAAATATCGCGGGCAGAAATACCGCGGAGGTTTTCACGATTTCACCATCAAGTCCGACGGCATCCATGTGTTTCCTCGGCTTGTGGCTGCGGAACACCGCAACCGATTCGAACGCGGAATACTGTCCAGCGGCGTGGCCGAGCTCGATGCTTTGCTGGGCGGTGGCATCGACGGTGGTTCCAGCACCTTGATTCTGGGACCAGCAGGTACGGGTAAATCGCTGATCTCGCTGGTCTTCGCGGCGGCGGCTGTAGCACGCGGCGAACGTGTCGCACTGTTCATTTTCGATGAAGAGCTCGGCCTGCTGTTCAATCGCATGCGAAAAGTCGGCATTGATCTGGAAGCGCTGGAAAAAAGCGGCAACTTGCTGATCGAGCAGGTCGACGCTGCTGAGCTGTCGCCGGGCGAGTTCGCTCACCGGGTACGGGCCAGCGTCGACGAAAAGCAGATCAAAACTGTGGTCATCGACAGTATCAACGGCTATCAGGCTGCCATGCCGGAAGAGAACGCACTGATTCTGCACATGCATGAATTGCTGCTGTACCTCAATCGTCAAGGTGCTTCGACATTTATGACCGTTGCGCAACATGGCCTTGTGGGCGACATGCGCGCTCCGGTTGACATCACGTATCTGGCCGATACCGTCATGCTGTTGCGCTACTTCGAAGCCAAAGGTGAAGTGCGCCGTGCGATTTCAATCATCAAGAAGCGTACCGGCACTCACGAATCCACCATCAGGGAGTACCGCATCAGTCATCACGGCCTGAAGATAGGCGAACCGCTCTCAGCGTTTCAGGGTGTGCTGACCGGCATACCTCAATACGCCGGCTCAAACAGCCCTTTGATGCAGGATGAAAAGGTGTGAGCACGCCCGGACTGTTATCGGAACGGGTAATCATCCTGGCCCCACGGGGCCGGGACAGCCAGATCGCATTGTTGATTCTGCAGGAGGCGGGCTTTCCCGCACTGGTCGCTCACACCCTCGCTGACCTGAGCGCCGAGCTGAACCTCGGTGCAGGTATGGCAATCATTGCCGATGAAGCGTTGCGCGGCAAAGACATCGGGGTTCTTGTGCAAACGCTGGAACGCCAGCCGCCTTGGTCGGACCTCCCTGTAGTGCTCCTTACCCATCACGGCGGTCCGGAAAAGAGCCCATCGGCCTATCTGGGCCCCATGCTGGGCAACGTGACCTTTCTTGAGCGCCCATTCCACCCCTCGACACTGGTCAGTCTCGTCACCACCGCCATCCGCGGACGTCGGCGCCAGTACGAAGCCAGAGCGCGCATGGAAGACCTGGCGGAAGGCGAGCAACGCTTACAGAACGCACTCAAGGCCGGACGTCTGGGGTCATGGCAACTCGAAGCAGAGTTCCTGACCCTCGACTGTTCGGACATCTCCCGTTCTCATTACGGGCGCAGCGAGAGCGAGCGCTTTGACTATGAGGACTGGCTGGACGCGGTCTATGCCGAAGACCAGCCTCGCATGCAATCAGCACTGCAGCGTAGCCTGGACAGCGGCGACGATTTCATCATCGAGTACCGCAATGTGTGGCCTGACGGGTCACTGAATTGGGTGGATGTCCGGGCGCGAGCCATTCTTGCCCAGAATGGCCGGGTCAGCTCGCTGGCGGGAGTGACGTCTGACATCACCGAGCGCAAGCAGGCTGAGGCGCAACTTCGACAACTCAACGAAACCCTTGAGCAGCAGGTCGAAGAACGCACCTCCCAGCTCAAGCACAACGAAGAAGTGTTGCGCCAATCGCAGAAAATGGAAGCTGTTGGCCAATTGACCGGGGGTATCGCTCACGACTTCAACAACATGCTGACCGGGATTATCGGCAGTCTGGAGTTGTTGCGAAGGCGTCTGGCTCGCGGGAATACCGAAGACCTGAACAGCCTGATCGACCTTGGCGTAACGTCCGCCAACCGTGCCGCCGCCCTGACCCATCGCCTGCTTGCCTTCTCCCGCCGTCAGTCACTGGACTCCAAACCGGTCGAGATGAATCAGTTGATCAGCTCCATGGGAGAGCTGCTCAACCGAAGTCTCAACGAAAGCATCCGTCTGGAACTGCATCTGCACGAGCAACTCTGGACCGCGGAAGCCGACCCCAACCAACTGGAAAGCGCCCTGCTCAACCTGGTGCTCAACGCCCGGGACGCCATGCCTGATGGCGGCCTGCTGATCGTCGAGTCATCCAATCAGAGTCTGGACAGATCCTTCACCAACGCCCACGAAAACCTGCTGCCTGGGGATTACGTTGTGTTGAGCGTCAGTGACACCGGTTACGGCATGCCGGAAAGCGTGATCAGTCGAGCCTTTGACCCGTTCTTTACGACCAAACCCATTGGTCAGGGCACCGGGCTTGGCCTTTCGATGATCTATGGTTTCAGCAAACAGTCCCACGGTCACGTTGCGATCAAAAGCGAAGTAGGCAAAGGCACCACAGTGCAGCTTTACCTGCCGCGCTTCAAAGGCCAGCAGACTCAGGACGAGCTGATCATCCACAATCCGGAAAGCTTTGCCAAAGAAGGCGAGACCGTACTGATCGTTGAAGATGACGCCGCAGTCAGGGTGTTGGTCAGCGAAGTGTTGGGCGAGTTGGGTTATGCCTACGTCGAGGCAAGTTCCGGACCTGAAGCCGTGCCCATCCTCGAATCCGGTCAGCGCATTGACCTGCTGATCAGTGACGTGGGCCTGCCGGGCATGAACGGTCGGCAACTGGCCGAAATAGGCCGTCAGCTGCGGCCGGACCTCAAGGTGCTGTTCATCACCGGTTACGCCGAGCATGCCGCTGTCAGGGCGGGCTTTCTCGATGATGGCATGCAGATGATCACCAAGCCGTTCGCGTTCGACAACCTGACGTCCAAGGTTCGGGAAATGATCGAGGAATGACTGTTTCGGCGCCATCAACAGATTCACTGATGGCGCGGAGAGAGGAAACGATTCAGGCCAGAAGCTTTTCGATCTGGGAATGCAGGGTTTCCATATTGAATGGCTTGGCCAGAATCGGCGCCTTTTTGGCAATGGGGCTGCCGGACTCGACGATTTCTGCGGGATATCCGCTGATGAAGATAACCTTCAGTTCCGGCCGCAATTTCACGGCAGGCTCCGCGATCATCACGCCTGATATCCCGCCAGGCAGACGGTAATCAGTGATCATTAAATCCAGATGCGGTTTGGTCGCGAGAATTTCGAACGCCTGCTCGCCGTTCTCCGCCTGCAACACTCGATATCCCTCGCCCGACAGATAGTCGGCAAGCAACATCAGGATCAGCGGCTCGTCTTCGACGATGAGGACGACATTTTCTGCATCAGAGCTCATGGAACTGCCTTCGGTTAAATAGCTGCCATTACGACCATGACGATGGCCTTAGGTTGCGTAAATATCGGATAAATCTGACGTTGAATTCTTACGCTGCTAAACCGGCAGGCAGACCCGGAACATCGAGCCCTCTCCCTCGGCGCTTTCCACGACAATGCGCCCGCCATGAGCAGAGACAATCTGGTCAGAAATAAACAAACCGAGGCCCAGTCCATGCACCGCATGGTTGGCAGCCACCCGCTCGAATTGCTGAAAAATCCGCTGCTGGTTTTCCGCGCTGATACCAATGCCTTGATCACGCACCTCAACCCGCGCTTCACCGTCCTCGGCATATACGCGGACGTGAATGGGCTTACGGGCACCATAGCGCAGGGCGTTAGTCAGTAGATTGGCAATCACTTGCTCGATGCGGAACTCGTCCCACACACCGATGACCGGCTCAGCGGCCTTGAACGTCACGCTGGATTCAGCCGCCGCAATCTGCGCGGAGAAGCTTTCGAGCAGGTTACTGACCAATTCGGCAAGATCGAAGGCGCTGGTGCGAATCGACAGCTTGCCGGTGCGAATGCGGGAGACATCAAGCATGTCTTCGATAAGACGGATGAGACTCTGAATCTGGCGCTCATCACGGTCCACCATGGCCCGCAGCTTTTCCATGGTGAACGCTGCAGCGTTGTCTTTGGCCAGATGCAGCTTGCGCAGCTGGGTTTCCAGAATCAGACCATTCAGCGGCGTACGTACTTCGTGGGAGACGATTGACATGAAATCGTCGCGCATCCGCACGGCGTGCTCCAGCTCGTTCTGAGTCACCTGCAGCTTTGCCAGCAACTGCTCCTGCTCTCGACGGCTCTGCTCCAGTGCCTCGACTTGCAGCTTCATCGCCTTGCGTTGGCGATACAGGTCGACGAATACGTTGACCTTGCTCTTGACCGCATGGATGTCCAGCGGCTTATGCAGAAAATCCACAGCGCCGCTTTCGTACCCCTTGAAGGCGTAATTGAGCTCGCGCCCTGCGGCGCTGACAAACACAATCGGAATATTTTTGGTGCGATCCGTGCCACGCATCATTTCCGCGAGTTCGAAGCCGTTCATGCCCGGCATCTGGACATCGAGGATTGCCATGGCAAATTCGTGTTCCAGCAGCAACGACAAGGCCTCGTCGGCCGACAATGCTTTGTGCACCTCACGGTCTTCACGCTTGATCAGCGCTTCGAGCGCCAACAGGTTTTCCGGCAGATCGTCGACGATCAGCAACTTGGCTTGAATGTGACTCAGCATGCAATTCGTTCCAGCTCGACCAACAGTTGGCCTATATCGTTTAAAGGCAGGAGGTAATCAGGCTTATGCAGCGCCAGTGCGGCATCGGGCATGGTGCGCGCCTGAGCCTCCTCTGGATCCTGAACAACCGTCATGCCGCCGGAAAGCTTGATACACGACAGACCAAAGGCGCCGTCGTTATTGGCACCGGTCAACAAGAACCCCGCCAGACGTGGCCCGTAGGCATCCGCGGCTGACTGAAAAAGAATGTCGATACTGGGCCGGGAATGAAATACCCGATCCTCCTGACTCAGCGACAGGCTCAAATCATTTTCCACCGACAAGTGATAACCCGGCGGCGCGAAGTACAACGTGCCGGGAGCAACATCTTCTTTATCGTCCGCCTCTTTGACCTTGAGTGGCATACGCGCCTGGAACACCTGGGCCAACTGGCTACGGCGATTTTCAGGTACATGCAGCACGGTCAGGATGGGCAACCGATAACCCATCCTGAGCGAGGCGAATATTTTCAGCAGCGCATCGACTCCGCCGGCTGAAGCACCTACCACGATGGCGTCGACGACCGGCAGTGGTGGGTCAATGGGGTCATTTCCAGAGAATGATCTTTTCATGTCTTGCGGTAGATCCGTTCCGGTTTCACCAAAGGCTCGAAGCGGCTGCTGTAGCCGGAAAAATCCAGGGTTTCCTTGCTGCCCAGCACCAGAAATCCGCGGTGACAGAGCGACTCATGGAAAAGCCCGAATGCGCGATCCTGCAATTTCTTGTTGAAGTAAATCAGCACATTTCGGCATGACACCAACTGTGTTTCGGAGAACACACTGTCGGTTGCTAGACTATGGTCAGCGAACGTCACGTTTTCGCGCAGCGTTTTGTCGAATATCGCGTAATCGTAGGCACTGGTGTAGTAATCGGAAAACGCGCGCTGGCCACCAGCCTTCTGGTAGTTGTCCGTGTACGCGCGGACATTCTCCATCGAGAAAATCCCTTGCCGGGCCTTGTCCAGCGAACTCGGGTTGATGTCGGTGGCGTAAATGATCGTGCGGTCCAGCAGGCCTTCTTCGCGCAGCAGAATGGCCATCGAATACACTTCTTCGCCCGTGCTGCACCCGGCAATCCAGATCTTGATTGACGGGTAGGTGCGCAGCAGTGGCACCACTTCCTGACGAATCGCCAGAAAATGCGACGGGTCGCGAAACATCTCACTGACCGGAATCGTCAGAAATTGCAGCAGTTGCATGAAGGCCTGAGGGTCGTGAATCACCCGCTCCTGCAATGCGGAAATCGTCGTGCAGTCAAACTGGCGCAGTGCGTGACTGACACGGCGCTTCACCGAAGCGCCGGAGTAATCACGAAAATCGTAGCTGTATTTGAGATAAATAGCCTCAATCAACAGACGTATTTCGATGTCCGTATTTCTGTCTTGAGACATGGCGGAACCTTTAGGTGCGGGCTGGATGCTCAGCTTGGGCTCATCCAACTCAAATACGTTCCATTTTCGGCAGCCAGACACGTATCAGCGAGAACAGTCGGTCCAGGTCGATAGGCTTGGCCAGATAGTCATTTGAGCCCGCCTGCAGGCAACGCTCCTGATCGTCCTTCATGGCTTTGGCCGTCACGGCAATGATCGGCAGTTTGCGCCAGCGTGGATCCTTGCGGATCTCGATGGTCGCTTCATAGCCGTCCATTTCCGGCATCATCACGTCCATCAGCACCAGGTCGATATCTTCGACTTCGTTCAGTTTGCTGATGGCCTCGAAGCCATTACGCGCCACTTCAACCAACGCGCCCTTGTGCTCCAGCGCGCTGGTCAAGGCAAAGATGTTACGCACGTCATCGTCGACAACCAGAATTCTGCGCCCTTCAAAGACCTTGTCACGACTGCGTGCAGTCTTGAGCATCTTCTGGCGCTCGTTGGACAGTTGCGATTCGACCTTGTGCAGGAACAGCGTGACTTCATCCAGCAGGCGCTCGGGTGATCGCGCGCCCTTGATGATGATCGAGCGGGAATACTTCATCAGCTCGGTTTCTTCATCGCGGGTCAGGTTACGACCGGTGTAGACGATGACCGGCGGGAAGGAGCAGATTTCATCCGTGGACATACGCTTGAGCAACTCATTGCCCAGCATGTCCGGCAACTTCAGGTCGATGATCATGCAGTCATAGACGTTGTCGCGCAGCAGGTCCAGCGCATCCTGGGCGAAACCTACCGCGGTGATTTCAATGTCGTCATCACCGATCAGCCGCGCAATGCTGTCGCGTTGCAGAGCGTCGTCTTCCACCAGCAGGATGCGTTTGACCTTTTGGGTCAGTTTCGATTCGAGCTTGGCGAAGACATCCTTGAGCTCTTCACGGGTAGTGGGCTTCACTGCATAGCCCACAGCGCCCATGTGCATGGCCGCTTCCTGGCGATCCTCAACGGAAATCACGTGAACCGGGATATGTCGCGTAGGTGCCAGCTCTTTAAGGCGCTGCAGAACCGTCAGCCCGGAATGATCCGGCAGGCGCATGTCCAGCAGAATCGCGTCCGGCGTGAATTGAGCGGCCAGGTTGAAACCGTCATCCGCGGCGTGGGCAACAAGGCAGTGGTAACCCAGCTCGTGAGCCAGGTCGAAGAGGATTTTCGCGAAAGCCACTTCGTCTTCAATCACCAGGATGCAGCGTTTGTTCGACGGCAGCTTCTCGCGATCATCAGCGAAGCCCGGCACGGGCGCTTTGGCGGGTTTCTCGGGAACGGCTACCGCAGCTTGCGGCAAAGCTGCCAAAGCATGCACCGGCACAACCGGCGCGGGGATTGGCGCAGGGACTTCGCCATATTCCAGCTGCACCGACTCGACATACTGTTCAGGCAGAACCAGGGTGAAGATACTGCCCTGCCCCGGCTCGCTGGTGACGCTGATGGAGCCACCGAGCAAACGCGCCAGATCCCGGGAAATGGACAACCCGAGACCGGTGCCGCCATAACGGCGATTGGTGGTGCCATCAGCCTGACGGAATGCCTCGAAGATGCTCTCCTGCTGCTCAGCGGCAATGCCGATCCCGGAATCACGCACCGTGAAGACAATCCCTGCGCCCGGCTGACGCGAGACGATCATGCTGACAGTTCCGGTTTCGGTGAACTTGATTGCGTTCGACAGCAGGTTTTTCAGGATCTGTTCCAGACGCTGGCGATCGGTGTACAGCATGGTCGGCGCACCGGCCTGCAGCTCCACGTGAAAATCCAGCTTCTTGTCGAGAGCCAATGGCTGGAACATGTTGCGCAGCCCTTCGACCAGGCGAGACACGCTGCTGTTTTCAGGACGCATGTCCAGCTTGCCGGCTTCGACCTTGGAAATATCCAGAATGTCGTTGATCAGGTTGAGCAGGTCATTACCGGCTGAATAGATCGATTCGGCAAACTTCACCTGTTCGGCGGTGAGGTTTTCCGTCGGGTTTTCGGCCAGCAATTTGGCCAGAATCAGCGAGCTGTTGAGCGGCGTGCGCAGCTCGTGGGACATATTGGCAAGGAATTCGGATTTGTACTTGCTTGAGCGCTGGAGCTCGTCAGCACGATTTTCAAGCTCGACCTGAGCGATGTTCAGCTCTTCATTCTTGCGGTCAAACGCATCACGCTGCTCGGACAGCACCTGAGCCTGCTCAGCCAATTGCTCGTTGGTTTGCTCGAGTTCGGCTTGCTGGGTTTCGAGATGCGCCTGGGACTCCTTGAGAATCCTGGACTGCTCTTCCAGCTCTTCGTTGGCGGTGCGCAGCTCTTCCTGCTGGACCTGCAACTCTTCGTTGAGCTGTTGGGTTTCAGCCAATACTTCCTGCAAACGCTGACGGTAGCGCGCAGCTTCAATGGAGGTGCCCACATTGTTGGCAATCAGCTCCATGAACTCGACGTCGCTCTCGGTAACAGGACGCAGGAAGCCAAGCTCGATGACACCGTTGACCTGATCGTCGTTGCTGGTTGGCACCACAAGAATACTGCGTGGGTCGCCCTCACCCAGTCCGGAAGACACCTTGAAGTAATTACTGGGGACATCATCAAGACGGATGATCTTGTGTTGCTGGGCAGCCTGGCCTATCACGCCTTCGCCGCTATAGATCGACTGCTCGTGCTGTTCCTGTTCACGGGAGAAACCATAGGAGGCCACACGCTTGAGGCCGCCATGCTCCTGACGCACGTACACCGCGGCAACCACACTTCCCAGATACTGGGCGAAGAATTGCAGGACGTTGGTCCCCAGGTTATTCAGCGTCAATTGACCCAACACCTGTTCAGCCAGCTCACTCTGGCCATTACGCAACCAGGCGACTTTTTTCAGGCGCTCGGCGTTTTCCTCCTGGAGCTTCAGGTTGTCACCATAGGTAGTGGACAAGGCCAGCAAGTCCCGACGACCGATGTAGGCAAGAAAGCCGCTGACACTCAGGACAAAAACAAGGTAAAGGCTGACCGACAGAATGGTAGTGCGTGTAACGTCGGCGTTGCGCGCAAGACGCAGCTGTTGCTCTACTGCAATAACTTCTTCGTACTGGCTGCGAACCTCATCCGTCAGGCGCTTGCCCCGCCCAGTCCGTTGCGGGGCTATGAACTCGCCCTTTATCCGCCGCTGATTGATCATCTCCTCGGCGTACTGACCCCAATCTTCCTGCAATGCCTGAATGCGCTTGAGCCGGTCCACTTGAGGCGGGTTATCACTGACCAGTGCCTCAAGCCCCTTCAACTCAGCGACGAGCGCCGGTTTTGCCAATTCATACGGGTCGAGATAACGCTCGTCGCCCACGAGCAAATAACCACGCATGCCGGTTTCCATATCGATGGAAAGCTTCAACGCGCGGTTGGTATTGTTGATGACTCGGTCGGTGTGCTCGACCCATTGGATGACTGACAGCAAATAACTGATCAGACCGATAAAAAAGACTGCGCTGATCACACCCACACTAAGGGGTAAAGTGACGTTGCGGCCAAGCAATTTACGAAAACGTTGCTCATCGAGAGTAGACGGACGGATCATGAGTCATCCTTGGTGATCATCAAACCATGAAGTTTGCCGTAAACTTTAGAAAAAGACTCCCATTTCTCACACAGATATCTGAATTTTCTGACATTTAGTTGCCTAAGAACGCATTATTCGCTTCATAAGTGATACAGGTTGCTCTAACACCCACTCAAACGAGTGCAAATTGTTGCCCGCTGGCACCTCCAGCGTTATTTTGCTTACTCGTACCGGTCGCATGACGTCGACCCTGCAGATTTTAAGGAAATCACCTATGTCCGTTACCGCCAGCACCATTCTAGTGGTCGAAGACGACGCCATTGTCCGCATGCTGATCGTCGACGTGCTTGAAGAGCTGGAATACACAGTGCTCGAAGCCGAAGACGGTGAAGTGGCTGTAAAGGTGCTCGAAGATGAATCGAAGGTCATTGATCTGATGATGACCGACCTGGGTCTGCCGGGCATGGATGGCAAAGAACTGGCTGCGATTGCGTGCAAACTGCGCCCGACCCTGCCCGTTCTTTTCGCCAGTGGCTATGCCGAAAGCATTGATGTCCCGGCAGGCATGCACAACATCGGCAAACCGTTCTCCATCGACCAGCTGCGTGACAAGGTAAAAAGCATTCTTGGATAAGCACGATTTGCAGCAATTGCCTGACGGCCCCATTTCGAGCGCGCCAACCCGTGTGTTGATTATTGGATATGTGTGGCCCGAGCCGCGCTCTTCAGCGGCCAGCGGTCATGTGATGCAGTTGATCCAGTGCTTTCTGGAACAAGGCTGGCAAATCACGTTTGCCAGCCCGGCCACTGAGGGCGAGCATAAGGCCGACCTGGCTGAGCTGGGTATCCGAGAGGTCAGCATTGAACTTAACAACAGCAGCTTCGATGGTTTCATCAGTGAGTTGCAGCCCGATATCGTGCTGTTCGACCAATTCATGATCGAGGAGCAATTTGGCTGGAGGGTTGAGAAGCATTGCCCGAATGCCCTGCGACTGCTGGAAACGTCAGACCTGCAAAGCCTGCGTCACGGGCGACATCAGCAGTTAAAAAACCACTTGAGTAGCCCTTCTCAAGCTGATGATTTAAATCATTTTTTTGAAGAATCAGAGCGCGATATTTTTTCTGTGATGGCGACCGGTGACCTAGCGCAGCGTGAGATCGCCGCCCTGTACCGCTCCGACCTCAGCCTGATGACGTCCGACGTGGAAATGCAGTTGCTTACCCGCGAGTTCCAGGTGCCTGAAGCCATCTTGCACTGGTGCCCGCTGATGGTCAGCAACGTCCCTGTGACGGCGCGTCCGTTTAGCGAGCGAGCGCATTTTCTGAGTATCGGCAACTTCCGACACGCTCCTAACTGGGATGCGGTGCTCTGGATGAAGAACGCCATCTGGCCGCTGATACGGCAGCAACTGCCCAAGGCCCAACTGCATATCTACGGTTCCTACACGCCACCCAAAGCCACCGCCCTGCATAACGCGGCGCAGGGCTTCCATGTGATGAACTGGGCGGAGGACGCTTTGCAGGTGATGTCCGAGGCGCGTATCTGTCTGGCGCCGTTACGCTTTGGCGCGGGGGTCAAAGGCAAGATTGTCGACGCCATGCTGTGCGGCACGCCGACCATCACCACGCCCATTGGTGCCGAAGCCATGAGCGGCGACCTGCCCTGGCCCGGCAACATTGCGAGCAGCGCTGCTGATATCGCTGATGCAGCGGTACGCCTTTATGAGGATGAAGAGCGGTGGCATGAAGCGCAAACCGCTGGCTGGAAGCTGCTAGAAGCGCGCTACAGGCAGCAGCAACATTGCGCCAGCCTGATTGCCCGCATCGACGAATTGCGGAAGAACCTGCAGGCACATCGGACCGCCAACTTTACCGGCGCAATGCTGCGGCACCACCACCATAAGAGCACTCAATACATGGCGCAGTGGATCGAAGCGAAGAATCGCAACCCGGCTTCAAGCCTTTAGGCGCACCTCTATCTCGGGGCCATGCAATGTGACCAAGTGGGACCGGCTTTAGCCGGGAAGAGGCCGGTACAGCTGCTGAATATGTGGCGTCCGCCAGGCAGCTTTCCCGGCTAAAGCCGGTCCCACGTCATCATCAAGGCTAGCCCGCAATTCAGGCGCCGCAGGGCATCAGGCATATCGCGTACATCTACTAAATTAACCAATAAAAACAATAGGTTGAGATTCAAATCTAGAATCTACATCTCATTCCGCAGCAGATACGTATCCATGATCCAGCCCTTCTCCCGCCGCGCATTCGCCCTCGCGTGCTTGATCTGCTCACAGACCTCATCCAGTGGTCCCGCAATGAGGATTTCATCCGGGGTGCCCAGGTAGGCACCCCAGTAAATATGCAGGCCCTGGTTAAGAAACCGCTCGAACGTACAGTGCGCATCGAGCATCACGACGGTGTTTTCAGGTGCTGCATTCTGCTCGAGGGCCAGTCTGCGCCCGGTGGTGATATGGATGGACTCGCCTATGCGGTTCAGAGGAATACGATGTTGTGCCGCCAGTGCCTGCACACTGCTTATTCCAGGAATTACTTGATAATCAAACAGTTGGGGTGAGTTATTCAGAATTAGCTCGAAGACTCGTAAGGTACTGTCATAGAGCGTCGGCTCGCCCCATATCAGAAAGGCCGCCGTTTGCCCCGCCTCGACTTCATCAATGATCAGCCGCTGGAAAAGCGCTGCCCGCTGCTCATGCCAGCGTGCAACTCCTTGCTGGTAAGAATGGGGATCATCCTCCCGGGACGGGTCGCTGACCTGCAGCAAGCGATAGTCATCACCGGTGATGTAGCGCTCACAGATATCTTTCCTCAGGCGCAGGAGATCGTTGCTGGCGTAACCCTTGTCCAGAATGAAAAACACTTTGGCGCGGTTCAGCGCATTGATGGCCTGAATGGTGATCTGCTCCGGGTGGCCGGAACCAATGCCGATGAGGAGGATGGTTTTCATGAATTCACTCCAGATGGAACTGATTGGCGCAGGTGCTGCATCAAACTCAAAGCCCTGTGGAAGAGATGCCTGGTCTGGGCGGCAATCCGGCAATCCGGCATTCCGGCATTCCGGCATTCCGGCGATAAACGATAACGCGGCGTGTCTTATGGCGGCGTCTCATGCATCGCGGGCAAGCCCTGCTCCCACATAGATGGCGCGTGCCAGTTGCCACAGGAAACTCTGGGTGCTTTCGCACACTCAGATAGTGCACATTAGCAGCCTGGCATTCTGGACATCGGCCATATGATGACAAAAACAACAAGAGTCACAGACCCCTCGTACGAATTGATGGACGATCACAACGGCCTGTCGATCATCTATCGTGAACACGGCTTCCCCTGCCCTCTGGTGCGCTGGCATTTCCATAAGGAATATGAACTGCACCTGATCGTGGCCAGTTCCGGCAAGGTCTTTGTCGGCGACTACATCGGCAACTTCTATCCCGAGAGCCTTTTCCTCACCGGCCCCAACCTGCCCCATAACTGGATCAGCCAGATTGAAGAGGATGAGGTCGTCACCAAGCGGGACATGCTGGTTAATTTCACTGATGAATTATTTGAAAGCGGCAGCCAGATATTTGCCGAGCTGAAGACTCTGGCGCCCTTGCTGGAGCGTGCGCAGTACGGTATCGAGTTCCGCTGCAAACGAACGATTCGCCAGGCCACCAGGCTGATGCAGAAGATCGCCGACTCCAAAGGCATCAGCCGCCTGGGCCATTTTCTCATCCTCCTTGAACTGCTGGCGGGCAGCGATGACTACCAGTTGCTGTCCGGCAGCAACTCGGCCCCCATAGCCGATGAGCACAGTGTTGATCGCACTAACAAGGCAGTGGATTACATCTTCGCCAACTACGCACGGGAACTGCCGCTGGAAGAAGTGGCCGATTATCTCGGCATGAAGCCCACGTACTTCTCCCGGGTCTTCAAACAAGCCACTGGCCGCTGCTACGTGGAATTCGTCAATCGCCTGCGCATCAGCAAATCCTGTGAGCTACTGGCCGACGGCGACAAGCCAGTGACAGATGTGTGTTTCGAATCGGGTTTCAACAACATTTCGAACTTCAATCGACGCTTTCAGCAGCTCAAGGGCATGACCCCATCGCACTATCGGCGACTGGCGGTCCAACGCCTCACTGAACAAAACCTGTACTGATTCACCGCGTTCTCCCAACCAACGTCTACGCTGAAACTGCGTCGCAGACTGTCGCAAACCGCTTGCGGCAGTCATGCGTTGGTTTTGCTGGCCGCAACCGAGTGCAAAAAAGTATCAGTGCAAGTGTCATGCAGGATTTGTCATCTGTGCCTGCGCCCGCTGTAATCAATCCACATCTTCCTTACCTCCGGAAGACACAAAAACAATAACCGACCTTCTGTAGCTCCAAGGGCGCGGAAGAGGAGTGATAAATGAAGACCTCTGCAAAAGTTCTGCTTGCCGGTACCTGTCTGACGCTCTGCGCCACCGCTTCTGCGGGCGAAGTCACCATCGCTACGGTCAACAACAGCGACATGATCCGCATGCAGCGGCTGTCGAAAACCTTCGAAGAACAGCATCCCGACATCAAACTCAAGTGGGTCGTCCTCGAAGAGAACGTCTTGCGCCAGCGTCTGACCACAGACATTGCCACCAAAGGCGGCCAATTCGACGTGCTGACCATCGGCATGTACGAGGCGTCGCTGTGGGGTGCCAAGGGCTGGCTGCAAGAAATGAAGGACCTGCCCGCCAGCTACGCGCTGGATGATGTGTTCCCGTCAGTACGCGATGGCTTGTCGGTGGACGGCAAACTGTTTGCACTGCCTTTCTATGCCGAAAGCTCGATTACTTATTACCGCACCGACCTGTTCAAGGCCGCGGGCCTGACCATGCCGGAACGCCCTACCTGGACGCAGATCGCCGAATTCGCTGACAAACTGACCGACAAGTCCAAAGAGCAGTACGGTATCTGCCTGCGAGGCAAAGCGGGCTGGGGCGAAAACATGGCATTGATCAGCACAGTCGCCAACTCCTTTGGCGGACGCTGGTTCGATGAGCAGTGGAAGCCGCAGTTCGATCAACCGGAATGGAAGAACGCGCTGAATTTCTACGTGAATACCATGAAGAAGTCCGGCCCTCCGGGTGCTTCGAGTAACGGCTTCAACGAAAACCTCGCGCTGTTCAACAGCGGCAAATGCGCCATCTGGGTCGATGCCAGCGTGGCCGGTTCGTTTGTCACCGACAAGAGCCAGAGTAAGGTCGCAGACAGCGTAGGCTTTACTTACGCGCCTCATGAAGTCACTGACAAAGGCTCGGCATGGCTGTATTCATGGGCTCTGGCAATCCCGACGAGCGCGAAAAACCAGACTGACGCCAAAGCCTTTACCGAATGGGCGACCTCAAAAGAGTACGCGGCATTGGTGGCCGAGAAAGACGGCGTGTCCAACGTACCGCCAGGGACCCGCGCTTCGACCTACACAGATGCGTACAAGAAAGCCGCACCGTTCGCCAACATCACACTGGAATCGCTGAAGGCAGTCACGCCCAAAGCACCAACCCTCAAGCCAGTGCCTTATGTGGGCATTCAACTGGTGACCATTCCTGAGTTCCAGGCCATCGGCACGTCGGTCGGTCAGCAGTTCTCCGCAGCACTGGTGGGCACGGCAACTCCTGACGCTGCATTGAAAAACGCGCAAAGCTCCACCGAGCGGGACATGAAGCGGGCAGGTTATCCAAAGAAATAGTCGCAGCCGACTATCAGTCGGGGTGCGTGCGCCCCGACACCCTGCTCTCCTTTTGCACCCAGGATCGCCATCATGACAACCTCAACTATCAAGCCTCAGGCCGTCACGCCCGACGATAACCCGTCAATCAAAGGCAGCGTGACCAAACCCGGCTGGTTTCTGGTCAGCCCATCGGTCCTGCTGTTGCTGGTGTGGATGATCGTCCCACTGGGCATGACCATTTACTTCTCGCTGATCCGTTACAACCTGCTTAACCCCGGCGAGAACGAATTCGTCGGCCTGGAAAACTTCGAATATTTCGTCACCGACAGCGGTTTCCTTCCCGGTGCGACCAATACGCTATTGCTGGTCGGCAGCGTGCTGTTGATCAGCGTGGTGCTGGGTGTGCTGATTTCCGCACTGCTGGAAGCCAGCGAGTTTCTCGGTCGGGGCATCGTGCGAGTGCTGCTGATTTCGCCGTTCTTCATCATGCCCACCGTGGGCGCGCTGATCTGGAAGAACCTGATTTTCCATCCCGTGTCCGGCATCCTCGCCTGGGTCTGGAAGCTCTTCGGTGCCCAACCGATTGACTGGCTGGCCAACTATCCCCTGCTGTCGATCATCATCATTGTTTCGTGGCAGTGGCTACCGTTCGCCATCCTGATCCTGATGACCGCCATGCAATCGCTGGATCAGGAACAGAAAGAAGCCGCACGGCTTGACGGTGCAGGGCCTATCGCTATTTTCTGGCATTTGACGCTGCCGCATCTGGCCCGCCCAATTGCTGTGGTGGTGATGATCGAAACTATCTTCCTGCTCTCGGTATTCTCGGAAATCTTCACCACTACCAATGGCGGTCCGGGTTTCGCATCGACCAACCTGGCGTACCTGATCTACAACCAGGCCTTGCTGCAATTCGACGTGGGCATGGCGTCCGCTGGCGGTTTGATTGCCGTGGTCATTGCCAACATTGCTGCAATCATCCTGATCCGGATGATCGGCAAAAACCTCACTGACAAGTCCTGAGGGCCGAATCATGATGACGCTCAAACAATCCCGACGCCTGCAAAGCGTGCTACTCGGCACCTTGTGCTGGCTGATCGCCGCGCTGATCTTCTTTCCGATTTTCTGGATGGTCCTGACCAGCTTCAAGACCGAGATCGACGCGTTTGCCACGCCGCCGCAGTTCATCTTCACGCCGACCCTGGAAAACTACCTGCACATTCAGGAGCGCAGCGACTATTTCCACTTCGCCTGGAACTCGGTGGTGATCTCCTTCAGCGCAACCATCCTGTGCATGTTGATCGCGGTACCTGCGGCTTACTCCATGGCTTTTTTCGAGACCAAACGCACCAAAAGTACGCTGCTGTGGATGCTCTCGACGAAGATGCTGCCCCCGGTAGGCGTGCTGATGCCGATCTACCTGCTGGCCAAGACGTTCGGCCTGCTGGACAGCCGCATTGCGCTGATCGTGATTTACACGCTGATCAACCTGCCCATCGTGGTCTGGATGATCTACACCTACTTCAAGGACATCCCCGGGGAAATTCTCGAGGCCTCGCGACTGGACGGCGCCAGCACACGTCAGGAAATCTTCAAGGTGCTGATTCCGATCTGCAAAGGCGGCCTGGCATCCACTGCGCTGTTGTCGCTGATCCTGTGCTGGAACGAAGCATTCTGGTCGCTGAACCTCACCTCATCCAACGCTGCGCCACTGACGGCGCTGATCGCGTCCTACTCCAGCCCCGAAGGGTTGTTCTGGGCCAAACTTTCCGCCGTCTCGACCCTCGCCTGCGCGCCGATTCTGATCTTCGGCTGGATCAGCCAGAAGCAGCTGGTACGCGGCCTGTCGTTCGGGGCTGTCAAGTGAATAGCACCTCTCCTGTAGGAGCGCACGAGCACCGCGAGGCCGCGATAGCGGTCTGCCTGATACACCGCCATCACGGCCGTCGTAACTTCCGTGCACACTTATCAACCTACGCATATCTGCCCGAATGGACGCGAATTTCTGTTGG
>NZ_JACONW010000097.1 GCF_014357575.1 Pseudomonas folii | reverse complement strand
AAGTGATGCTCCCGCTTTACGCCATGAGACCTGCATACGTTCATCCCGGCCTGAATTAGGCTTGATTGGGTGAAATGCTTCATCTTCGACAAACGGCAACGCTTCGAGCTGGGACAAACTGAGCGGACGTCCCTGCCGTTCTTCGACGCAGGCTGGCATATTCTTCATTATTTCGCAGTATTCAAAGCCGTCCCTACGAGTAAAACCAAGGCGCTGCATACACTGAAAGTGAATGACCTCTTCGTTTATTGGGAAATGGTTTTGTGGCCCGCGTACAGGGTCTCCACACTCTGCCATTGCCGCTTTGACGCCCTCTACAGAGGTGGAAGCGCGTTTACATTGGGTGAAAGACGCTGGTGGCGGGCAGCCGGTGAGTAAAAGTACCGATGAAATCAGGACTGGGATGGTAATAATCTGAGATTTGCTGAACAAATTCTTTCCTTAATTTATGTCAGGCCACACCCAATGGTGTCCAGATTTTGGGGGCATCAACTGATATAAATGATCACGCCACATGACTCCAGGAGTCTACCCCCACCGTCGACCCTGTGATTTCCAAAGCTCGCTATTTATAAGTGTAAAGGGGGACATCGTAATCGCTGCTTAAGGCCAAGAGCAGACATCAGCTAAGCGCCTTTGGCGAGAGTCGATCAAAGCGAAGGCGAGGAGCAGAGGTTCTACGACTACCACACCGACCAGATCGGCACGCCGCTTGAAATGACCGACGCCGCCGGAAGCATTGCCTAGCAGGCGATCTGGGGGCTGATCAATTGCACTTGCAAAATACGGATTCGAGACTTAAAGGTAACCGATCTACTTATCAGGAGATGCGCCATGCAATATTATATTCTTCGACATGAAGATGCAGCCGGTAGGTTCGTTGATGCTGATGTTGAGTTCATCCCTACGCTTCCAGAATACTATCAGGTGGGCAAGAAGTTTTCTTTGGCCGGAACCAGGGTTAACCTAACGTTAGATAAGCGTGTGAAAAAGCTAAAGGCGGATTTCTTTCTTGCAACTTGCGGTGCATTTTTCGTGTCGAAGCCATTGAAAGAAATACTGAGCAACCATGACGTTGACCTGAATTTTCTCTTGGTAAATTCCAGCTATTTCGATGGAAGCACAACGGAAAATAGATATTTCCTGGTTCATACTGAAAACAAGCTGATATGTTTTGATTATGTCAATTCTGAGTACTCAGGAAAATCCATGGTTTTAGACAGGATTGCCAACGGCGAACTGTCTACGGATTATCAGGTCAGGGGTATAAAAAAACTATGCATCAATGAACAAGAAGTCAGAGGGTTGGATTTTTTCTTTGTTGATAAAATTATATGGATTGATCCTCTCATCTCCGAGACGGTTGTAAATGCTGCAAGGGACAGTGGAATTCGACTGAATGTGGAGAAGATTTATTAGAACAATTTTCTGCTGTGAAATTTTTATCACTCCGGTCCTTTAATAAATGATTGGTGCGTGGCTGCCAGCATTGAGTCAGCAACTTTCCGTCAGCCTATATCTGGCGCGATCAGGAGTAAAGCTATGACCCGTGGGGCAATTTGATCGAAAAACACATCACGCTTTCTGCCTCAAGCGACTGGCAGAGAACGGCCAAAATCGACCTGTCGCGATCAGAAACGTTTGACGACAACGCGTACCTCTCGCACTCTGTTTTGCCCCCTGTTCGTTCACCAGGTTCCTCATGACATTCCCGACCGTAGTGCTGCTCGACTCCTGGCCACAGCCGGGTACATCGCCCGAACCCGTGGTGTTCGCCACGGACACACAGCTATGTTTGCGGTACTGCGCCGATGGGGAGGAAATAGTTTTGATCCATTTTCCCTTGGTAACAAAAATCCAGTTCGGCTGGCCAAACGACGAGGCTTTGGGCGGCCATCCACTTATCGGACTTGGCCTCAAGCAATACCAAATTCATCGGATAGATAATTCGCCCTGGCTGGCAGAGCTTGAGCAGAGAAACGCCATTCATCCGCGACACGATAAGCAACTGTTTGTAAAAGATGCCATCCATTATGTCTTTACGTTTCAGGACTCTACCTTGGATTGCATCGTAATTGAGGAGCCGTTCTGGCATCCAAAGGTACAAGTCTTTACCTCGGAGCAGGAGGCAAGGGATGGCTGGCGCAAACTGATAAATGAAGTGGGAACATGAACTCAACAGTCAGGAGCGGATGACCGCTCTCGGTTGGAAGTAGCCATCCGTGAGGCAGCAATCGGCCAATAGCAGACAAAGGACGGAAAATAAGCTGTCCGTTATTCCTACGCGTACGACAGAATGTGACCTTCCCTTATACTCTTAGGCCTTGCACTCCATGGACGACACTCGTTTCACCCCGCAGCAGGTGGCGTCGCGATCTGGTAATGCTCAGTTGGATAAGGATGTGAGGCAATGGCTAGTGGGCCTGCCAATCGCTGAGAGACTCGATTTTTTAAAGCAACTTTGGCTACTGAACTTCCGGTATTCACTCAGACTGCTCCAAGCAGCACAGCTACCGAGGCAAGAAAACGAATACATGTTCAGGCACTGGCTGCGTGTTGGCCATCACAATACGGCGCAGGAACTCATCAAGCGGTTACAGCCGGTTCTTGGGGAAAGAAAATTCTGGCAGATTGCTTCACAAGAGACGCTTTCACCGACTATGCGCGAATTCATGAATTACTACGGCCTCGGACGCCTGAACTCGCAACCCGAAGGAAAATAAACCTTTAGCCTTCTAGAAAATCTGTTTTCGGCGCCCCGGATACTACGGCCATTAGTGGCGACTGTTATCCGCTGGGTTGATTTATGCTCTTGGTGATAGGCAACCATCAGCAATCGGGGGGAAGATGAACGAAGAGTTCAGCTATGTCTGGCTATTGCCGCTTCTTGAGAAACCTTTCGAAACGGCTGCACTCGATTTGCCAGATGCGGTAAGCGCTCTTAGCAAAAAATATAAGCGACCTGCCGACATTGCGTTGCAGCCGCTGGTGATCACAGCCTTGACGTCGCATTCCGAATATTGGTCAGGACTGGCGCTTAAATGGCTGGAGGATGGCTTTCCTTTAGACATTGCGCTGACCGCGATCTTGGCTCAGTGCACTGAGGACAAAACGCTGTCTCAGTCCCGCCGTCATAGAGCACATAGACTTGTTAGCCGGTAAAAATCATGGGACTGAATCCTATGTCTGCCTGTTACCGGCCGAGGCTGTGTAAAAACGTTTTCGAGTGCGACCGGTCCTCAAAACCGGACTGAAGTGCGTCCGGATCGGTTACAGGAGCGAGACACACCGCGGTGTCGGGCCGAATGGCCCGGAGAATATCCACAAGGCACCACTCTGCAAATCCCCCGCCACCGTAATGCCTGGTGCCTGGATGATCTCAGAAGCGGTCATCTAGGTTGAGCGCTATCCGGACGACGTTAAACCTGCTCAACAATGCGCACCGTCAGTGACACCAAGAATCTGATCAATTGCATTCGCTGGATAATTGGGAGTGTCATCGCCAAAACTTCCACCAAGGACGAACTCGTTTCTCATCCATCGTTGTGCTTGTCTGCCTGTAAACAGCAGTAGCGATCGCATGAGTATGCGCCGCCATCTCATCTAACCAATCTTGAGGCCCGATCCAATGATCGTGAACTGCCTCCAGAAACTCCCGATCCAAAGGCAGCCCGGAAGCATCGCCAACGACCGTACTGAAAGCCTCGCATTTTGGACACCATGCCGTGGTCTCAGTAAACCGTGTCACATCAGCCGAAGGAAATACCGCATAGCAACCAAAGCAAGCGCAATCGTTGCTGATGAGAATTTCAGCCTGATTGCGGTTCGCGTGATCATGCGCGCTGTAAGTGTCGGGCATTCATGCCTCCATCGCAGTGCGCCAGATTAGTTGAGCGGCGATCACAAGGCAGTCAGGCGATCAAGCTGCTCTGCTGAAGGAAACCCTAGTGTCCGATAGCGAGGTGGATAGCCAGCTTCTGTCGTCAGCAGATCGCCAAGCTCGGATTCAAGTTCGCTCCATAGAACGGTTTTGACTGTCGGTTCCCCACCCTCAAAGGGTTCAACCAGCACGATGCAATCACTCTTGGGCAATAGGGTCGGCACACCTTTTGTCCAAGTGCTCATCGATACGGTTTTGCCGTTCTGGTCAGACAGCTCGTAGAGAAGGTACGAGGCAACAAACACATCGACGCTCGTTTCCAGATTGACCTTATCGAGCAACTCTTTCTGATTACTGTAGCTACCCTGGAGCAGCAGATGTTCCAGAGTGGCCAGACGGTTATTGACCGCTTCATCATCAGGGTGAAATGGGACGATATCGCGCCCGTCATAGGTATAAATGTCGGTGGAGACTGCCCTGCCCCTCTCAAGCGCTTTGAAGCCAAGCTCGACCATCTGACGGATGCCTTGCTCGTCCTTGTCGCCCGTGACCATCAAGACGTCACGACTGGGGATCATGAACACCGGTCGACCTTTAACGGGTGCGCGCTGTAGAACATCTGGCAACAAGACTCTGCTGCTGTCGTATCCGTCCGCCCACTCCGCGGAGTAAAGCCCAGGGATAATTTCACCAAAGGCCTCGTGCGTAGCATCGCGCAAGTTCTCAATGGAGATCGCCACTGCCTCATCCATTGTGACACCCCACTGCGCTTCAGGGCCGCTGGTAAGGGTGGCGGTGGACTCGGGAGAGTCGACGGCAAGCATAATCACACAGTCGCGGCCCAAGGGCTGATAAACGACATCGTGCCGCTTGTCGCTATGATTTCTGGCGTGCTCCAGTCGAATTTCCTCAAGCATGGCAAGATTTCGAATCACCGGACGTAATTGCGATTTCACGTTTTCAAAGACCGTTCCGGTTCTCTGGCCAGACACCAACAGAGTCGATACGTAACCATTCAGAATTGCGACCTTCTGGGTCTTGTCTCCATTTTGATAGTCGTGAAAGGCGTTATGAAGATTGAAGTAAGAGCCATTGCTATGACGGATGCGGAACTCGCTAGCCTGAAAGTCCATGGCCTCGCTGTAGCCAGCCTTGCGGGCTGAATCGATAAATTTTTTGGCAAATTCTTCCTGAGTCAGAGGACGACTGAAGATTTTGTCGAGCAGGGATTTGAGCATGCACAGGATCCTTCGTGTCAGCAGGCATTTATAAACCGAGTGGGTTGGGCGCGGCTAAACTTGTTCACAGCTTGAAAACGGCTGCTTTCTATATCGACGGGTCTCAGATGAAAAACAGGGTCGTACACCTGGACTCAGGTTCATGAATTCTAACCCTAGACGGGCGTTATTTTGTTGTAAATGGCCGTTAGGTGTTAGGAGAAATTGCCCAAGAGCTACCTGATTTACAATGAGTCCAGTGCACTCTCAACATTAGGTATCAGGAATGATCAAGCGCGCTGCAATTACGACACTGGCCTTTCTCATCGCACTCCCATCATTCAACTGGTTATTTGGTGAAGCGGCAGTGATGTTTGAAATGGCAAACACGGGAGCCACATCAAGAGCAGAGCTGGCAGACGACTTCGGCCTTGGCATCATTGGAATCATGGTTGTCTTGCCAGCAACCATAATCGGCGCAGTCATCACAGCCTCATTTGTCTGGTGGAAAATGAGGCCCCGAGAGTGAGGCTAAATGCCTGGCTAACCCGCTGAGCCGAATCGCTAAAGCGAGCGGCTGAAAGAAGCGCTTCACGAGGCGATTTTCCTTTAGATCCGAATGTTGGTTGCCGCTGTGAAAATAGTGAAATCTACCCGTTTTGACGATGTCGACCTCGATCTGGAGTATGAGTACTGTGGCTATAATTACAGCGTGCAGCACGAAGCGGATATGTTCCTGATCAGAACTTACGATGATGAGCCTGGGCGGGCGATAGTCATAAGTCCGGCTACGATGCATAGCAACGATCATCTTGGACAGCTTGTCTCTTTCTTGCAGACGGAGTTAGGGGTCTCCAGGATCAGGCTCTATAAGAAAGACTTGGGGAGCTACGCCGAGATCGATCCTGAGACGTTAGCGTTCCTTACCGTTTGAGTTCGGCAGCGATTGCACGGTTTGGGGAGGTGAAGCGGACACTTCGGACTACTCAAGGGCTACGCAGACCTGTTCGAACCACGCCGCAAAGGTTGGCCAGCTTTCGTCTGTACTTCCGTTGTGTGACCAGTATCGAACAGCACCCGCCTGTGAGATGCAGAAGTAGTCGCTGTTATCCTCAATGAAAGGCAACCAGTCCCGCGACAATCCCTGAGCCCAAGCGGCTTCGGCAATTTCAAAGATATCCAGATGGCTGCATCCGCTCAAAATCAACGCGGATTCAAATACGGCGTTTGCGACATCACTTCCGCCTTTCAGGAACTGGATATATTCATCGGGAAAGGAGAAATTGAGCCTGCTCTCCGCGTCAGCAATTTCAGCATCTGTCGGAATACGAAAAGGATTGTCTGTCATTCGTTCAAGTCCGGGTGTTGATCAGTATGGTGCGGTGGGCTTATTCAATCAGAACGTGCAGGAGTCCGCTTTGGGTCGGGAGTAGCCTTTCCTTTCGTGACAAGCAGAAATCGGCGATTTACTGCCTGTCGATGTAAGAACGGATGATGTTTACCCATCGCCTGCACGACCGATATAAATTGCTGGTGGATCGCTACGCGGACGGCAAGAAGAGTGCCCAGCGCTCAAGGCCCTGGTAAGCCAGCATTCAATTTGAGCTCAGCACGCCTCTACAGATTACGCAGTCAGTAAAGGCCTGTGGCGCTATCAGGTTCAAATACCGGAACCTGGTGCACGCTGACCATGTTGTAGTTGAGCAGGAAGCCGACGCCGCCCTCGGACTCCATCACTTCAGCCACCCAGCCAATAGGGTTGATGAACAATGAGTTGTCGTGGTTCAGCACCCCGATAGCCGCAGTGGTCTCATCAAAATCCCAAACGACATCGCCCCAGTGCCAGCCCTGCCCTTTTACATACTGGTTGCCTAGCAACGCGCCAAGCGCAAATATTTCACCCTCGGGCAGCTTGGTGCCACTCGCCTTGCAATCACGCACCCGCTCCGTAATCGCTTCAACCACATCAACCGGAGCATGATCCTCAGTAAGATTCAGTAAGCCGAGCCCCTGTTGGGTCAACATTTTGAGTTCCTCTGCCAACTCGGCAGGCACCTTGGTGATTTCAGCCATTTCTATTCCTTCGTTTGAAAACCCGCATCCATTTCAATATTCGCACAAAGTATTGGTTTTGACTTGTCAGCCTAATCAGCGGATACCGAGTACTCGAAAGGTTGCAACAGGTCGGTTGCTGCCCAAGGTAACAGGCAACAATCGGCCATAGGCGACCGGTCATTCCCTCCTGATAAGACGTACTTTTGAATGCACTTTTGTTAGACGTCAGAGCCGTTCGTCCTTGAGTAATTGCTTGATCAGTTGTTCCGTCTCATACATTTCAGCGAGAAATTGCTGATCATGATGACTGGTGGTTTCCAGGTAGCCTCGCGTGCAGTTCAAGAGCCCCTTCAAACTCACCACCAGTTTCTGTTTTGAATCCGTATCGATTAACGCAAGGCTTGCCTCGTACCGCTTCAAGTAATCAGCTACGGCGACTTCATCAGACACGAGGCATTTGTCTCGAATTATCGCGATGGTTTTTTCGATTTGCTGTTTCACGTTCCGCAAGCTGTCTGAAAGCACCTTTTACTCCCGCTACTGTTCACCTGTGGTTTTCTGACCAGAAGGGCGAAAATGCCAGCAACTGCCTGACTACCGTATTCAATTCCGTTATCGGCAATGGGAATTGCCGCCAGAAAAGAAGATCGAATTCCGCGCCACTCTTCGCCACGCTCTCTATTTAACCAGACGCTAAGTTTCACCCCCACCCAACCCCTCATACCGCTCCTGAATCCGCCCCAACTCCCCCGACTTCCGCAGTTGCTCCAACGCCCTCCTCCACCTCGCCACTAAATCATCATCACAATCCAGACTAAACGCGATGTACAACGAAGACCTATACACCTCCACCGGTATCTGCCTCAGCGTACCCGGCGGGATTTTCAGTTGGCGGGTGTAGTAAGCGACGCCTGCATCGGTGTCGCCGACGATGATGTCGGTGCGTCCGGCGAGGAGCATGCGGTAGAGCTGGGGGCTTTGGGTGGCGGTTTTGTCGAGGTTGGTGAAGTTGAGGGATTGCAGTGTGTCGGGCACAAGACCGGCATGTCGGGTAGTGACCATGGGCGCCTGGCGGAGTTGTTCCAGGGTATTTAACGGCGGAGCATCGGCCATTTGGTAGGGGTGGATGGATTCTTCGACGATGGGCCCGACCCATTTGTATAGCGGCTCGCGCTCGGCGGTGCGAAACATGGAGTACATGATGGTTTTGGGACGGGAGTTCAGTGCGTAGCTGGCGCGCATGCTGGGCAAGAGCACGAAGTCGAAGTTGTCCCCGGTGAGGGCCATGATTGCCCGGACGATCTCAGTGGTCATGCCGGTAAGTTGGTTGTTTTCCACATAGTTGTACGGCGCCCACTCCTCGGTCACGACCTGATAGTGATCGGCCCTGGCGGGCGTGCCGAATAATAAGCAGAGGCAGAGCATTGTTGCGTTGAGTATTGAATGTCTCACGTGTTCTGCCTGGTAGGCTGTGCGCGGCACGGGTGACCTTGTCTGGAAGGTCAAACTCAGCATAGACCCTTCCAGGCATCTAACCCCTTTAACCACGCCGCAAACGGTGAGATTCATCACGTTTATTCAGTCATAAAACTGGATATAGCGGGTTGAGCACCTCGCAGGAATACAGACTTCAGGCGGGTAAAAACAGCGTAAAAACAGTCCCGGTGCTGTCACTCGTCACGGATACCTGTCCGCCATGGGCTTGCATGATTGAACGCACGATAGCGAGGCCCAGTCCGCCTGAGTCGCCCGGTTGGTTGCGGGAAGGATCGCAGCGATAAAAACGCTCGAAAAGATGCGGCAGATGTTCTGCGCCAATAGGCTCGCCGATGTTGTGGACGTATACCTCTAAACCGCCCGAGCTCAGCGTGCTGCCGATGGTCACGGGGGTGTTCGATGTGGCGTAGCGCAGGGCGTTGGCGATCAGGTTGGCCAGCGCACGGCGCAGTAATTCCGGGTCGGCGTTTAGAGTGCCCTGGCTTTGATTGATCAGCTCGATACCGCGGTCTTCGCCCATCCCTTCGAAGTAATCACACAACTGGGCGACCAAGGCATGCAGGTCGATCTGTTGACGGTTGATCGAGGCTTTGGGCTGTTCGGTACGCGCCAGGAACAACATGCTGTCGATCATGCGCGCCAGACGTTCGTATTCTTCCTGATTGGAAACCAGCAGCTCCTGATAGACCTCGGGCGAGCGGCTGCGGCCCAGTGTTTGTTGGGTTTGCCCCATGAGGTTGCTCAGCGGCGTGCGCATTTCATGGGCGAGGTCTTCGCTGAATCGTGTGAGCTGGGCGAAGCCGTCTTCCAGACGGGCGAGCATCTGGTTGAGGGCGTGACTCAGGGTGCTCAGTTCGTTGACGTCCTTGAACGCCTGCAACCGCAGGTGCAGGTGTTGCACGTCGATGCTGGCCGCGCGTGTCGCCAGTTGTCGAACCGGACGTAGACCCCGCTGGCTGACCATCCAGCCCAGCAGGAACGCCAATACTGCGCCGACCAACAAGGCTATCCAGATTTTCATGCGGTAGGCGCCGAGCATTTGTTCGCGCTCGTTGACCAGCTTGCCCGCGATCAGAGTGAGATGTCGCCCGCTGCTCGGCACATCGAACCACGCCAGTCGCAACGACTTGTCACCCGGGCTATCACCCAACTGTGGCGAAGACGCTGGCGGCAGCTCCGGCACAGGCAGCGCCAGCGGGTTGACGTCGATAAGTAATTGCCCGGCGTCATCGACAATCCACAGTACGTTGTCGCGATTGCCCAGCATGTTCTCGTAAAGCTGCGGGCGTCTGCGCAGGGTGTCGATGCTGTCGCTGTCAGTTATGAGGGCCTGCATGCGCTGCACGCGCCCAAGGAGCGCTTGATCATCGCGCCAGGTGATTTCTCGTTGCAGGGATTGATAGAGGTAAAAACCGACAGCCCCTAAAAGCAGCACGCTGACCAGAGAGAACATAAAGGCCAGGCGCAGGCTCAGCGTTCGCGGCCACAGGGTCATTGTTGCAGCTCCAGCAGGTAACCGATGCCACGAACGGTGTGGATAAGTTTCGCCTGGTAAGGGTCGTCCACCTTGGCACGCAACCGCCGTATCGCGACGTCGACCACATTGGTGTCGCTGTCGAAATTCATTTGCCAGACATGGGACGCAATCAGCGCACGGGACAGGACTTCACCTTCTCGACTCAGCAGAAGATGCAGCAGCGCGAACTCCTTGTTGGTCAGGTTCAGGCGCTCGCCATTGCGGGTGACTTTGCGCTTGAGCAGGTCGAGGTGCAGATCGGCGATCTGAAACTGTTCGACTTCACGGGGCGGACCGCGACGCAGCAAAGTGCGAACCCGGGCCAGCAGCTCCGCGTAGGAGAAGGGCTTTACCAGGTAATCGTCGGCACCCAGTTCGAGGCCTTTGACGCGATCTTCCACGGCATCGCGTGCGGTGAGGAACAGCACTGGCGTCTGCCATTTACGGCGAATGATCTGCAGCAGTTGCCAGCCATCGAGGCCGGGCAACATGACATCGAGGATGATCAGGTCGAACTCGCTTTCCTGGACCAGATGCAGTCCGTCCAGACCGTTCAAGGCCACTTCCACCAGATAGCCGGACTCCCCCAGCCCTTTGCGCAGGTAATCCGCTGTTTTCGCTTCGTCTTCAACCACCAGGATACGCATTAAGTCCTCCGCCACTGATGCATAGCGTAAGCCGATCCACCGCTCTATCTCATTACAAATACGTAATCCGCAGGCAATCAGTTTGTGCGGAAGGCTTGGGCAGTATGGCTGGCAATTGCTCAGCCGAGCCTGAACCGGAGATTTTCATGCTGATCCGTACCCTCACCCTTTCTTTACTGACATTGGCCATGGGGTCCGGCGTTGCGCTGGCTGACGTGCAGAACGTCGCTCAGCGTCCGGATGTCACCTTGAAGCTGGCCAATGACCTGCTGAATGCGACGCTGGCAGCCTGTCACGCCGATGGCAAAACCGCCGTCGCCGCGGTGGTTGATCGCGGCGGCAATCTGGTTGCAGTGCAGCGCGACGATAACGTCGGCCCGCACAACACCCTCGCGGCGCAACGCAAGGCATTTACCGCGCTGTCGACCAAAACCCCGACGCGGTTGCTGTCCGAACGCGCTCGTAACAATCCCGAAGCCGAGAACCTCAACACCCTGGATGAGCTGCTGCTGTTAGGCGGTGGTGTGCCGTTGAAGATGGGCGATCAGGTTATCGGCGCTATCGGTGTTGCCGGCGCTGGCGGTGCGGAAGTCGATGAAGGCTGCGCGCTGCAAGGCATCGCTCACGTTTTACCCAACCTCAAATAATCTGGAATATCTCGTATGAACATGCTGAAAACACTGATCGCGGGCGCTGTATTGAGCGGCCTTTCGTCCATTGCGCTGGCCGCGGGTAATCCGCTGAGCGTCCACGTGCTGAACCTGCAGGACGGCCTGCCCTCCTCCGATGTCAGCGTGACGCTGGAAAAACAGGAAGGCCAGGGCTGGAGCACGCTGAACAAGGGTGTAACCAACGAGCAAGGCCGGATTACCGGGCTGTACCCGGAAGGCAAGACGCTGGAAAAAGGCACCTATCGCGTGACGTTCAAGACCGGCGAGTGGTTCCAGAAGCACCAGACGGCAAGTTTCTTCCCGGAAGTGCCGGTGATCTTCAACGTAGACGGCAGCTTGCCGCATTACCACATTCCGTTGCTGATCAGCCCTTACGGCTTCTCGACGTATCGCGGGAGCTAGTTTGCGAGACATCGGATCTGCGTAATCAGCACTCGCGTCTCGCCAACAAGTTGGCTCCTACCGGGATCCGGCAACCCCCTGTGGGAACCGGGCTTGCCCGCGATTCAGGCGCCGCGGTGTATCAGGCATACCGCGTCATCGTTCATCGCGAGCAAGCTCAGCTCTAACTAAGCATCGCATTCCCTTGTAGGAGCTGCCGAAGGCTGCGAACGCACTTCCTGACACACCGCTATTCGCAGCCTTAGGCAGCTCCTACAGGGGTGTACGGGGATTAATTACAAAGTAATGGCGTCAACAAAACGTCCAATAAACACATTTGCTGCACATCACTTTTGCCAACCGCCGAACGGGTGACGGTTTCCCGACACACGGTCACAACTTTCACGCGACTCCGTGTCATATCAGAGTGCTGGCCGATTGGAAATTGGCAGCCAAGCAAACTTAGCCTGTGACCGGAGATAACCCCATGATTTTCAACGTCCAAAATTTTGGCGCCAAAGGAGATGGCGTCACGGATGATACCGCTGCCATCCAGAAGGCAATCGACGCAGCAGCAGCGGCAGGCGGTGGGCAGGTTTACATTCCGCCGGGGACGTTCATTGTCAGTGGGGGTGAGGAACCGTCGGACGGCTGCCTCATGCTCAAAAGCAATGTGTACATGTACGGCGACGGGATGGGTGTTTCGAACATCAAGGTGGCTGATGGCTCGGACACGAAAATCACCGGTATCGTCCGCTCGGCCTATGGCGAAGAAACCCACGACTTCGGTCTCAGCAACCTGACCCTTGATGGCAACCGGGACAACACCACCGGCAAGATCGACGGCTGGTTCAATGGCTACATTCCCGGCCAGGAAGGTTACGACTCCAACGTCACCCTGGACGGCGTCGAAATCAAGGACTGCTCCGGTTACGGTTTCGACCCCCACGAACAGACCGTCAACATGGTCATCAAGAACAGCGTGTCCCACGGCAACGGCCTGGACGGCTTCGTGGCTGACTTTCTCAGCAACAGCACGTTCGAAAACAACGTCGCCTACGACAACGATCGTCACGGCTTCAACGTAGTCACCAGCACTCACGACTTCACCCTGACCAATAACGTCGCCTACAACAATGGCGGCGGCGGGATCGTCGTGCAGCGCGGCAGCGAGAACATTCCTTCGCCCAGCAATATCGTCATCACCGGCGGCGAGGTTTACGGCAATGGCGCTGAAGGCGTGCTCATCAAGTTGTCCAGCGATGTCACCCTCAGCGGCGTGAATATTCATGACAACGGCAGCGCCGGGGTACGGATCTACGGCAGCAACAACGTTGATGTTACCGATAACACCCTCAGCAACAACGCGCTGAAAGGCGGTGTACCGGAAATCATCATCCAGTCCTACGACGATACCCTTGGCGTTTCCGGCAAGTATTTCAACGGCAGCGACAACACGATTCAGGGCAACACCATCACCGGCAGCAACCTGTCGACCTACGGCGTGGCAGAACGCAACGAAGACGGCACCGACCGCAACGCGATCATCGGCAACACCATTGGCCATACCACCAAAGGCGAGACACTGGTGTACGGCGACGGTAGTTACGTAAGCGCCACCGTTCCAGTGGTCACTGTTCAGGGCACCGACGGCAACGACACGCTGATCGGCAGCAACGCCAATGAAATCCTTTACGGTGCAGCCGGTAACGACGTGATCAATGCCGGTGCCGGAGCCGACGTCCTGGTCGGCGGCGCGGGCGTCGACAAGCTCACCGGCGGTGCGGGCGCGGACACCTTTCGCTTCGCCAGCCAGTCCGACAGCTATCGCACTGCGACTAACAGCTTCGTCGACACCATTACCGATTTCGATGTCACCCAGGACAAGATCGATCTGGCCGACCTGGGCTTCACCGGTCTGGGCACCGGTCGGGGCGGCACCTTGCAGGTCAGCTACAACGCCAGCACCGATCGCACCTACATCAAGGATTACGACGCGGACGTCAACGGCAATCGCTTCGAGTTGATTCTGAGCGGCAATCTCACCAGCACCCTGACCGCCGATAACTTCATCTTCAACCGGACAGTGACCGGCACAAGCGGCAATGACACGTTGCAGGGCACCGCTGCGGCGGACACCCTCCTCGGCCTGGCCGGTAACGACAGCCTGGCTGGCGGCGCGGGCGATGACACGCTCAATGGCGGTGCGGGCATGGACACGCTCAGCGGCGGTGCGGGCGCGGACACCTTTGTGTTCTCCGAACGCACGGACAGCTACCGAAACTACAACGCGGGCGGCGCTAACCTGGGTGACCTGATCACCGACTTTGATCGCACCGCTGACAAGATCGACGTCTCGGCACTGGGCTTTACCGGTCTGGGCGATGGCAAGAACAACACGCTGTATCTGGTGCTCAACGACGCCGGAACCAAAACCTACATCAAGTCGCTGGAAGCCGATGCCAACGGCAACCGGTTCGAGATCGCGCTGGATGGCAACTACCTCGACAAACTGACCAACGCTAACTTCGTCTTCGCCACTGCGCCTACCACCAATCAGGCTCCGGTAGTCGCGACGCCGTTGCTGGATCAGAACGCGACGGAAAATACTGCCTTCAGCTATGTCGTGCCCGCCACCAGCTTTACCGATCCGGACAACGACAGCCTCAGCTACACCGCCTCCCTCGCCGACGGCAGCGCCCTGCCCGGCTGGCTGACCTTCGACGCAGCCACTCGCACGCTGAGCGGCACGCCGGACAGCACCGCTTCGGGCAACTACTCAGTGAAGATCACTGCGACTGACGGCAGCAACGCCACAGTCAGCGACAGTTTCACACTGGCGGTGCAGGACGTTCCGGGCGCGCCGATCATCATCAATGGCACACCAAACAACGACACGCTGACGGGCACTTCGGCCAACGAGCAATTGCTGGGCGGCGCAGGTAACGACACGCTCAACGGCGGCGCGGGCAACGACATTCTTGTCGGTGGTGCCGGCGCGGACAAACTCACGGGTGGTGAAGGGGCTGACGTTTTCCGCTTCACCTCGAAGATGGACAGTTACCGCACCAGCACGACCAGCGCCAGTGACCAGATCCTCGATTTCGATGTGGCCGCCGACAAGATCGACGTCTCGACCCTGGGTTATACCGGCCTGGGCGATGGCCTCAATGGCACGTTGCAGGTGATTTACAACGCATCGAACAATCGCACTTACCTCAAAGACAACGCGGCTGACGCTAACGGTAACCGTTTTGAGGTTTCAATGGCGGGCAATCTGGTCAACAGCCTCACGGCCAGTCATTTCGTGTTCGCCGACCAGAACACGCCGAGCAATGTCGCGCCAGTGGTAGTCATCCCGCTGCTGGACCAGAACGCCACCGAAAACAACGCGTTCTCGTACACCGTGACCAGCAACAGCTTCGCCGATGGCAACAAAGATGCGTTGAGCTACAGCGCCACCCTGGCAGACGGTACAGCGCTGCCTTCCTGGCTGAGCTTTGACGCCGTCAACCTGACCTTCAGCGGCACGCCAACGGGCACAGCGGCGGGCAATTACGACGTACTGATCAAAGCCACTGATCCTGCAGGCGCGTCGGTCAGCGACACCTTTGCACTGGTCGTGGCGGATGCACCAGGCAATACCATTGCGGGCACCGACAACGCTGAAACCCTGACCGGTACGTCAGGCGCTGACCTGATTCTGGGTCTGGGCGGCAACGATACAATCCGCGCCGGTGCCGGGGCGGACATCATTGACGGCGGCGCCGGACGTGATTCCCTTTACGGCGGCGAAGGTGCCGACACGTTCCGCTACAGCAACGTGCTCGACAGCTACCGCGACTACGACGCAGGGGGCATCACGGCCACGGACACGATCTATGACTTCACCCAGGGTGTGGACAAGATCGATGTCTCGGCTCTGGGCTTCCTCGGGTTGGGCGACGGCAGCAACGGCACGCTGTACATGACCCTCAATGAGGCGGGCGACAAGACTTACGTTAAATCCAGCGTACCTGACGCCGATGGCAATCGTTTCGAGATCGCCCTCAGCGGTAATTACCTCAACACGCTGACCGCCGACGACTTCGTTTTCGGCGCACGTGCCCCGCAGGACATTCTCTACCTGCCGACACTCGGGCAGTCCAACGCGCGACTGCTGCGCATGACCGAGGACGATGATCAATCTGGCACGTCAATGCTGGTCAACGACCTGAGCAAGTACACCACGTACGACGTGCGCAGCCAGTTCAACGATGCTGATGGCAATGGCATCGACATCGCAGTGGGTGGCAGCACCGTCAACGGCATGTCCACTCTGGGCGCTGAAGAGCTGAAATTATGCTGGTGGTTGTCCGACACCAACGAGCCAGGCCCGGCACTGTTGCGCGCCGTTGCGCTGCTGCAGAACCAGCTTACCGAGCTCAAGGCCATCGATAATGTGAAGATGGGCATCATCTGGGGTCAGGGCGAAGAAGCGGCGCAGGAGATTGGCCGGGCAACCGACAAACAGGCAGCGGCGGCTGACTACAAGGCGGCAACGCTGGCGGTGTTCGACTACCTGCACGCGCAGGTCGGCAGCTTCGATGTGTACATGATGGAGACCGGTCACTACGACCAGGACGCCGCCCGCGCACGGGGTTATTCCGAAGAGAAGATCGCGCAGATTGTTGAGGGTGTGGACTACGTCCGCGCCACTCAGGAAGCCATCGCTGCGGAGCGCACCGACGTCAAACTGGCTGTCGATTACACCGACCTGCCCTTGCGTCATGAAGTCGACCCGCTGGTGTATCCCGATGACGTCTGGCACTTGCACGAAGAGTCGGCAGAAATCGTCGGCCAGCGTCTGGCCGACTACATCGCCGATGACCTTGGCTTCAAAGGTAACCCTGACGACAACAACAGCGTGCAGGACATCTTCGACAACGCTCATAACGAAGGCGGGATGATCTTCGGCACCGATCAGGCCGACACGCTGGTTGGCACCTCGGGCAACGACACGCTGGATGGCGACCTGGGCGCTGACACCATGACCGGTGGCGACGGCAACGACATTTATGTGGTCGACAACGCCTTCGACAGTGTGGTGGAAACCAACACCTCGCCTGCGCAGATCGACACCGTGCAGGCCTCGGTCAGCTGGACACTGGGCGACAACCTGGAAAATCTGGTGTTGACCGGCGTCTCGGCAATCGACGGGACAGGCAACGCGGTCCGCAATTTCATTACCGGTAACTCGGCCAATAACGTGATCAACGGTGCGGCCGGCGCGGACAGCATGAGCGGCGGCAGCGGCAGCGACACCTATTACGTGGACGACATCGGCGACAACGTGATCGAGACCAACAGTGACAAGGTGTCGGGCGGTACCGACAGAGTGCACAGCAGCCTGGCGACGTACACGCTCACGGCGAACGTTGAAAATCTGTATATCGACAGCAATGCAGCGGCCAACGGCATCGGTAACGCCCTGGACAACATCCTGTTTGCGGGTGCTGGGGATAACGTGCTGGAAGGGCGTGACGGCAACGATACGGTTTCGTTCGAGCGCGCACTGGCGGGCATCACTGCAACCCTGTCGACCTCAGCGCAACAGAACACTGTGGGCTCGGGGCTGGATACCCTCAAGGGCATCGAAAACCTGACCGGCAGCGCCTATGCTGACACCCTCTCGGGCAACAGCAGCGCCAACGTGCTGAATGGTGGCGCGGGCAATGACACGCTGGTGGGTGGCGGGGGTAATGATCGATTGATAGGCGGTGAAGGCACGGACAGTCTGACGGGCGGAACAGGCGCTGATACTTACGTCTTCGGCTCGCTTTCTGACATGGGCACCGGTGCATTGCGGGACGTCATCAGCGGCTTTAAAACCGCCGAAGGTGATCAACTGGACTTCACCGGTCTGGACGCCAACCCTCTGACCACCGGGATGGACGCTTTCAAGTTCATCGGCAGCAACGCCTTCGACACCGCAGACGCCACCGGCCAGATCCGCTTCGCCGACGGCATCCTCTACGGCAGCCTGAACGCCGACGCTACAGCGGAGTTCGAAATCCAGCTGGTCGGCGTCAAGGAGCTGCACGCCAGCGACTTTACGGCCTGATCAGTAAGAGGAATCCGGTGTGGCTTCTGATATCAGGGGCTGCATCGGATCTTTTCACATTGGTCTGTAGGAGCTGCCGAAGGCTGCGAAGGCGTTTTGCCTGATACAAAGCGGTTCGCAGCCTTCGGCAGCTCCTACAGGTTTCAGCGTAAATCAGGCAACACATAACTATCTGAATGAATACTATCCCTGTGGGAGCCCAATATTGGCATTGGCGCGATGTCGTGGGACCGGCTTTAGCCGGGAAGAGGCCGGTACAGTCGCTGCACCTATGTCGTCAGGTATGCAGCTTTCCCGGCTAAAGCCAGTCCCACGTCGTCACATCAACCTGCGCGCAAACCAGGATCTACCACCTGGATCTGCGCGAGCTGGAAAATGGCGCCTCCCATCAAAACAACCGCTGCACCTGCTCCATAACGCCGCGATTCATCAGGCCGGTGTGGGTATGCAGGCTCACATAGCTCTGCAACATGTCGAGCTTGGCGTTGAGCAAATCACGACGAGCCTGAAACACGCGCTGTTGTGCATCGAGGATATCCACGGTCGAGCGCACACCGCCCTGAAAGCCTTTCTCGGTCGAGGTCAGCGCTTGCTGGCTGGACTCCACCGCCCGCTGCATGGCCTTGCTTTTGGCAAACCCGGCGACTACTCCCACGTAATCCGTCTCGATGTCTTCCGCCAGTTGCTGGCGCTGCACGTCATAGTCCGTTTGCGCGCCAGCCAGTTGCGCCTCAGCCTTGGCCACCGACGCTCGAGTCGAGCCGCCGCGATACAACGGAATATCCAGTTGCACACCCACGTAATAGGTGTCCTGACGAGGATCGAGATCCTGATACTGGCGGGTCTCTCGACGCGTCAATTGGGTGGTCAATGACAGCGTTGGATAATGCCCGGCACGCTGTGTGTCAGCCTGTGCCTCGGCCACTCTCATGGCCGCCAGACGTGCTGCCAGTTCCGGGCTGGCGTCCTTGGCAATGGCCGTCCAGTAAGGCAGATCCTGTTCAGCCGGGATCGGGCTGGCGGCGGCAAGCTCTTCGCGCATGGGCTGGATATCGTCTATCGGCACACTCGCTCGACCTGACAACGCTCTTAACGCTGCGGTTCGCCGCGCCACGGCCTCTGTCTCCTGCGCCTCGACAAGGTCCAGACGGGACTGCGACTCATAAATGTCGGTGATAGCGCCCTGCCCTGACTTGAACAGTTTTTGGCTTTGCGTCACCAGACCGCTGATCGCAGCTTTTTGCTGAGCGATCAGCTTGATCTCGTTTTCGGCACGGGCGACATCGAAATACCCTTTGGCAACCCGGTCATAGAGACTCTGATTGGCGACGTCAAACTGCTGCGTACCCAACACCCCACGCGCCTTGCCTTCTTGATAGGCGGCCCAGCGGCCTTTGTCATACAGCGGTTGTTGCGCGGCCAGCGTGACGTTGTTGGCCTGGTAATCATTGCTGTTCACATAGCCGTTATCGCTGCCGCCATCGGTGCGGCCGCCATTGCCATAGCGCGAGGTCAAAGACACCTGCGGAAGAAGACCGCCACGACCAATGGCCTCTTCCTGCTGTGACGCGTCATAAGCATGACCCGCCGATTTCAGCGTCGGATCATTAAGGCGTGAAGCATCATAGGCCTCGGTCAGGCTCAACCCGGCCTCAGCGGCCCATGCAGGATTGAACACCACACAACCAGCCCAAAAACCTGCCACTAAAAAGCAACGGGAACGGCGAGAACACGGGATCATGCTCATTCCTCTTTGAACGCAGCGAGCATTCGTTCGCGCAGGGGCTTCATCAGGTAATTCATCAGCGTGCGCTCTCCGGTGACCACCGTGACATCGGCAAGCATGCCGGGACGCACCAGCAATCCGGCGTTTTGCAGCGCGACTACCGTTTCGGCAGGGATCTCGACCTTGGCGGAGAAATACGGCCGACGGGTCTGTTCATCAAGCAACTGATCTGCCGAAACCGTGCTCACCACGCCTGTCACAGTGGGCGTATCAACCCGTTGCAGCGCCGTGAAATGAACATTCACCGGTAATCCCGGGCGCAATTTGTTCGCCATCAACGGTTCGAAACGCGCCGTGATTGCCATCGGCGCGTTCAGCGGCACCACTTGCATCAGACTTTGCCCGGGCTGCGCGACACCGCCCACGGTATGAATCGTCACGTCCATGATCTGCCCGGAAACCGGTGCACGAATGGCACCGCTTTCAACTTCAAACTGCAAGGCACTGATCTGATCGGCAAAACCTGCTGCCTCGGCGGAAACCTCACTCAGCTGGGTCTCGGCATCGCGACGAAACTCCTGTTGGGTCTGAAGCATCTTGAGTCGGCTTTCATTGATAGCCTGACGGGTTTTGCCCACATCACCCTGCCCGGACGAAATCTGCCCTGCCAGCAATGCGCCGTTGCGCTCAGCTTCGTAAAGCTTGCTGCGCGGCACATACCCTTCACGCGCCAGCTCGCGCAGGCCTTCAAGTTCCTGCTGCTGGAACTGCATCTGCGCATCGAAATTGCGCTTCACACCTTCGTAGCCGCGTAGTTGCTGCTGCAACGACTCGACTTCGTGCTCGATGATTTTCAGGCGGCTGGCCAATTCAGCGCGACGGGTCTCGAACAACTGAGTTTGCAACGCCATGGCCGCCTTGATGCGTGGCTCTTGGGCACGCTCCAGCAATTCAGGCGGCCACTCGATGGTCGGGTTACCCAGGCGCTCGGCAATCAACCGCGCTTCCACCGCACGATCATTGAGTAATTTGCCTTGGGTGACATCCAGTTGCGACTGCGCGCGCAAGGTATTGAACTGCACCAGCAATTGGCCCTGACTGACGTGATCGCCGTCGCTGACCAACAGCTTCTCCACCACGCCACCCACCAGGGACTGCACGGTTTTACGTTCACCCGCGACCACCACCGTGCCGCTGCCCACAACGCCCTGATCCAGCGGCGCAAGGCAGGCCCACAATAGAAAACTGCCCAGCGCGACACAGAGAAAGATGACCCCGTAACGCGCAGCGCCGCCCGCGTCGGTACTGGCCTTGGGCGCTGTGCCGGGATTGCGCACGCTGACGGGACTGTCGACGCGCACGTTGGCGCCTGGATCAAGATCACGCATCTTTATTGGCCACCCTGACCGGAGCAGGTTTATCGGCAGGCTTCAATGCCTTGAGCACCTGATCCCGTGGACCAAAAGCCTGCTGGGCACCGTCCCTGAGCAGCAGAATGTGATCGACCACGGCCAGAATGCCGGGTCGATGGGTAATCAACACCACCGTACTGCCCGCAGCCTTGAGTGCCTTGACCGCCTGGATCAGCGCCAGCTCACCCGCTTCGTCCAGATTGGAATTGGGTTCATCGAGGACAATCAATGCAGGGTTGCCATACAGCGCACGGGCCAGGCCCAGGCGCTGCTTTTGACCGCCGGACAAGCCGAGCCCGCCGGGGCCCAGCGGTGTGTCGTAGCCTTGGGGAAAACGCAGGATCATGTCGTGAATGCCCGCATGACGGCTGGCCGCGATGATCTTGTCTGCGTCCTGCTCACCGAAGCGGGCAATGTTGTCCGCGACGCTACCGGCAAACAGCTCGATGTCCTGAGGCAAGTAGCCCAGATGAGGGCCTAATGCATCGTGAGTCCACTGACTGATTTCGGCGTTATCCAGACGCACCGAACCGCCCAGCACGGGCCAGACGCCGACCATCGCTCTGGCCAGCGTGGACTTGCCGCTGGCACTGGCGCCGATGACTGCAAGCACGTCGCCTTTGTTGAGGGCGAAATTGATCCCGCGCAGGATCGGTTGCGACGCCCCCGGCGGTCCGGCATAGAGTTGTTCCAGCCGCACAGCGCCAGTGGGTGGTGGCAACGGCATGCGCAGTCGTTCGCGGGGATGCTGAGTCAACAGCTGACTCAAACGCTGATAACTCTGGCGCCCTGAGCTGAACTGCTTCCAGGAACCGATCGCGATTTCAACCGGAGCCAGAGCGCGCCCGAGCAACAGCGACATCGCGATCATCATGCCCGCCGAAAGCTGGCCCTCAAGCACCAACAATGCGCCCAGCCCCAATGCCAGCGACTGCCCGGAAATACGTACGAATTTGGTGGCAGAGGTGATCTGAGCGCTGCGGTCGCTGGCTTGCGACTGGGCGGCGATGATCCTTTGTTGCAGCAGACTCCAGCGCTGGCGCAACGGACCGAGCATGCCCAGCGCCCTTATCACCTCGGCATTCTGCAACGTGCTGTTGACGTACCCCGCCGAACTCACGCTCACACGGTTGGCTTCACCCAGACTGGCCCGCGTCGCCAGTTCGCCCCACAGCGCCAGACCAATCAGCACGAGGGCGAGCACCAGCGTCAGCAGACCGAACCAGGGGTGAATAACGAACGCCACCAGCAGAAAGATCGGCAGCCACGGCGCATCCAGCAAGGCAATCAAGCCCTGCCCGGTGATCAACTGACGAAGGCTGGTCAGATCGCTGAGGACCTGCGCCGGATTGGCGTTGTGCTCTTGCAGGCTGCGGGCAAATGCGGCATCGAACACGCGCTCGCCCAGCGCCTCATCCAGACCCGCGCTCATACGAATCATCACGTGGCTGCGCACCCACTCGATCAGCCCGCTGAACATGAACAACGCCAGCGCAATCAGGGTCAGCATGACCAGCGTGGTTTCGTTACGGCTGGTAAGCACCCGGTCGTAAACCTGCATCATGTACAGGGACGGTACCAAGACCAGCAGGTTGATCACGCCACTGAACAGCGCCAACGACCAGAACACCCGGCGATAGCAGAGCAAAGCGGCATCAATGTCATGACGCGGATCAAGCAGGAAGCGCATAGGGTATCGACCGAAAAGAAGAGTCAGTGTATTGATCGCAATCCATGCGCTCGGGTTTTAGCTGGAGGTAAAACCAATCCTGTAGGAGCTGCCGAAGGCTGCGAAAGCTTTCAGACTGCCACACCGCTATCGCTGAATTGGAATGCTTTTTACCTGTAGG
>NZ_JACONW010000096.1 GCF_014357575.1 Pseudomonas folii | reverse complement strand
CAAACCTATGGAATTGCGTGAATCCTGTGGGAGCAGGCTGATGACGTGGGACCGGCTTCAGCCGGGAAAGCTGCCTGGCAGATACCACACACTCAGCGGCTGTTCCGGCCCCTTCCTGGCTAAAGCCGGTCCCACGTCGTCACATTGACTTGCGGGCAAAAATAGAATCTTCCACAAGAGATTGCATTGAATTTGAGTAGTGCGGATCAACCAGCGATCTTGATCAATTTGGCGTAATAGAACCCATCATGCCCGCCTTCCTGCGCGAGCAGTTGGCGACCGTGTGGCGGTTTCAGACCGGGCGGCTGCTGGCCGAGCTGACCGGCGATGTCCAGCTCACGTGCGCCGGAGGTGCGAGCCAGAAACGCCTCGATGACTTCTGTATTTTCCATCGGCAGTGTCGAGCAGGTGGCGTAAAGCAGAATGCCGCCGACTTGCAGCGTCGGCCAAAGGGCATCGAGCAGCTCGCCTTGCAGGGTTGCCAGGGCCGGAATGTCATCAGCCTGACGGGTCAGCTTGATGTCGGGATGGCGACGGATCACGCCGGTTGCCGAGCACGGCGCATCAAGCAGGATGCGCTGAAATGGCTTGCCGTCCCACCATTGCGCGGTTTCCCGGGCATCGGCAGCGATCAGTTCGGCGCTCAGGCCCAGGCGCTCCAGGTTTTCGCGCACACGTACGAGACGTTTGGCCTCCAGATCCACCGCCACGACGCCAGCCAGCGCAGGCTGCACTTCCAGCAAGTGGCAGGTTTTACCGCCGGGGGCGCAGCAGGCGTCCAGCACTCGTTGGCCCGGCGCCAGTTCCAGCAGATCGGCAGCCAGTTGCGCAGCTTCGTCCTGCACACTGATCCAGCCCTCGGCAAAGCCCGGCAGGCTGCGCACATCGCAAGGTTCGGTCAGCAGAATACCGTCCTGACTGAACGTGCAGCCGACGGCTTCAATATCGGCTTTGGCCAACAGTTCCAGGTATTGATCGCGGCTGTTGTGCCGGCGATTGACCCGCAGAATCATCGGCGGATGCGCGTTGTTGGCGGCGCAGATGGCTTCCCATTGCTCCGGCCAGGCCGCTTTCAAGGCTTTTTGCAGCCAGCGCGGGTGGGACGTACGCACCACCGGATCATGTTCCAGCTCGGCCAACAGCGCTTCGCTTTCACGCTGGGCACGACGCAGCACGGCGTTTAGCAGCGCCTTGGCCCAAGGTTTTTTCAGTTTGTCGGCGCAACCTACCGTTTCGCCGATGGCCGCGTGGGCCGGGATGCGCGAATACAGAAGTTGATACAAACCCACCAGCAGCAACGCCTCGACGTCGGCATCGGCGGCCTTGAAAGGCTTTTGCAACAGCTTTGCCGCCAGCGCAGAAAGACGCGGTTGCCAGCGGGCTGTGCCGAACGCCAGATCCTGAGTCAGGCCGCGATCACGGACTTCAACCTTGTCCATTTGCGTCGGCAGCGAACTGTTGAGCGAAGCTTTGCCGCTGAGCACAGCGGCCAACGCCTTGGCGGCAGCCAGACGCGGATTCATTGCGCGGTCACCTGCTGGCCCAGCAAGGTGCCAGTGGCGAACTTCTCGCGACGGCTGTTGAACAGGTCAGTGAAATTCAGTGGCTTGCCGCCGGGCAATTGCAGGCGAGTCAAACGTAGCGCGCCCTGACCACACGCGACGATCAGGCCATCCTTGCTCGCGTCGAGAATGACGCCCGGCTCGCCCTGCCCTTCAGCGAGGCTGGCGGCGAGGACTTTCAGGGCTTCGCCGTTCAGCGTGCTGTGGCAGATCGGCCATGGATTGAATGCGCGAACCAGGCGCTCCAGCTCTTCAGCCGGGCGCGTCCAGTCGATGCGCGCTTCATCCTTGTTGAGTTTGTGAGCGTAGGTAGCGAGATTGTCGTCCTGGATTTCGCCGACGAGCGTGCCGTCGGCCAGACCGGCAATGGCTTGCAACACAGCAGGCGGGCCCAGTTCAGCCAGGCGATCATGCAACGAGCCGCCGGTGTCTTCAGCGGTGATGGGCGTGATGGCCTTGAGCAGCATCGGCCCGGTGTCCAGACCCAGTTCCATACGCATGACCGTGACGCCGCTTTCGGCATCGCCTGCCTCTACGGCGCGCTGGATCGGCGCCGCACCGCGCCAGCGTGGCAGCAGCGATGCGTGGCTGTTGATGCAGCCCAGACGCGGAATGTCCAGCACGACTTGCGGCAGGATCAGGCCGTAAGCAACCACGACCAGCAGATCGGGCTTGAGCGCTGCCATTTCTTCTTGAGCCGCAGCGTCTCGCAGGGTCGGCGGTTGCAGCACCGGAATATCGTGTTGCACAGCTAGCTGTTTCACCGGGCTCGGCATCAACTTTTGTCCACGACCTGCCGGGCGATCAGGCTGGGTGTAGACCGCGATGATCTGGTGAGGGCTGTCGAGCAAGGCCTTGAGGTGTTCAGCGGCAAACTCTGGTGTGCCGGCGAAGACGATGCGCAGTGGCTCAGTCATGGGCTTCTCGTTGGGAAAGGGGGAATGGCGGGCTGAACGGGATCCTGTTGGAGCGAGGCTTGCCCGCGAAAGCGTCAGGTCAGATTAAGCATATGTGGACTGACACACCGCGTTCGCGGGCAAGCCTCGCTCCAACAGACTGAGTCAAGCGTTCTGCTTGTGCAGTTTTTCGAGCTTTTTCTTGATCCGGTCGCGCTTGAGGTTGGACAGGTAATCGACGAACAGCTTGCCGTTCAGGTGATCGCACTCATGCTGGATACACACCGCCAGCAGGCCTTCGGCGATTTCTTCGTAAGCGTTGCCGTCGCGGTCCAGTGCCTTGATACGCACTTTTTGCGGGCGATCGACGTTTTCGTAGAAGCCCGGCACCGAGAGGCAGCCTTCCTGATACTGATCCATTTCATCGGTCAGCATTTCGATCTCGGGGTTAATGAAAACCCTAGGGTCGCTGCGGTCTTCGCTGAGGTCCATGACCACGACACGCTTGTGAACGTTGACCTGGGTTGCAGCCAGCCCGATACCTGGCGCTTCATACATGGTTTCAAACATGTCATCGACCAACTGACGAATGTCGGCGTCTACTACGGCCACCGGCTTGGCGATGGTGCGCAGGCGCGAATCGGGAAACTCGAGAATGTTTAGGATAGCCATATACGTAAGAGCTGCACTTGTAGGGTAAAGTCAAAATCGGCTGCTAGGCTTTGGACGTTCAAGCGGGGCAACCATTTTCACACCGAGCCGGATAGGACTCTATGTTCACGCGAAGCAACATGATAAAGGGATTCACTGCATGAGGAAATCACTACTCGCCCTGCTGCTGTTGGCCGTGACCGGTCTTGTGCAGGCGCAAGTGCAACTCAGGGAAGGCCATCCCCAGCGTTATACCGTCGTTGCCGGTGACACGCTTTGGGACATTTCAGGCAAGTTTCTCAGCGAGCCCTGGAAATGGCAGGAAATCTGGCGCGCCAACCCGCAGGTCCATGACCCTGATCTGATCTATCCCGGCGATACCTTGACGCTGAGTTACGTAGACGGTCAGCCTCGCGTCACCCTCAATCGCGGCGCATCACGCGGCACCGTCAAGCTGTCACCACAGGTGCGCAGTACGCCGATGATTGAAGCGGTGCCGAGTATTCCTCTGGGCGCGATCAATGCCTTTCTGCTCAGCAACCGCATTGTGGACGCTCCCGAGCAATTCGAACGAGCGCCGTACATCGTGGCTGGCAATGCCGAGCGAGTGCTGAGCGGGATTGGCGACCGGATCTATGCCCGTGGTGCTCTGGACCCTGCGCATTCGGTCTATGGCATCTTCCGCCAAGGCAAAACCTACACCGATCCGGTCACTCAGGAAGTATTGGGGATTAACGCCGACGAGATCGGCGGTGGAGAAATTGTCGCGTCCGAAGGTGATATCTCCACGCTCATGCTGCAACGCTCGAATCAGGAAGTGCGTCTGGGCGACCGACTGTTCGCCAGCGAAGAGCGGGCAATCAACTCCAGCTTCCTGCCAAGCGAGCCGGGTAATCAGATCAACGGCTTGATCATCGATGTTCCACGTGGCGTGAATCAGATCGGCGTCATGGATGTCGTCACGGTGGATCGCGGCAAGCGTGACGGTCTGATCGAAGGCAATGTGCTGGCGATCTACAAGACGGGTGAGACTGTCCGTGATCGCATCACCGGTGAACAAGTCAAAATTCCTGACGAACGCGCCGGCCTGCTGATGATTTTCCGCACCTACGAAAAACTCAGCTACGGCCTGGTTCTGAACGCCAACCGTTCCCTGGCGGTGATGGACAAGGTCAAGAACCCTTAACGTCATGTTGCAGAATTAATACAGATTCTTGTCACGGTTTCACCAGTTATCAAATTGTTGTTAACAGAGTTATCCACAGGATTGGCCACCAATTTTGGTGCGCTGCAGATCAAGGAAGATCTTATGCCGCTGTTTGAAAAAGCTGCCCCTTCGCCTGCCGAACAGGAAGCGCGCCTGCGTTTGCATCGCTTGCCGGAGGTGGGGCCAAAGCGATTCTTCAAGTTGATCAATGCGTTCGGTAGCGCCTCTGCTGCGCTCAGCGCACCGGCCAGCGCGTGGCGTTCTCTGGGGTTGCCAACAGCGTGCGCCGAGGCGCGACGCGATCCGGATGTGCGCGATGGCGCCAGTGCTGCATTGGTCTGGTTAGAGCGTCCGGACCAGCATTTACTGATGTGGGACGATCCGCACTATCCGGCTTTGCTAGCGGAAATCCCCGATCCACCTCCTCTTCTGTTCGTCGCAGGCAACGCCTCGATCCTCGACCGACCACAGCTGGGGATGGTCGGCAGCCGCCGCGCTTCACGTCCGGGACTGGATACCGCGGCAGCCTTTTCCAAAAGTCTTGCAGGGGCCGGATTTGTCATCACCAGTGGTCTGGCGTTGGGCATCGATGGTGCTGCGCACCAGGCCGCTCTGGACGTCGGCGGCTCTACAATCGGCGTCTTGGGCACCGGCATTGAAAAACTTTATCCACAGCGCCACCGAGCGCTCGCAGCGCGGATGATTGCCGAGGGAAGTGCAGTGGTTTCAGAGTTCCCGCTGGACGCGGGGCCCACGGCCAGCAACTTCCCGCGGCGCAACAGAATCATCAGTGGTTTGTCCCTGGGCGTGTTGGTGGTTGAGGCCAGCGTTGCCAGCGGTTCTCTGATCACTGCCCGACTGGCTGCCGAACAGGGCCGCGAGGTGTATGCCATACCGGGTTCGATTCATCACCCCGGAGCGCGTGGTTGCCATCAACTGATTCGCGATGGCGCAGTGTTGGTCGAGACGGTGCACCACATTCTCGACGCATTACGGGGCTGGCAGGTGGTGGCGCCAACCGAAGTCGTGCAGACCGCTGAAGTCGCTATCGACCATCCCCTGCTGGCGTTACTGCATGCAGCGCCCCATACCAGTGAAGCTTTGGCGCACTCTACCGGCTGGGCCTTGCCGAAGGTGCTCGCTGCGCTGACGGAACTGGAGCTGGACGGACGCATTGCCTGTGAAGCAGGACGATGGTTTGCGCGCGCAGCCTGAGGTTAAACTGCCGACAATGTTTTAGCGGAGAGTGAAAATGGTCAGCAGTTGGCGAGTGCAACAAGCCGCCCGAAATATTCGCGCCGGTGCGGTCATTGCCTATCCAACCGAAGCGGTGTGGGGGCTGGGTTGTGATCCTTGGGATGAAGAAGCGGTTTACCGCCTGCTGGCGATCAAATCGCGGCCCGTGGAAAAAGGGCTGATTCTGATCGCTGACAACATTCGTCAGTTCGATTTCCTGTTCGAGGATTTCCCGGAGTTGTGGATTGATCGCATGGCCAGCACCTGGCCGGGTCCCAACACGTGGCTCGTGCCGCACCAGAACCTCCTGCCTCAGTGGATTACCGGTATTCACGAGACGGTTGCGCTGCGGGTTAGCGATCACCCAACGGTGCGAGAACTGTGTGCATTGGTCGGGCCGCTGATTTCTACCTCGGCCAACCCGGCAGGCCGCCCGGCTGCGCGCTCACGTCTGAGGGTTGAGCAGTATTTCCGCGGGCAGATCGATGGCGTGCTCGGCGGCAGCCTGGGAGGCCGCCGTAATCCGAGCGTGATTCGCGATATTGCTACGGCAGAGGTTGTTCGAGCGGGGTAACGATAGAGATGCTTCTGTAGGAGATTCCAGGTTTGCCACGCAACCTGACGTGGGACCGGCTTTAGCCGGGAAAGCGGTATTTCTGACGTCCCATTTCTGGGGATTGTCCCGGCCTCTTCCCGGCTAAAGCCGGTCCCACGTCATGTCACAGACGCTGCATTTCAAATCAAGGAATCAAGATACTCGAGCCAGTGGTGCGGCGGCCTGACAGTTCGATCTGCGCTTTGCCTGCATCCTTGAGTGCGAATTGCTGGATGTTATCCACCTTGATCTTGCCGCTGGCGAGCATGTCGAACAGTTCGTCGGCCATGCTTTGCAGGGTCTGTGGCGTGTTGGCGTAGCTACCCAAAGTTGGGCGCGTGACGTACAACGAGCCTTTACTGGCCAGAATCCCCAGGTTCACGCCTGCAACAGGTCCGGATGCATTACCGAAGCTGACCAACAGGCCGCGCGGTGCAACGCAGTCCAGAGAAGTCGTCCAGGTGTCCTGACCAACACCGTCATAAACCACCGGGCATTTCTGGCCGTCAGTCAGTTCCAGCACGCGTTTGGCCACATCTTCCTTGCTGTAGTCGATCACTTCCCAAGCACCCAGTGCTTTGGCGTGAGCGGCCTTCTCAGCTGAGCTGACAGTACCGATCAGCTTTGCGCCCAGCGCCTTGGCCCATTGGCAGGCCAGAGAGCCTACGCCACCGGCTGCGGCGTGGAACAGGATCGTTTCACCCGGTTTGACGACGTAGGTCTGACGCAGCAGATACTGCACGGTCAGGCCCTTGAGCATGATGGCGGCGGCTTGTTCGAAGCTGATCGCTTCCGGCAGATGTACCAGATTGGCTTCCGGCAAAGTATGCAGCTCGCTGTAGCTGCCCAACGGGCCGGTGCCGTACGCAACACGGTCGCCGACTTTGAAGCGGCTGACTTCGCTGCCCACGGCATCGACGATGCCCGCGCCTTCGTTACCCAGCCCGGACGGGAAGGACGGTACCGGATACAGGCCGCTGCGGAAGTAGGTCTCAATGAAGTTCAGGCCGATGGCCTTGTTGCGCACACGTACCTGTTGCGGGCCAGGCTGGGCCGGTTCGAAGTCCACATACTCAAGAACTTCCGGGCCGCCGGTCGTGCTGAACTGGATACGCTTTGCCATTTGTTCTCTCCATGATCAATCGAAACAGGAATGTGAAAGGGCTCTATCGGACTCCTTCGTTTGCGCTTCGTCAACTGCGGTCGATTGGCCACGGGTGTTATGCTACGCGCCAATTTCGCTGTGGCCCTTGAAGTCCGGGTGCCCAGCCGTTTGAAGTCAGTTAAAGAGGTCGCCATGTCTTCTAGCCGCACTGAGGCCGTCAAAGCCTATCTGCTCGATCTGCAAGACCGGATCTGTACTGCTATGGAACAGGAAGACGGTGATGCCCGTTTTGTCGAAGACGCCTGGACTCGCCCCGCGGGTGGCGGTGGTCGTACGCGTGTTGTCGAGAATGGCGCAGTGATCGAGAAAGGCGGCGTCAACTTCTCTCATGTCTTCGGCACCAGCCTGCCACCCTCCGCCAGCGCCCACCGGCCTGAACTGGCCGGACGTGGTTTCGAGGCGCTGGGCGTGTCGCTGGTGATCCACCCGCACAACCCTCATGTGCCGACATCCCATGCCAACGTACGCTTCTTCATTGCCGAAAAAGAAGGCGAGGAAGCCGTCTGGTGGTTCGGCGGCGGTTTCGATCTGACGCCTTATTACGGTGTCGAAGAAGACTGCGTGCATTGGCACCGGGTTGCCGAACAGGCGTGTGCGCCGTTTGGTGCTGACGTCTATCCACGCTACAAGGCGTGGTGCGATAGCTACTTCCACCTCAAGCATCGCAACGAGCCACGCGGCGTCGGCGGCTTGTTCTTCGATGATTTGAACCAGTGGGATTTCGACACCAGCTTTTCCTTTATGCGCGCGATTGGCGATGCCTTTATCAACGCTTATCTGCCCATCGTGCGTCGTCGCAAGGCAGACGCTTATACCGCGCAGCAACGCGAGTTTCAGGAATTCCGTCGCGGGCGTTATGTGGAATTCAACCTCGTCTACGACCGTGGCACGCTGTTCGGCCTGCAATCCGGCGGGCGTACTGAGTCGATCCTCATGTCGCTGCCACCGCAAGTGCGTTGGGGCTACGACTGGAAAGCCGTGCCGGGTAGTGAAGAAGCGCGCCTGACCGAGTATTTCCTGCAGGATCGGGACTGGTTGGCGTTGGGTTGATGATTATTTAGCGGTGAGCGAGGTCTCGGTAGGAGCCAACTTGTTGGCGAGGCGTTGTGTCAGGTGCACCGCCTCGCGAACAAGTTCGCTCCTACCGAGGCCGAATCTGAAATTAAACAGGAAACCCAATGGACCACTACGCCGTCTTCGGCAACCCCATCGGCCACAGCAAGTCACCGCTGATTCATGGCCTGTTCGCCGAACAGACCGGTCAACCGCTGGATTACCGCACGGCGCTTGCGCCGCTGGATGACTTCACCGCATTCGCCAAGGCGTTCTTCAACGAAGGCCGTGGCGCCAACGTGACAGTGCCGTTCAAGGAACAGGCTTATCGCATGGCTGACAGCCTGACCGAACGCGCCCGGCGTGCAGGCGCAGTCAACACCCTGAGCAAGCTGGCTGACGGCACCTTGCTCGGTGATAACACCGATGGCGCGGGGCTGGTGCGGGATCTGACGGTTAACTGCGGCGTGAGTCTGCGTGGCAAGCGCGTGCTGTTACTCGGTGCGGGCGGCGCAGTGCGCGGTGCGCTGGAGCCACTGTTGGCCGAGCGCCCGTCGGTATTAGTGATCGCTAATCGGACGGTAGAAAAAGCCGAGCTGCTGGCTCAGCAATTTGCTGATCTGGGCCCCGTATTTGCCAGCGGTTTCGATTGGCTGGAAGAGTCCGTGGATGTGATCATCAACGCCACCTCCGCGAGCCTGGCCGGAGAACTGCCGCCGATTTCGCCGAGCCTGATCGAGCCAGGTGAGACCTTCTGCTACGACATGATGTACGGCAGCGAGCCTACAGCCTTCTGCCGTTGGGCCGCCGAGCACGGCGCGGCGCAATCTGTGGATGGCCTGGGCATGCTGGTCGAACAAGCCGCAGAGGCCTTTCTGCTATGGCGCGGCGTGCGACCGGATTCAGCGCCGGTGCTGGCCGAGTTGCGCAGGCAACTCGCGGCTTAATCCTCGAACCGGATCGGACATTTCTCCCCTTCCAGCTTGCGCAGTTCATCAATCACCTGCGGCCGGGCCCGACGCAACGTCAGGGTCCGGCCTTGATCACGCAGGCGTCGGGCTTCCTGATGAAGCATCTCGACGCCGGAGTAATCGATGAAGTTAATGTGCTGCGCCTCAATGACCACGTGTTTGCCTTCTGTGCGCTGCAGTCTTGTCTGCAAATAGTGGCTGGCACCAAAAAAGATCGAGCCGCCAACGCGCATGATGTCTTCGTCACCGTCGCGCCATTGCTGCACGACGGGCTGTGAAGTGCGCTTGAGGTAGAAGAACAGCGACGCCAGCACCCCCGCGTAAATGGCGGTTTGCAGTTCGAGCAGTAATGTCGCAACGCAGGTCAGCGCCATGACCAGAAACTCTGAGCGACTGACCCGGTACAACGCGCGAATACCGCGCCGGTCCACCAGTCCCCAACAAATCAGCAGAATCGAAGCCGCCATGGCCGGGATGGGAATGTGCGCGATCAACGATGCCCCGGCGACGGCAAACAGCGCGACCCACAGGGCGGAAAATATCCCGGCCAGGGGGGAATTGGCGCCCGCTTCAAAGCTCAATGCCGAGCGAGTAAACGAACCTGCTGACAGAAAGCCCGAGAACAGGCTGCCTCCCATATTTGAAAGACCTTGAGCGCGGACTTCCTGGTTGGCGTCGATCAGTTGCTGGGAGCGGGTGGACAGGGAGCGTGAAATCGACAGGCTGTTGACCAGCCCGAGCATGCCCACCGCCACGGCGGATGGCAGCAGTTTGAGGATCAGTTCCGGATCCAGCGGCAGCGGGCTCAACGGCGGCAGATGCCCGACAAATGCGGAAACCACGCGAACATGGCCAAACATCGCAGGCCATAGCCAGACCAGCAGACTGGAGGCGATCAGTGTGATTAACAGTGTGGGCCAGCGCGGTACCAGCAGCTTGAGGACCATGCCGAGCACCAGCGTCAGCAAACCCAGTATGAGTGACGGCGTGTCCAGCTCGCCTCGATGCTCCAGCACCGCAATCAGGCTTTTCAGGGCGGTGGTCTGACTGGGTAAATCGATGCCGATCAGGTTGGGCATTTGCCCCAGAGCAATGACCACGGCAGCACCCAGGGTGAAACCTAGCACCACCGAATGGGAGACGAAGTTCACCAGCGCGCCGAAGCGCACCATGCCAAGCAATAACTGGAACAGCCCGGCAATGAACGTCAGCAGCAGAATCAGAGTGATGTAATCCTGACTGGCCGGGACCGCCAGCGGGCTGATGCTGGCGTAGAGCACGACTGAAATCGCCGCCGTCGGCCCGCAGATCAGGTGCCATGACGAGCCCCACAAACAGGCGATCATGACCGGCACTATCGCCGCGTATAAACCGTACTCGGCAGGCAATCCGGCGATCAGGGCGTAAGCAATGGACTGTGGCAAGGCCAGAATCGCCCCGCTCAACCCCACCAACGCATCACGACCCACGGTGGCGCGAGTCTGGCGGGGAAGCCAGGCAAGAAACGGCAGGAATTTATGGCGGTTGAGCCAACCCATGAAACGCTCTTTGAAGGATTGCGGAGGGGTTAGGGTGAAGTGTCAGACAGTTGGGTGCAAGGTTCTATGCATCTGTAGGAGCTGCCGAAGGCTGCGATGCGATATGTCAGGAATATTGCTTCGCAGCCTTCGGCAGCTCCTACAGGTTAGTGTGCTTAGCCCTTTTAGAGCTTCGCCTTCACCGCCGCCAGTGCATCTTTGTCATCAATGGTTTTCACGCCATCCAGCCATTTATCCAGCACGGCCGGGTTGGCTTTGATCCAGGCTTTGGCCGCGGTAGCGTTGGTGACTTTATTGTTGGTCACGTCGGCCATGATGCTGTTTTCCATCTCCTGAGTGAACGTCAGGTTGGTCAACAGCTTGCCTACGTTCGGGCAGGCCTCGGCGTAACCTTTGCGCGTCAGGGTGTGCACGGTGCCAGTGTCGCCGAAGTATTTCTCGCCGCCTTTGAGGTAATGCAGGCCTTTGATCTGCACGTTCATAGGGTGCGGCGTCCAGCCAAGGAACACCACGAACTGATCTTTTTTCACCCGGCGATTCACTTCAGCCAGCATCGCCTGTTCGCTGGATTCGACGAGCTTCCAGCTGCCCAGATCGAACTCGTTCTCCTTGATGATTTTCTGAATCGACAGGTTGGCGGGCGCGCCGGAGCCAATCCCGTAAACCTTCTTCTCGAACTTGTCGGCGAACTTGTTCAAGTCGGCAAAGTTGTGCACGCCCGCATCCCAGACATAATCCGGCACGGCCAGGGTGAATTCGGTGCCGTCCAGATTCTTCGCCAGTTGGGTGACATCCCCGGTCGCGACAAACTTGTCATAGAAACCCTGTTGCGCAGGCATCCAGTTGCCCAGGAAGACGTCCAGCTTGCCATCCTTGAGACCGCCGTAAGCAATCGGCACCGCCAGGGTATCGACCTTGGCTTTGTAGCCCATCCCGTCCAGCAGGAAGCCGGCAATGGCGTTGGTTGCAGCAATGTCGCTCCAGCCTGGGTCGGCCAGTTTCACTGTGCTGCAACTTTGCTCGGCAGCCTGTACCGCAAGGCTGCTCAACGCCATGACCCCAATCACGAGTGTTTTGGATAACGTCTTCATTAACTTCCCCTAGTTTTTTGATTTTTTGGCAGGGTCAAGGTTGTGGATAACGTGCCTTGCGCTCCAGATCGTCCAGATCAATGTGGTTGCGCATGTACTGCTGACTGGCGTCTACCAGCGGCTGGTGATCCCAACTCTTCAGCTTGCCGAGTGCCAGCGATTCGGCGACAAAACGCCGTCTGCGCTGGCTGGCGAGCACCTGGTGGTGTATCGCCGGTATATCCCATTTGGCCCGTGCTTCAGCCAGGAATTCATTGAACAGTTGCTGGTGAGTGTCCGACTGGCTCAGCTCTTCCAGTTCCTGTGGATCGTTATGGACATCGAACAGCAGACATGGGTCCTGCTCCGAATAAATGAATTTGTACGCGCCACGCCGAATCATCATCAACGGGCTGTTGGTACCTTCGGCCATGTATTCGCCAAACACTTCATCGTGGCCGCCCTCGCCCAGCAAATGCGGCATCAGTGACTGACCGTCCAGTGGCAAGCCATCCACCAGCTCGCCTTCAGCCATCGCGACAAATGTCGGCAACAGATCGGCGGTGGAAACCGCGGCGCCAACGCGTCCGGCCTTGTACTGGCCTGGCGCGTAAACCAGCAGCGGTACCCGAGCTGCCATTTCAAACCAGTGCATTTTGTACCAGAGACCCCGTTCGCCCAGCATATCCCCATGATCGCCTGAGAACACAATGATGGTGTCGTCCGCCAGACCGATCTCTTCCAGCGTCTGCATCAGCTTGCCGACATTGCTGTCGATGTAGCTGCAGGCGCCGAAATAAGCGCGGCGTGCGTCGCGGATTTTCTCCTCGGGCAACGGCTTGTCCCACAGATCATAGACTTTCATTAACCGCTGGGAGTGCGGATCCTGATCAGCCTGGTCGGGCTGATGCTGCGGCATCGGAATTTCTTCGTCGCTGTACAGATCCCAGAACGGTTTGGGAATGGTGTACGGGTCGTGCGGGTGAGTCATGGAGACCGTCAGGCAGAACGGTTGATCGCCGTCGTTACGCACGTGATCGAACAGGTATTGCTGGGCTTTGAAGACCACTTCTTCATCGAAGTCCAACTGATTGGTCCGCACGCATGGACCGGCCTGCAGCACCGACGCCATGTTGTGATACCAGGTCGGACGCACATCCGGCGCGTCCCAATTGACGGACCAGCCATAGTCGGCGGGATAGATATCACTGGTCAGGCGTTCTTCGTAGCCGTGCAGCTGGTCGGGCCCGCAAAAGTGCATCTTGCCGGACAGTGCAGTCTTGTAACCCAGACGACGCAGGTAATGGGCGTAGGTCGGAATATCGGCGGGGAATTCAGCGGCGTTGTCGTAAGCGCCGATCTTGCTGGGCAACTGACCGCTGACCAGCGTGAAACGCGACGGCGCGCACAGCGGGCTGTTGCAGTAAGCAGCATCGAACACCACGCCTTCAGCAGCGAGGCGACTCAGATTAGGCATCTTGATAGGAGACGAAGCGTAGAACGGCAACATCGGCGCGGCCATTTGATCGGCCATGATGAAAAGAATATTTTTGCGCTTCATGTATTCGCGGCATCCCATAGTGAATATTTATGCGAAAGTGCTGCGATTGAGGATGGGACCCATGGGATTTATGGTAAAGCCCATGCAAGGCAATGCCTAGGATAAGTGCAGCTTATGTTTGAATCGCTTGGTGAAATGTCGCTGGATCTGCTCTGGGCGTTCGAGGCCGCAGCGCGCCTGCGCAGTTTTACAGCTGCGGCTGTCGAGCTGGGCACCACTCAGCCCGCCGTGAGCCAGCAGATCAAACGCCTAGAAGAACAGCTGGCCACCCGGTTGTTTGATCGGATCTACCGTGGCATCGAGCTGACGGATGCGGGCGACATTCTTTTCAGCCACGTGCAGACCGGCTTGCAGTCGATGGACACAGGCTTGATCGCGATCACCCATCAGCATCAACACGAAGTGCTGCAGGTCGCCACCGACTTTGCTTTCGCGGCTTACTGGCTGATGCCTCGCCTGCATCGTTTTCACGAAGCTCATCCGGACGTGGACGTCAGCCTCGTCACCAGTGAGCGCAGCCACAGCATGCTGCGCGCCGATATCGACGTCGCCGTGCTGTTTGGCGACGGGCGTTTCAAACAAGGCGAGAGCCGCTGGTTGTTCAGTGAAGAAGTATTCCCGGTGTGCAGCCCGCAGTTACTGGCCGGGCGTGAGCCGCCGTTGCCCACTGATGTACTGCGAGAGTTTCCGCTGCTGCATTTACGTGGCGAAGGCAGCGCCAACTGGTTCGACTGGGGCGGCGTGTTCCGCGCCTTGAACATCCCCCAGGCCCCTGCTCCCGGGCAATTGCGGTTCGACAACTACACCTTGCTCATCCAGGCCGCGATAGCGGGCCAGGGCGTCGCCATCGGCTGGCGTCATCTGGTGGACGCCCTGCTTGATCAAGGATTGTTGTGTCGCCCTATCGACGGGACAGCGGTCTCCGCTTATGGCTATTACGTAGTACTGCCACAACGCAAACGGCGGGTGCAGATTGTTCAGCAGTTTGTGGATTGGCTGGAAAGTGAGCAGGCGCAGAGCGGGACTTCGTTGACAGGCAGGCCGTTGCCGTCGATTGCTGTTTAGCAGAGTTGTCTCTTGTGCGACTCGATAGTTCGTCCATGTTTTAGCTATATATTTTTTGTGGTCCGAACTTTCCTACGTTACTTTAGGACTTGACCTGTATTTACTTTTTGGCCCGCGTCGAGTTACTTGTGTTCCAAGGTTTTCAGATCTTGTATCTGAATTTTCTGGCTAAGGTAATTATATATGGCACACATAAAAGTAAAGTTGTTTATGTTGAGTGCATACGTTGTCCTTATCACCGCTATGCGCTGGACTTGGTACAGGGTGAAGATACGGGCTTGGTATTGGGTGTATAACCTAATAAGGGTAATCCTGATTTATTATATTTTAATTGGCTTGATTGGAATGCGAATGGGTTTTTTCGCTTAATTATATTTGTGAGATAAGAGATGGCTGAAAAATTAAACCCTAACGATATAAAAACACTAGAAATACTCCTTCAGTATGATTCTGCATCTAGTATGTATGCTTTTCTACAGATCAAAGGGTACAAATATGCAACATTAGCTGAGAGTGTCGTGACGGGAGGATCTGTATCAGGCAACGCCTCTATGAATTTCTTGCGGCTGACCGCGCGTGACGCTGGCAAGACGATTAACGAGTCGCGGATCTACAACGCAATGGCGCGGCAGTATCTCAGTACATTGTCCGCTCAGCTGGCGAGTCAAGGCTATGTTGATCGTGATATCAATCATCAGGAGGCATGGGCGTTTCACAACAAAGTGTTCTCTGCTGCTGGGCTCGGTCCAGATGCCTGGACTTTGAATTCGGTTTTTAAAGTCATGCCATCCGAATCGACGAGAGAAGCTTATTGGAACGAGGTACTTGCTAATACGGGTAATCCTATGGGCGAGGTACAGATGGCATTCCGTACAGAAACTTTTATGGGAACAGCATCTGTCATCGGATCGCCTGAAATGAAAGCCATTGCCGACGGGTGGCGGGCTCGGGTCGACACGTTGTCTACCTACAAGGCGGCTGCATCTGGATTTGGTGGCGCTGTGCAAAAACGCGTTGATGCTTTTTTCAATAATCTATCGCAAGAGGTCTTCGGTATTCCGTCGTCTGAGCTTCCAGTTATTGATCTTGGCGCGTTGCCGCCCCCCACTCCAACGCCAAGCCCAGCAGTGACTACCACGCCTACCCCGCCGGCTAGTCTGCCCCCTGCTCCTGTTGTTCCAAAGCCACCAGCCAAACCGCGTCAACGACCACGAGGTAAACGCAGACCGCAACACGGTCCTACCACGGGCCGTGGACATCCTGATAGTGGACATCATGGTGGCGGTTCAGGTGGCGGTGGCGGCGGTGGAGTTCTTACTATCAGAAACTGATAGCTCGCCCGTCACGGTTATTCCGTCACAAGTATTTTTGCATTCTGCTTGGAAATCGATTCTGGTCTGTGGATAACTCACTTAGCGAGTCAGAATAGCCCCGATAAACAGTATCCAGCCAACCGCAGGGAGCACATATGCCAGAGATTCAGGGCTATCACGCGCATGTCTATTTCGACGCTGACACCATCGAGCAGGCCCGGGCCTTGTGTGAGGCGGCGGTCGAGAAGTTTGGTTTGGCGATGGGCAGGGTTCACGAGCGGCCGGTCGGCCCGCATACCGACTGGAGTTGTCAGTTGGCGTTTGATCATCAGCAGTTTGCCGATGTCGTGCTATGGCTGGCGCTGAATCGCAATGGTCTGGTGGTGTTTACCCATCCGCTGACTGGCGATGAGCTGGCGGATCATACCGAGCATGCGATCTGGATGGGGGCGGTAAGGCCGTTGAATCTGGGGATGTTCAGGCGCTAATTCGAACTAAATCAGAACCTGTGGCTCTGACACCGCGCTGTCGTGCAGTAGACATTGGATCTGTAGGAGTGAGCTTGCTCGCGATTAGGTCTCTTGGCCGGCGAATTGATCGCCTGAACTGATGCCATCGCGAGCAAGCTCACTCCTACAGGTACAGGTTTTTGTTAATTCAAAACACCATCCAGAATCGCGTAAACAATCCCGGTGCCCACAGCGATCAGCACTACGTCGGTGCCCATACGGCGCCATTCGTAGCCATCGTAATGAGGCAGGTGTTGCAGCGAGCGCGAGTCCAGACGTTTGCCGTAACCCGGTGGCAATGGGTGGCCTTTGACCACATGAATGTTCGGCGGCAGCGGCTGACCACGGCCGATCACGTCGCGGTGCTGCTGGATGGTATTGCGCACGCTATCAAAATTTTCCGGTGGACGATTGCCGCCACGGTTGTCCTGATGCGCTTGCTGTTGCGGACGGTTGTCGTTGCCTGGGCCCGGGTTTTGACCCTGTCTGCCCTGCTCATGACCACCTTTGCTCTGCGGACCTGGACCTTGTTGCTGACCTTGACGGTTATCGTCAGGGCCGCCGCGCTGATCTTGCGGTGCTGCTTGCAACAGCGGACTGGCGCTGATCATCAAGATACCCAGCCCGGCAATCAAACGGTTCGGCAGTTTCATGTGGTGCTCCTGAAAAATTCAATGCAGCAAAAAGGGGTTCACGACATCAGTCCTGAACCCCTTTGCCTGACTACTTAGTACAGGCGTTTGCGCTTTGATTCCTCTGTATCAGGAACTTTACCTTCAGCTCACACGAGCTTTACGTACGCCTTCGGCCAAGGCCGCACACAGGCTCAATACGTCATCGACGCCCTGCTCTGGCGACGCAGCATTGGCGATCTTGTCCACCAGTGCCGAACCCACGACTACGCCGTCGGCGAGGCGAGCGATGGCCGCAGCCTGCTCCGGAGTGCGAATGCCAAATCCGACACAGATCGGCAGACTGGTATGACGATGCAAACGCTCGATTGCGCCTTCAACGTGCTCCATCGTCGCCGAACCCGCACCAGTCACGCCCGCCACCGACACGTAGTAGACGAAGCCGGAACTGCGCTCAAGAACCCGTGGCAGACGCGCATCGTCAGTGGTTGGCGTGGTCAGGCGGATGAAATCGATACCGGAAGCCTGAGCAGGCGTCGCCAGTTCGGCGTCATGCTCGGGTGGCAAGTCGACGATGATCAGACCGTCAACGCCGGCTTCGCTGGCGGCGGCGACGAATTTTTCCACGCCATAACGATGGATCGGGTTGTAGTAACCCATCAGCACGATCGGCGTGGTTTGATCGTCGACGCGGAACTCGCTGACCATCTGCAGGGTTTTCAGCAACGTCTGACCGGCGTCCAGAGCACGCAAGGTCGCGAGTTGAATCGCCACCCCGTCAGCCATCGGGTCGGTGAACGGCATGCCCAGTTCGATGACATCGGCACCGGCTGCTGGCAAACCCTTGAGCACTTTCAGCGAGGTGTCATAACCCGGATCGCCTGCGGTGACAAAGGTCACCAATGCCGCACGGCCTTCGGTTTTCAGCTGGGCGAAACGTTGTTCGAGGCGGCTCATACCAGCTTCTCCTGATTCTGTTCGGCAGCGGCCATGTGGTTCATGACGGTTTGCATGTCTTTGTCACCGCGACCCGACAGGCACACCACCATCAAGTGGTCGTCGCGCAGGTTAGTAGCGCGCTTCATGGCTTCGGCCAAAGCGTGAGCAGTTTCCAGTGCCGGGATGATGCCTTCCAGCAGGCAGCAATGGTGGAAGGCCTCGAGCGCTTCTTCGTCGGTGATGCTGACGTATTCGACGCGCTTCACTTCGTGCAGGTAAGCGTGCTCCGGGCCGATGCCTGGGTAGTCCAGACCGGCAGATATCGAATGCGCGTCAGTGATCTGGCCGTCGTTGTCCTGCAGCAAGTAAGTGCGGTTGCCGTGCAGTACGCCTGGCACACCACCGTTGAGGCTGGCGGCGTGCTTGTCGGTATCAACACCGTGACCACCGGCTTCGACGCCGATGATGTCCACGCTGCTGTCATCCAGGAACGGATGGAACAGGCCCATGGCGTTGGAGCCGCCCCCGACGCAAGCGATCAGGCTGTCTGGCAGACGGCCTTCCTTCTCCTGCATCTGGACCTTGGTTTCCTTGCCGATGATCGACTGGAAATCACGAACCATCGCCGGGTACGGGTGTGGGCCTGCCACGGTGCCGATCAGGTAGAAGGTGTCGTCAACGTTGGTTACCCAGTCACGCAATGCTTCGTTCATCGCGTCTTTCAGGGTGCCGGTGCCGGAGGTGACAGGGACGATTTCAGCGCCCAGCAACTTCATGCGGAATACGTTGGCTTGCTGACGCTCGATGTCGGTGGCGCCCATGTAGATCACACATGGCAGGCCAAAGCGTGCAGCGACAGTAGCCGTTGCCACGCCGTGCATGCCTGCGCCGGTTTCGGCGATCAGACGCTTTTTGCCCATGCGCTGGGCCAGCAGGACCTGGCCGATGCAGTTATTGATCTTGTGCGCGCCAGTGTGATTCAACTCTTCGCGCTTGAAGTAGATTTTGGCGCCGCCGCAGAACTCGGTCAGACGCTCAGCGAAGTACAGAGGGTTTGGACGACCAATGTAATCACGCTGGAAATAGGCGAGTTGCTCGACGAATTCCGGGTCGGCTTTGGCAGCTTCGTACTCGCGATTCAGGTCAAGCACCAGTGGCATCAGGGTTTCGGCAACGTAGCGGCCGCCGAATGAACCGAACAAGCCGTTGGCGTCTGGGCCGCTGCTGAAGTTGGTCTGGGTCATGTGACCTCCAGGGTCGATAAGCGAATGAGTGAGCCGGATCGGCAATGAACATACTTTAACCAGCGCCAACCCATCTGAAAACCGATAAGATCTCTGCAACCTGTCAGGAAAACTCACAGATACCATGAGCCACGACCTTCCTCCGCTAAATGCATTGCGAGCCTTTGAGGCCACTGCACGTTTGAACAGCGTCAGTCAGGCGGCCGAACAGCTGCACGTGACTCACGGTGCAGTAAGCCGGCAACTGAAAGTCCTTGAAGAACACTTGGGCGTCGCCTTGTTCGTCAAGGATGGACGTGGCCTTAAACTCACAGATTCAGGCATTCGCCTACGAGACGCCAGCGGCGACGCGTTCGACCGCCTGCGCGCCGTGTGTGCCGAGCTCAGCAAGGGCAATGCGGATGCCCCGTTTGTGCTGGGCTGTTCCGGAAGCTTGCTGGCGCGCTGGTTTATTCCGCGTCTGGGGCGGCTGAATGCGGACTTGCCGGATCTGCGTCTGCACTTGTCAGCGGGTGAAGGTGACCTGGATCCGCGTCGTCCCGGACTGGACGCGCTACTGGTATTCGCCGAGCCGCCGTGGCCGACGGACATGCAGGTCTTCGAGCTGGCGAGTGAGCGAATCGGGCCGGTGTTAAGCCCGCACTTCGCACGTTACGCGCAATTGCGGCAGGCACCGGTAGAAGACTTACTCGAAGAAACCCTTCTGCAAACCACGTCGCGGCCGCAAGCCTGGCCCAGTTGGGCACAACAAAACGGCATCGACCCGAAAGCGCTGCAATATGGGCAGGGTTTTGAGCATTTGTATTATTTGCTGGAAGCGGCCGTGGCTGGCCTGGGAGTTGCGATTGCACCTGAGCCGCTGGTGGCGGATGACCTGCGGGCTGGTCGCCTGGTTGCGCCATGGGGTTTCAGCGAAACCCCGGCGCAACTGGCGTTGTGGGTTCCCAAACGTGCCGCTGATGGGCGCGCTCAATCATTAGCCAACTGGTTAAAAAATGAGCTGAAACGTTCGGGAAGGCCCTGAGCGTCTAATCAGTTGCCGCGTTTGAACAGCAGGTAGGCAGCCAGCAGGCCAACCGCGCCCACTGCAACACCGGCAGTAGTCCAAGGGTGCTCTTGCGCGTAGTCGCGGGTAGCAACGCTGGTTTCGCGGGTTTTGACTTTCACGTCTTCATACACATCGCTCAGCAGGCTGCGCGAGTGGCTCAGCGCGCTTTCAGCGTTGGCTTTCAAATTTTTGAGGGTCTTGCGCGATTCGTCCGACGCGTCGGATTTCAAGCCTTCAAGTGCTTTCAACAGACTTTCGATTTCCGCTTCCATGCTTTGAAGCGAGGCTTTACGAAGTGAAGTGCTAGCCATGATGTTTCTCCTGCGATGGTGAGTGGCATGTGTTGTTTCCGACTACGGGCTTTTCAGAAAGTGCGTTTGTGTTTTCGCAAAATGCTGAACTTTTATGCCGCTTTTCCCCACAGAGGTAGGGAGCGTGCCCACTGCAGCGCTCGTAATGACCCTTAGGAGAACTGCCATGACTGATCATCACACCTACAAGAAGGTCGAGCTGGTTGGCTCGTCTACCACCACCATCGAAGACGCGATCAACAACGCGTTGGCCGAGGCGAGCAAGAGCATCAATCATCTGGAATGGTTCGAAGTGACTGAGACTCGCGGTCATATTGAAGATGGCAAGGTTGCGCACTTCCAGGTCACCCTGAAAGTAGGCTTTCGGATTGCCAACAGCTGATCATCGCTGAACTTTCGCACTGGCTGATTGCCATATCCTCCGCTACACAGATAGAGCCCGCTGTTGCGAACAATCGTCGGCGTGGTTAATTCTTTCAGGTCGTTTGCCATGTAGATGACCTGATTTGGCCTGACGAAGGAGTTTGACCAATGAAGAAGTTTCTATTGGCGGTAGGTTTGCTGAGCATCGCCGGGACCACCCTGGCGGCTGGCAAACCGTGCGAAGAGTTGAAAGCGGAAATTGACGCAAAGCTTCAGGCTAAAGGCGCTTCGTCCTACACGCTTGAAGTCGTCGACAAAGGCAGCGTGACCGACAAGAAAGTTGTCGGCAGCTGTGAAGGCGGCGCCAAGGAAATCGTGTATCAGCGCGGCTGATCTGATTGCGGATACAAAAAAACCGACTCGTTGAAGTCGGTTTTTTTGTTTCTGTGGCTAACCTTTTGCCCTGTAGGAGTGCACGAGCACCGCGAGGCAGCGATAGCGGTTTGCCTGATACACCGCCATCGCGGCCTCGCGGTGCTCGTGAGCTCCTACAGGTGCAGCGTCGCCCTTAGCCTTTTGCAGCCTCGGCCAGAATTTCATACGAGCGCAAGCGATCCGCATGCTCATACATATCGCAGGTGAAGATCAGCTCATCGGCATCTGTCTGCTCCAGCAACACGTCCAGCCGGGCCCGGATTTTTTCCTTGCTGCCAACCATCGCCAGGCCGAGGAAGTCGCTTACCGCTTCACGCTCATGAGGCAGCCACAACCCTTCCATGCTCTTCACGGGCGGCTTTTGCATCAAAGTCTGACCGCGCATCAGCGATAGAATCCGCTGATACAGCGATGTCGCCAGATACTCTGCATGCTCGTCCGTATCGGCAGCCACCAGCGGCACACCGAGCATCACGTAGGGCTTGTCGAGTACGGCTGAAGGTTCGAAGTGATTGCGATAAACCCGAATGGCTTCGTGCATGTAGCGCGGCGCGAAGTGTGACGCAAAGGCATAAGGCAGACCGCGTTGCCCGGCCAGTTGCGCACTGAACAGGCTTGAACCCAGCAACCAGATCGGCACATTGGTGCCAGTGCCCGGGACGGCGATGACTCGCTGATCGGGTGTGCGTGGGCCAAGGTAGGCCATCAGCTCAGTCACATCTTCAGGGAAGTCATCGGCGCTGCCAGAGCGCTCGCGCCGCAGTGCGCGAGCGGTCATTTGATCGGAACCCGGCGCTCGGCCCAGACCCAGATCGATACGCCCCGGATACAGGCTTGCCAGCGTACCGAACTGTTCAGCGATCACCAGTGGCGCGTGGTTGGGCAGCATGATGCCACCGGCACCGACGCGAATGGTCGATGTGCCGCCCGCCAGATAGCCCAGCAGGACCGAAGTCGCCGAACTGGCGATGCCATCCATATTGTGGTGTTCGGCCACCCAGAAGCGGTTGTAGCCCAGCTTTTCAACATGCTGAGCCAGGTTCAATGAGTTGCGCAGAGATTCTGCAGTGCCTCTGTCGTGGCGTACGGGCACCAGATCAAGTGTGGAAATCTTCACATCAGCTAAACGTTTCATAGGTCGTCAACGATCCTCGAAAATGTTTTTGCAGGCTTGGCGCATGACCCGTCTGATGGAGAAAACGCTGATGACCGAAACCCGCGGTTGTTAAAGAGGATAAGGGCATATGCCTCAGATTCAATCCCTAAAGTAGAAAAATGCTACTTTATTTTCGGATCCTTCCCACAGTTGAACTTTCCAGACCGAGCTATCCTCAGAAACCTTAACCCCGTGCGAAACCGCACTTATCCATGAGGAGACACCATGAGCATTGTCAAAAAAGCATCGGCCCACTGGGAAGGCGACCTGAAGACTGGCATCGGCAGCATCTCCACTGAAACTGGCGTATTGCGTGAAGCGCCATACGGCTTCAAGGCTCGTTTCGAAGGCGGCAAAGGCACCAACCCTGAAGAATTGATCGGCGCAGCGCATGCTGGCTGCTTCTCCATGGCGCTGTCGATGATCCTGGGTGGCGAGAACCTCACCGCTGAAAGCATCGACACGACTGCAGACGTCACGCTCGACCAGGTTGATGGCGGCTTCGCGATCACTGCAGTTCACTTGACGCTGAAGGCCAAAGTGCCGGGCGCGACTCAAGAGCAATTCGACAAACTGACCACTGCGGCCAAAGAAGGCTGCCCGGTGTCGAAAGTCCTGAATGCAAAAATCACTCTGGACGCTACGCTGCTTAGCTGATCGGGCCAGGATAGATGATTGACC
>NZ_JACONW010000095.1 GCF_014357575.1 Pseudomonas folii | reverse complement strand
ATGTTTCAACTATCCCGAACCTGAGCAGTCACAACCCTATCGCCCCGTATTTACGGGGCCCCGTTGTGAGAAAACAGGCCGGATGAGTTTCATTCTTTGCATGACCGTACTTGGCGCGTTGCTGATGATGCTCGCGCTGACTTCCTCTTATTTGCGATGGCTGCCCGTCACGACGTCGGCTGTGTGCCTGGCATTCGGCTTTGCCATTGGCCCGGCGGGGCTGGACATGCTGGATCTGGACTTCCGCGACGCGTCGAGCTGGCTGGAGCGTCTGACCGAAGCGGCTGTGCTGTTCTCGTTGTTCAGTACCGGGATCAAGCTGCGTCTGCCGTTGAACAGCAAGGCCTGGCATTCCGCTTACTGGCTGTCCGGGCCGGTGATGCTGGCGACCATTGCAGGTACTGCGCTGGCGGCTCACTACCTGTTCGGGCTGTCCTGGGGCGTTTCGATCTTGCTGGGCGCCATGCTCTCGCCCACCGATCCGGTTCTCGCTTCGCTGGTGCAGGTCAACAACGCTCAGGACTCCGACCGGCTGCGCTTCGGTTTGTCAGGTGAAGCGGGCCTGAACGACGGCACTGCCTTTCCATTCGTGATCTTCGCCCTGATGTTTCTGACTCACGCCAGTGGTGACATGAACTGGATACAGCACTGGGCCATAAAAAACCTGCTGTGGGGTGTGCCCGTCGGACTACTGATCGGCTACGGCCTGGGTCGTGGGGTCGGGCATTTGATGATTTATCTGCGGATCAAAAACGCTGACAGTGATACGTCACCTAATGACTTCCTGGCCCTGGCACTCATCGCCATTGCTTACGTGGTCGCCGACGGTCTGGGCGCGTTCGGCTTCTTATCGGTGTTCGCGGCGGGGCTTGGCTTGCGCCAGGCAGAGGCGCAGACCACGCAGTCAGAGGTGCCTGCCGAACATCTGGCGCAGCCAGTGATTGGTCACATGAGCGGCAGCATCGAGCGGACCACGGTTGCCGAAAAAGAGGACCTCAGTGAATCGCAACTGGCTGCCGGGGTCATGATGGGTGACATGCTGGCATTCTCAAGCCTGGTAGAACGCTCGATGGAAGTGCTGCTGATTACCCTGCTCGGCGCATCGCTGGCTATTTATTGGGACTGGCGCGCTGTCGGGCTCGGGCTGGTGCTGTTTTGCTTCATCAGGCCCATTGCAGTGTGGCTTCTCGTCAGCAAGCGCTTGCTCAACAAACGGCAGAAAGCCCTGGTTGGCTGGTTCGGTATTCGCGGCATCGGCAGCCTGTTCTACCTGTGCTTTGCCTTGGGCCACGGGCTACCGGACGATGTCGCCAGTGTGAGTATCAGCCTGACGCTGTCAGTAGTGGCACTTAGTATTTTGCTCCACGGTGTCAGTATTCAGCCGCTTCTGGAGCGATATGAACGCAGCATTCGCAAGGGATAACGCAGTCCTACACTCGTTTGAATGTTTTTCAAACCATTTATGAACCATTCAGTCAAGGGGCAGCCCAATCTGCAACGACGTGCATTTGCATGAGTAGACGCTTTTTGCCTCGCGACGTAACCGACCACTTCTGGGTCCACGTTTGCGTCTCCCGTTTGAAAGGCAGGAATAAAGAATGCGCATCCTTCTGATAGAAGATGATCCGATCCTGGCGATGATTGCAGCCGCCACGCTTGGTGCAGAACATGAAGTGATCGGCCCTGCATATGACGTGTCTCACGCGCTGAAGCTCGCCCGTGAACAACAGGCCGACATCGCTTTCGTCGATATCAATCTCGGTGGTAATGACGAAGGTATCGCGCTGGCCCGCAGTCTTATGAACGAGCATGGCGTCAGTTCGATGTTTATCAGCGGGCAAATCCTTACCGCCCGGGCCAACGCCGATGCCGCGCTGGGCTTGTTGCGCAAGCCTTATGCGCCGCAAGACCTGACCCTGTGCGCGGACGTCGCCCGGGCGTTACTGGATGGCCAACCCCTCGCCACACTCCCCGCTCATAATGCTCTGGAGATATTCCAGCCTGCCCGATCACGATTGCCAACGGTCAGCGTCAATGAAATTCGAGCCTGAGGAGACCAGTCACCCGGCAACACTTGGTGAACTTGAATTTCGCGAGTTGGCCGACCACGCGCCGGTGATGATCTGGCGTGCAAGAAGCGACAAACATTGCGACTGGTTCAACAAGCCCTGGACAGACTTCACCGGCAAGAGTCAGCAGCAACTCTGCGGCTATGGCTGGAAGGACGACGTTCACCCTGAAGACCTCGATGCCTGTGTGGATGCTTACGACAAGGCATTCGACGAGCGTATCCCGTTCAGAACGCCCTATCGGGTCAGGCGTCACGACGGTGAATACCGCTGGATGCTGGACAGTGGCGCGCCGTTCTACCGCGACGGGCAATTCGCGGGGTATTTTGGCAGTTGTGTCGACATCACAGAACAAAGGGAGATGGCTGAGAATCAACAAGCGCTGCTTGCCGAGCTCAATCATCGGGTCAAGAACAATCTTCAGTTGATCATCAGCCTGCTGCAACTTTCCAGCCTCCGCGCCCAGGGTGAAGAAGCCAAAAACCTGATGCAGTCTGCGATCTCCCGTGTGGTAGGCATTGGCGCTGTCCAGGAGCAATTGCACCGCAACAGCCGAAATCAGGTCGATCTCGCGCAATTGCTGCCTGACCTGGCGCGAGGCGTTATCGACACCCAGTACAGCAGGCCTATCGCACTCAGCCTTCAAACCCAGCCGGTGTACGTTTCCCTGCAAATAGCGTCCAACATGGGCTTGATTCTCAACGAGCTATTGGACAACGCGATCAAGCACAGCAATGGCAGTGGTATCGACTTGCAAATAGCGCCAATGGACCCGGAAACGGCGCGAATCTGCATCTGCGATCAAGGGCCTGGGTTCAGCGACGAAGTCTTGAGTGCCTTCTCCGCTTCAGGCACTCCCCTGGCCTTGAGCCTGGTCGATGCGCTGTCCAAACGCTGCGGTGCGACCGTGCAGCGCAGCAACAAACAGCTCGATATCGGTCATGGCGCACAGGTCGAGCTCATGTTGAAACTTGATCCCACCCATTGAGCCGTGCGGCTAACCCCTTGCTGTACGTGGCCTGCAGACCGGTGATTGAGTCTATCGATCACCTCATCGGAACAAGCGATTGGACTGCGGCAATTCGACTCAGTAGCTTGCTTACTAATTCGGTGGCCGAGTCCAACCTGCCCCGAATGTCCTCAAGCGAATGCTGCGCACTGTGCGCCGCTCGCCTCTGAACATACCGCAAACCACATCTCTGAATCACAGGAACCCGCCAACGCGCCCTGACGCACGTTGCGCAACCAGACCGGATGCTAGAAGAACCCCGAATATAGACCGGCAGCTGCCAGCAGTCGCGTGCCTGAGGCGCGTACTTCGAAGTTGCCTTGCTTGAGCCATGATTATGTCCGTGAATACCCCGCAACAGATTGCCGAGCTGACCGTCGAAGCAGGCGTGAAGAAAGCTCACCTGCCCATGCTTTCAGTGCTGATCCTGGGATTTCTGGCCGGAGCATTCATATCCCTCGGCTTCCTGCTGGATATCCACGTCAGCACCATGATTCCGGCGCAGTGGGCTTCATTCGGTAATTTACTCGGAGCGGCGGTATTTCCCATCGGCCTGATTCTGGTGATTCTTGCAGGCGGCGAATTGCTGACCGGCAACATGATGAGCCTGCCAATGGCAATGTTCGCAGGGCGCATCAAGCTGTCGGCGGTGGCGCGCAATTGGTTGCTGGTGACAGTGGCCAACTTGCTGGGAGCCCTGTTTGTCGCGTTTTTCTTTGGTCACCTGCTGGGTTTGACCGAAGGTCCGTTCCTGGCGAAAACCGTCGCCATCGCGACCGGCAAAGTCAACGCAGATTTTACCCAGGCGTTCATTTCCGGTATCGGCTGCAACTGGCTGGTTTGTCTGGCCGTATGGTTGTCCTACGCCAGCAAGGACGTTGCAGGCAAGATCCTCGGCATCTGGTTCCCTGTGATGGCCTTTGTGGCCATCGGTTTCCAGCACGTCGTGGCCAACATGTTTCTGATTCCTGCGGCAATATTTGCCGACGCATTGAGCTGGAGCCAATTCGTCGACAACTTTGTCGCGGTATTTTTAGGTAACGCAGTGGGTGGCGCAGTGTTCGTGGGTCTGGCTTACTACGTGTCCTATAGCGAAACGCTGACATCGGCCGATAACCCGGTAACATCATCGGCGGCCAGTTCGCAAAAAATATGAAACTTGCCATGAACAGTGCTGTTATATGGCTGTAGAAGAATGCATTGAGAAGGTGGAAATGTCAGACCGTATCCTGATGGACAGCTTTGCACGCAAGGTCGATTACCTGCGGATGTCAGTGACAGACCGTTGCGACTTCCGTTGCGTGTATTGCATGGCCGAGGAAATGACTTTTCTACCGCGCCAGCAGATCCTGTCGCTGGAAGAGATTTATCAAGTCGCTGAACAGTTTGTTGCTCTGGGAACGCGCAAAATTCGTCTGACCGGTGGCGAGCCGCTGGTCCGGTCCGGAATTGTCGGGCTTTGTCAGCAGATTGCCGCCCTGCCCGGCCTGCGTGAACTGTGCATGACCACCAATGGCTCCCAACTGGACAGGCTCGCCCAGCCGTTGTTCGACGCCGGTGTGTCCCGGCTGAACATCAGCCTGGACAGCCTCGACCCGGTGCGCTTCAAGGAAATGACCCGCACCGGTGACCTGAGCAAGGTCATTGCCGGGATCGATGCAGCCAACGCAGCCGGATTCGTCCATACCAAGCTCAACTGCGTGGTCATGCAGGGTCGCAACGATCATGAGATCAATGATCTGGTGGCCTTCGCCATTGACCGCAAACTGGACATCTCTTTTATCGAAGAGATGCCGCTGGGCATTATCAGCGATCACAGCCGTGCCGAGTCCTTCTATTCGAGTGATCAGGTACGCGAACGTATCGCCGAGCGATACACGTTGATCAACTCCGCTGAATCCACTCAAGGGCCGTCACGTTATTGGAGACTGGCGGAAGCACCGGATATTCGCGTCGGCTTCATTTCCCCCCACAGCCATAACTTCTGCGCTACCTGCAACCGGGTGCGCTTGACCGTTGAAGGCAGGCTGCTGCTGTGTCTGGGCAACGAACACTCTGCAGACCTCAAAGCCGTACTGCGTGCCAATCCGGGTCAACCGGAAAAGCTCGAGAAAGCGATTATCGACGCCATGCAGTTGAAGCCGTGGAGCCATAACTTCAGCGTCAACGATGAAGTGCAGGTGGTGCGGTTCATGAATATGACGGGTGGGTAGTTAAGCCTGTTGAGCCTGTGGGATCTTGCCCAAGCGCGAAAAAATGGAGACTCTATGGTTATCGGCAAGTTGACTTGGGACCGGCTTTAGCCGGGAAGCGGTATTTCTGGCAGGGAATATGGAGTGCCTGCCCCGGCCTCTTCCCGGCTAAAGCCGGTCCCACGTCACACCGTTCCCCATGAAAAGCAGCGCATTGACCACCCTACCCCTGCTTAACCATTCCTTCGAACGCCTCTTCAATCGCACTGACATTATTCGGCCGTACCAGACGGCTGAGTTCAACACCGTCGCGCATGAAGATCAGCGTTGGCCACAGTTTGACCCTGAATGAACGGCCTAATGGTCGTCCGCTGCCGTCTTCGATTTTCAGATGGCGTACACCGGGGTAGTCTGCCAGCACGCTGTCTACCAAAGGCTCGGCAGCTTTGCAGAAGCCGCACCAATCGGTCCCGAACTGGATCAGGGTCGCCCCCGCAAAGGCATCGACTTCGGCGCGACTCGGGGCCGCTGTAGCGTAAGGCTGAATACTCATAGGTAAGTCTCCGCGCACTGCAAATGACCATCATGACGATGACCGCGTGATCAATCTGTCAGGTTGGAACGGTCGTGTATGACGAAGTTCGACTGCATATCAAACCTGCATCCCGTCTCTGGCGATGACCACCTGTTCCGGCAACTCATGCCCATGCTCCATCCACCATGCATCCAGCGTGTGCCCTATGTGGGTCAGCACAGCCTTGCCCGGTTGCAGGTGCTCGATGATTTCAAGCGCAAGGTTCAGATCGTTATGGTTACGCGGAGTTTGCGGTTGCGGCGGCATCGAACAGTCAAGAACCAGTACATCCAGCGGCTCGCGCTGCAAGTATTCAGCCGTCGCATCGGGTAAACCCACCGTATCGGTGAGGTAAGCAATGCTCCTGCCCTCACCCTTCAAGAGATAACCCAAAGTCGGCTTTGAATGCAGCAGCGGCAAGGCGGTAACGGTCAGGCTGCCAAGCTCACGGGTCTCGAAAGCATCGAACGGCTGGCTGAAATCAAGAATACCCGGGTGTTTGTACAGGTCGGACAGGCCTTCCGGATCCTTTGGCCCGTGTACCGGAATGATCAGTCCCTGCCCCCAACGCAAATGCAGCAGGCCCTGGGCATGATCAGCATGGTAATGAGTCTGCAGGATGCCGCTCAACGTACGCGGTGGAAAACGCTCGGCAAGATCGGTCAGTCCGCTGTCGATCAACCAGCGTTGATCGCCACATTCGATCAACGCGCTGCACGGTAGCCGCCGTAATTGATGATTGGCCATGGCTGCCAGACACGCCGGGCACTGGCAGCCATACACCGGCACCTGACGAGCATCTGCGGTGCCCAGCAAGGTCAGGCGCATGCGTGCTCGCGGGCGATGTATTGCAACAGGCGCTCGGTGGTCTGCTCCAGCGCTCCCGAGTTATCCAGCAGGCGTACCGCTGAATCGCTGTCCAGCAACTCCACGGTGAATCGGGAATTGCGTTGCAGCCTCGCTTCGATGTCAGCCACTGATTCCCTGCCTCGGGCAAGCAATCGCTGGCGCAAGGTGTCGTCATTGACCGTCAACAAGATCGCCAGCAAATCAGGGTAGCGCTGGCGGGCCTGAGACAGATGCGCGCGGGAGCCGTTGACCAGAACGTCGAGCCCAGCAGCCAGCCACTCATCGATCTGTTTCGGAATGCCGTAATGCAAGCCGTTGGCCTGCCAGCTCAAGGCGAAGTCACCCTGCGCCCGCATCGCCAGAAACTGCTCGACGGTCACGGCCTGCGCGGACTCACCCACGGCTTCCGCCGAACGCGTGATGACCCGTTGCACCACCCGGCAACCGCGCCGGGCCAGCTCATCACGGGCGCTATCCAGCAGGCTGTCCTTGCCCGAACCGGACGGCCCGATGAGATAGATCAACCTGCCTGCCATCAGTACACCCTCTTGCCTTGTCGCCAGACCTGCTGAATAACCGGCAGTGTACCTTGATCCCGGACATTATCAGCACGGCTCTTATCAGCACGGACTTGAACCAGATCGGCTCGCAGCCCGACACGAATTTCTCCGCGATCATCCAGCCCGGCTGAAACGGCCGGAGCCCGACTGACCATTGCCACTGCCTGGGGCAGCGTGCAGTACTCGCCCTGCCCGGCCAGCGTAAACGCGGCCTGCAACAGGCTGGCCGGATAATAGTCGCTGGAGAGAATATCCAGTAGCCCTTCTTTTGCCAGATCGACGGCTGCCACGTTGCCCGAGTGAGAGCCACCGCGTACCACGTTGGGTGCGCCCATCAATACGCTCATGCCCAGACGTCGACAGCCCTGCGCAGCCTCCATGGTAGTGGGGAATTCAGCGATACTCATGCCATAGCCCGCGGACTCCTCGACGTGAGCCAGTGTCGCGTCGTCATGACTGGCCACCGACAGCCCTCGCGCCAGACAATCCTCGACAATGGCACGCCGAAAACGATCACTGTATTCACGGGAGTTGGCTACCTGCTCGACGATGAACTCATCCATCTGCGCAGTCGTGAGGTGGTATTTGCCCATGTAGTATTCGCGGTATTTGGACTCAAGCGCGAACTGACGCTGACCCGGCGAGTGGTCCATCACTGACACCAGTTGCACCAATGGCTGCGCTACCAGATCGCGGAACACACTCAAGGTATCCGGGTGGCAGACTTCGCAACGCAGGTGAAGGCGATGCTCGGCACGGGTCAGACCTGCCGCATTGGCGTGGGCGATCGCTTCAAGCATGGCGGGCAATTGCTGCATGCGCTTGCCCTTGGGATTGACGTCACCGATAGACAGCGCGTCAAACACCGTGGTGATGCCCGATGCAATGATCTGCGCATCATGGCTGAGCACCGCCGAGGCCGACGGCCAGTCTACGCCGGGGCGCGGCGACAAATGCTTTTCAAGGTTGTCGGTGTGCAGCTCGACGAGGCCTGGCAGCAGGAAATCGCCTTGCAGGTCCTGCGCCTGAGGCGCCTGGCTACGCCCGGTTTGCATCTCAACGATCAAGCCATCACGCAATACCACGGTGCCGTTGAATACCTGATCGGCGGTTACCACTTGAGCATTGGTGAGAATCTGTTCGGTCAGCATTGCTGCAACTCCTTGGCGGTCAGGTCCACCGGGGTCATGTCCAGATAGCGATCAGCGACCGCTTCACGGGCGGTGCGGTCATGGAAGATGCCAATCAGCGCGGCACCGGCATGTTTGGCTTCGTTCATCAGTTCCAGCACCACCTGGCGATTGCTGTCATCCAGCGATGCGGTGGGCTCGTCCAGCAGCAGCACGGGCCAAGGCACCATGAAGCCGCGGGCAATATTGATGCGCTGTTGTTCGCCACCGGAAAAGGTCCCCGGTGCCAGTTGCCACAGGCGTTGTGGAATGTTCAGGCGGGTCAGCAGTTGCTCGGCGCGGGTCTTGGCGTCGGCTTTTGACCAGCCCCGTGACAGCGCAGGCTCCATGACCACATCCAGACTGGAAACCCTCGGAATCACCCGCAGAAACTGACTTACGTAGCCCAGGGTCTGGCGTCGTACCGCCAGCACTTGTCGGGGCTCTGCACCAACCAGCTCCAGCCATTCACCGTCATGCTGCACGCGGATGCTGCCGCCAGCGGGCAAGTAGTTGGCATACAAGGTGCGCAGCAAAGTGCTTTTGCCCGCGCCGGAATCGCCATGCAGCACCAGGCATTCCGCTGCGCGCACCTTGAAATTCATGCCGCGCAGTACGTTGAGCACGACGCCGTTCTGCTGGTGCAACGTGAAGGTTTTCGAGAGGTCGCGGACCTCGATCAGCGTATTCATGAGACGTTCCCAAAAAGGCGGTTCACGGTTGCAGCACCGAAGACACCAGCAACTGCGAGTAAGGATGCTGTGGGTCATCAAGGATCTGGTCGGTCAAACCGGTTTCCACTACCCGTGAGCGACGCATCACGATCAAGCGGTCAGCCAGCAGCCGGGCGACGGCCAGGTCGTGGGTGACGATTACCACCGCCAGGTCCAGCTCTCGTACCAGGGCCCGCAGCAAATCCAGCAAGCGTGCCTGCACCGAAACGTCGAGCCCGCCGGTAGGCTCATCCATGAACACCAGTCGCGGGCTGGACACGAGGTTGCGGGCGATCTGCAGGCGTTGCTGCATGCCCCCGGAGAATGTGCGCGGCAGGTCGTCGATGCGCAGCGGATCAATTTCCACCTGAGTCAGCCAGTCAATGCCGGCTTCCCGCAGCGCCTGATAATTGCGCACGCCCTGAGCCATCAGGCGTTCGCCGATATTGGCTCCGGCGGACACGCCCATGCGCAGACCATCACGTGGGCTTTGCTCGACGAAACCCCATTCGGTGCGCAGCAAGGTGCGGCGCTGGGCTTCGCTGGCGCTGTACAGGTCGAGCATCTGGCCATCCTTGCCGCGATAATCGATGCCGCCACGGTCTGGCGGGCAGCGGCCACTGAGCAGCGAGAGCAAGGTGGACTTACCGGAACCGGATTCGCCGACGATGCCCAGCACTTCCCCCGGATACAGTTCAAAATTGACGCCCTGACAGCCCTTTTCCGGGCCATACAGCTTGGTCAGGTCACGAACCTTGAGCAGCGGCTGGGAGCTCTCGAGCAGTGGCGTAACGTCATGGCTGGCTTGCGCGCTGATCATCGGCTCGCCTCCTGTTGCTGGCTGACCCGCTGAGCGCAGTAATCAGTGTCGGAACAGACGAAACTCTGAGTGCCTGCATCGTCAAGAATCAGCTCATCGAGATAGGAATCTTCGCTGCCACAAATGGCACAGTTGTGCTCCCAGCTCTGGATCTCGAACGGGTGGTCCTCAAAATCCAGGCTCACGACTCGGGTGAACGGCGGTACGGCGTACAGACGTTTTTCTCGCCCTGCCCCGAACAGCATCAACGCCGGGCTCATGTCGAGTTTGGGGTTGTCGAATTTGGGGATCGGCGACGGGTCCATCACGTAGCGCTCATCAACCATCACCGGATACGCGTAGCTGGTCGCGATGTGCCCGAAGGTGGCGATGTCTTCGTAAAGTTTGACGTGCATGACCCCGTAATCATTGAGGGCGTGCATGGTCCGGGTTTCGGTTTCCAGTGGTTCAATGAAACGCAACGGTTCGGGAATCGGCACCTGATAAACCAGAATCTGCTCGGCACTCAACGGCGTTTCCGGGATACGGTGGCGGGTCTGGATGACGGTTGCTTCAGGCGTGCGCTCGGTGGTTTCGACACCGGCAGTACGGGCAAAGAAGCTCCGGATCGACACCGCGTTGGTGGTGTCGTCCGCGCCTTGGTCGATAACCTTGAGCACGTCTTCAGCGCCCAGAATCGCAGCCGTCAGTTGCATGCCGCCCGTGCCCCAGCCATACGGCAGCGGCATTTCACGACCGCCAAATGGCACCTGGTAACCGGGGATAGCCACTGCCTTGAGCAAAGCGCGGCGAATCATGCGTTTGGTCTGCTCATCCAGATACGCGAAGTTGTAAGCCTCATCGCGCTGGGGCCTGGGTTTTGCCTGCTGATAAGCATTCATGGCTTGGACTCCTTGTGTGCAGGCGCACGCAGTTTACGGATCAGCCCCAGCTCGGACTGAAAGTCGACGTAGTGCGGCAGTTTCAAGTGCGAGACAAAACCGGCAGCCTCGACGTTGTCGCAATGAGCGAGTACGAACTCCTCCTGCTGCGCCGGAGACTGGATTTCTTCGTTGAACTCTTCAGCGCGCAGAGAGCGATCCACCAGCGCCATGGCCATCGCCTTGCGCTCTGCGTGACCGAACGCCAGACCGTAACCGCGGGTGAATTGCGCCGGTTCAGTGGCCGAACCGACGAACTGGTTGATCATTTCGCACTCGGTCACTTCGATCGCGCCGATGGCGATCGGGAAGCCCAGTTCTTCAGGTTCGATCCAGACCTCGACTTCGCCAATCCGGATTTCCCCGGCAAACGGGTGGTTGCGGCCATAACCGCGCTGGGTGGAGTAACTCAGGGCCAGCAGAAATCCTTCATCGCCACGGGCCAGAGCTTGCAGGCGCTGAGCGCGATTGGCCGGGTACTCCAGCGGCTCGCGGGTGATATCGGCAACGGCTTCGCTGCTGTCAGCTTCGTTCTTCATCAAGCCTTCTTTGGCCAATAAACCCAAGACCCGCGGGCAAGGTTCAAGAACGGCGTTGTCCTGCACCTCCGGGCCTGGATATTCGCCGTCCGCCAGCAAGGTGAAGTCCAGCAGGCGATGGGTGTAGTCGAATGTCGGGCCAAGCAATTGCCCGCCAGGCACGTCCTTGAAGGTGGCGGACAAGCGACGATTGAGCTGCATGTCCGAGGTATTGATCGGCATGCTGGCGCTGAAGCGCGGCAGCGTCGTGCGGTAGGCACGCAGCAGGAAGATCGCTTCGATCATGTCCCCCGCCGCTTGCTTGATGGCCAGCGCAGCCAGTTGCTCGTCATACAGCGAGCCCTCGGTCATCACGCGAGCCACGGCCAAAGACAGTTGCTGACGGATCTGCTCGACGCTGAGTTCGGCAATGGATGTATCGCCCCGGCGTTTTTTGGCCAGCAGGCGGTGAGCATTATCGATGGCCTGTTCGCCACCCTTGACGGCGACGTACATCAGCTACGCTCCTGTGCAATTTTTGCGACCCGGGTGCTGCGCGGCAGGCCAAGCAGATCACTGTCGGCGACGAAGAACACGTCCAGCCCTCGGGGAAAATCGTTGTGCTGCTCGCGCTGGTTCCAGAACGTATCGCTCAACGGCAAGGCGACTTTGTTTTCGCTTTCAATGCCCGGTCCTTGCCAGCTCATGGAGCTACCGCCGCCAAGGCTCGACAGCTGGATCAGCAAGGTGCAGGACTGGTCCGGATAACGGTCGTTACCCAGGTCGAAGCCAGACAGATCATGTAGCTGGCTGTCGTCGAGCAAAGCGAATCGCGCATGGCGGCGCTCAGTGACAATCGGGCAGCCGCAGTGAAAGGCCAGGTTGGCGCGAATGGCCGGTGTGTCGAACGCCGGGGCCAGCCACAATGCGGTGTCGATATCCAGCAAGGCGAGGCATAAGGCATGGGTGGCTGAATCAAGACCGGTGAGTGCGGGGGGTCGCTGTGCCGCCTGCAAAGTGTGGATGACACCCGGGCCTGCCAGCGCTTTGAGGGCCGCGCGAAAACTGCGCTGGGCGTCGAGTACCGGGTCGGCAAATGCCGGTTGCAACAGGGCTGCATTCATCAGTCTTCTCCTCTGACAAGGGTAAAGAATTCCACTTTGCTGGCGGCGGTCTCGGCGTCCTTGTCAGCACGACGCTTGAGCTGGGCGTGGGCCAGCGGCTCGATCAGCTCCGTGAGCCAGTGCTGCTGTTGCGGGCCTTGCAGGTGGGCATCGGCCAGTGCCGCCAACTCGGCGCGGGGCTTGTCGCGCCCGGCCAGATAGCTGTAACCGGTGCGTCCGTCAGCCAGGCGCACGACGCAACGGGTTACGCTCATTTCACCGACATTGAACGGCGCGCCAGTACCGCCCATGCGGCCACGCACCAGCGTCATGCCGATTTCCGGGGCGCGAATCAGTTGGTATTCGGCGTCACGCAGCGCTGATTCATGGCGGCTCAGTTCGTCGCCGACGGCGCGGGCGAGTACACCAATCCAGCGCTGACGCGCAGCAATAGCGGGGTCTGTAGCAGGGTTCATATGAGGCATCTCCATCAGACGATGAACTGATACTGGAAGCGGTCAGAGCGACTGGTGGAGCGCGACAACTCCACCGGGTTGCCGCTGCTGTCGCGGGAAACAGTGAGGACGGTGAGCACGGGTAAATGACGCGGCATCATTAATAGATCCGCCTCTTCACGACTGGGCAGACGCGCCCCGACGAGACTCAGGGTTCGGGTCAGCGGCAAGTCGCGGTCGGCCAGGAACTGGCGCAGCGAGCCGCGTCTGTAACTGGCCAGCAACTCCTTGCGAGTGGCGCAGAAACGATGGCGAATCAGGCTCACCGGATGGCCGTCGAGTTTGCGCAAGGTGTGCAGTTCGATCAGCGGCGTGTATTGATCCAGCTGCAAGTGTTCGGCGTCTTCGGCACTGGCCGGGCATTCCTGACGTTGCAGCAGAGTGGCGTCGACGCCAACGCCCTGCGCGGATAGCGACTGGGTGTACGCACTGTCAGCACGCATGGGATAGATAAACGGGCGTTGCAGTACCTGCGTGCCTTTACCCTGTCGCCTTAACACACTGCCCTCACGCACCAACTCATCGATGGCACGGCGAATGGTGTGACGGTTGACTTCAAAGCGTGCCGCGAGCTGGACTTCAGGGGGCAAGTAATCACCCGCGGTGTAGCTGCCGAGCTCGGCACGCATGATGTTGGCGAGCTCCAGGTACAGCGGCTCGGCTTGTTGTCTAGACATGTCCATGGCTAAAAACCACCTTATTTCGTAAAACAGCGCGTAACCCTGTAGGACTGGCTTTAGCCGGGAGAGCGCCACCAGGGTCGACACACCTACTTGAAACGACCGACGCCCTCCCGGCTAAAGCCGGTCCTACGAGAGCAACATCCACAGCACAAAATCCGGTCGACCACGACATCTAAATAAACTGCTTGCGCAAACGCTGGGACACGATGTCGATGGCGCTGACCACGACGATGATCACCAGCAACACGGCGCAGGTTTGGGTGAACTGGAACGCGCGGATGTTTTCCCAGAGGATCACGCCGATCCCGCCTGCGCCGACCATGCCCACTACGGTTGCCGAGCGCACATTGGACTCGAAGCGATACAGCGCGTAGGAGATCCACAGCGGCATGACCTGCGGGATGACCCCGTAAATCACTTCCTGCAAGGCGCTGGCACCCGTGGCACGCACACCTTCGACGGGGCCCGGATCAATCGCTTCCACGGCTTCGGCGAACAGCTTGGCCAGAACGCCGGTAGTGCTGATCCACAGCGCCAGAACGCCAGCGAACGGACCGAGGCCGACCGCCACCACGAACAGCATGGCGAAGACCATCTCGTTGATGGAGCGAAACGAGTCCATGACCCGGCGCAGCGGTTGGTGAATCCACCAGGGGGTAATGTTTTCAGCACAGAGGATGCCCAGCGGCACCGAGCAGACAATCGCCAGCACCGTGCCCCATAGCGCAATTTGCACAGTAACGATCATTTCCTTGAGATACGAACGCCACTCGTGGAAGTCAGGCGGGAAAAAATCGGCGGCGAAAGTCGCCATGTTTCCGGAGTCGCGGTAGAGCGCCAGCGGATTCATCTCGGCGCCTTGCCAGGCCCAGGCCAGCATGGCCAGAAACAAACCCCAGCCCAGGTATTGCGGCCAACTGCGTTTACCGGCGGCCTGGGTGTAAGCCACGTGGGTGGTCGTGCTCGTCATAATCGGATCTCGTTCAGCAGGAGGTGGGCGTGCCCGAAAAGAGCACGCCCCGGATCAATCAACCCGCACTGGCTGTGTTTTTCTTTTCAAGCTCGGTGAGGCGTTCCTGCAACTTGCTCAGGCCCGCGTCAATGTCCTTGAGGCGCTTGGCTTTCTCGTCAGCATTCAGGCTGGTGCTGGCGAGGGTTTCGGTGCGCTGTTTGAACAGATCCAGCTGGCGGATCGGCAGCAGTTGGTCATCGCTGGACTTGAGAAACTTGCCCAGTTGCATGCCCTTGAGCACGGCCTTCTCTTCGTCGGTATTGCCGTAATCGGCGAAGAACTCACGAATCTTGTTTTTGTTCTCGTCCGACAGGGCTTTGCTCCAGACCATCGGATCGGCCGGAATCAATGGCGACTTCCAGATCACTTTGAGCTTGGCAGCCATGTCCGGCTGAGTGACTTCCAGGCGATCCCAGCTTTCGGTGTTGAAAGTCGCCACATCCAGCTGGCCCTTGGCAACGCTGAGGGCGTTCACCTCGTGGCTCGAGTTCAAGGTGCGCTTGAAAGCAGTAGCGGCGTCAACGTTGTTCTTGGCGAACACGTAGTAACCCGGCACCAGATAACCTGAAGTGGAGTTTGGATCACCGTTACCGAAGGTCAGGGTCTTGGCATTCTTGAGCATGTCCTCGACGGTATTGATCGGGCTGTCCTTGCGGGCAATGATCACGCTCCAGTAGCCCGGCGCACCATTGGCGGCCGAAGTCTGAGCAAATATTTCGCCGTTGGAACGATCCACCGCTTCCATCGCTGCCTTGTTGCCCAGCCAGGCCACATCGACTTTATTGAAGCGCATGCCCTGGATCAGACCGGCATAGTCCGAGGCGAACGTAGCGTTGATCTTCAACCCGGTTTTCTTGCCCATGTCATCCAGAAACGGCTGCCAGATGCTTTTTAGGTTCTGCGAAGACTCGGTGGACATGATGCCGAAGTTGATGACTTTCTCGTCAGCGTGGGCAGTGCCCAGCAGGCAACTGCCCAGCAACGCGGCAGACGCAACGACGCGACCGATACGGTTCAACATGGAAGCACTCCTCAGTTTGGGTTTGGCTGTTGTTGTGTTCGGTTGTTTTAAAAAATCGGAAGCGGCCTAGCCGCGAGCCAGCACCAGACGAGGTGGGGCAACCAGGCGTCGGCCCTCATCGGCAATCATCAGGCTGGTGTCGACGTCTGCGCCGTACAGGTCGTTGAGGAACTGGCTGCTGAGATTCTGCGCATCGCCATCGAAATGAATCCGCCCGCCTTTGAGCGCCACTGCGCGGGGGCAATAACGCACCGCGTAATCCACCTGATGCAAGGTGACGACCACGGTTTTACCGTCGGTGCGGTTGATGTCGGCGAGGATTTCCATGACCTTGCGAGCGGACTCAGGGTCCAGCGATGCGATAGGTTCGTCAGCGAGGATCACTTCGGCACGCTGGGTCAAAGCCCTCGCGATGGCGACCCGCTGCTGCTGACCACCCGACAAGGTGGAGGCACGCTGCGCGGCCAGATCCACAAGACCGACCCGGTCCAGTGACTGTAAAGCGCGTTGCTTCTCCTCGGTATTGAACAGGCCGAGATTGCCGCGCCAGCCGGGCATGCGCCCCAGACAACCCAGCAGCACGTTGTCGAGAACGCTGAGACGGTTGACCAGGTTGAACTGCTGAAAAATGTAGCCGATATCGGAACGCAGCTTGCGCACTTTGCCGTTGAGACGGCCCGCCGCCTGCACTTCCCGTCCCAGCACCTGCACGCTGCCGCCATTGCCACGATCACAGCACGCCAGCCCGGCGAGATGACGCAGCAACGTGGATTTGCCAGAACCCGAAGCGCCGATCAGCGCGACCATTTCGCCGGGTTGTATAGACAATGCCAAATCAACCAGCGCGGGTTTGCGCGCAAAAGTCTTGTTCAGACGCTCGACATGGATGGCTGGGTTCATGGGCTTCTCTGTCTGGTTGTTGTGAGTTGCAACAGACAGTAGGCCTGGGGTGTTTCAGTGGGGTGAACTGCAAGTGACGGTTAGATAACCGTTTCGTGAAAGGTTGAGGTGTTGCAAAACGTTGGCGGCGCAAGCGTCAACAGCTGGAAACAATACCGTGCGGCTCGCGATCATCCGTGCGGCTAGCCTTCGGTGCCCTGATTTCCAGGCAGAGCATTAACCGTTAACTTTATGCGTACAACATAGGCATAACATTCAGAACCCGGTTCGAACTGCTAAGCCAGATGCCGTAGCGACAGCGCAAAAATATCTTTGGCTTGCAGAGCGTAAATGGTAGCTTTGCGCCATCCACGGAGAGAATTCATGAAAGGGTATTCACTGGCGATAGCCATTACTGCCTTGCTCGCCAGCGGCACCGCTCGCAGCGAAATATTCAAATGCACATCGCCTCAGGGCCAGGTGAGCTTTGCGTCAGTCCCTTGCAGCGAAAACAACGCGGCGACGTCCTTACAACGACAAGGCCCACCCAAAATGCTGCGCCAGGGTGAGCCGATGGATCATGCGCACAAGATCAATCTGAAGGCCACCGAGTTTCTCAAAGTCAGCGGCCGGACCAAGGTCACTGTCTATGAGACGGAGAGCTACAAGCAGTATCAAAAGAACCGCCCGCCTCCGCCGACAGCGAAATCGCTGTGCGAAAGTCCGCGGTATGACAGCCAGTGTTTTGATCCTTCGGGCGGTCAATCGGTGAAGAAAGGCAAGTAATCAGACGCCCCACGTCTAGAGCAGGCACTTGAGGGAAGATCCGATCCCAACCATGGGCACGACGTGGGACCGGCTTTAGCCGGGAAGAGGTCGATACTGTCAATAAAAATGGATAGTCAGAGATACCGCCTTCCCGGCTAAAGCCGGTCCCACCAGAGTTACTTCTGTTTTTGGTCACCCGCAACCAACCCCGAAATCAACGCTTTGTTAAACCCCTCCGGATCCTCCATCTGCGGTGCATGCCCCATGCCCGGGAACTCAACCAGTTTGGCGCCGGGAATCATCTTCGCAACGTCCTTGCCCAGCACTTTGTAGTTACCCAGTCTGGCCTTGAGCTCCGGCGAAACAATATCGCTGCCGATGGCTGTGGTGTCCGCGTCGCCAATCATCAGCAAGGTCGGAACGGTGAGTTTCGGAAATTCATAAAACACCGGCTGAGTGAAAATCATGTCGTAGATCAGCGCCGAGTTCCACGCCACCGCTTCCTTGCCAGGCCCCTTGCTCAGACCGGCAAGCATGTCCACCCACTTGTCGTATTCAGGCTTCCAGCGGCCTGCGTAATAGGTGTTCTGCTCGTACTTGCGAATCCCTTCAGCCGTAACTTTCAGCTCGCGGGCATACCATTGATCAACGGTGCGATACGGCACACCCAAGGCTTTCCAGTCTTCCAGACCAATCGGGTTGACCATGACCAGTTGCTGGGTCTGCTGCGGATACATCAACGCATAGCGAGTGGCGAGCATGCCGCCGGTGGAATGTCCAATGATGGTCGCTTTGTCGACGCCCAGTTTGGCGAGCAGCGCGTGAGTGTTGGTCGCCAACTGCTGAAAAGTGTACTGGTACTGCTCAGGTTTGCTGGACGTACAGAAGCCAATCTGGTCCGGCGCAACCACCCGATAGCCTGCGGTGCTCAAGGCCTTGATGCTGTCTTCCCAGGTTGCGCCGCAGAAGTTCTTACCATGCATCAGCACCACGGTTTTGCCGTTGGCTTTGCCTTGGGCGGCGACATCCATGTAACCCATTTCGAGCTTTTTACCCTGGGACTCGAATTCGAACTTGCTCAACGGATAAGGGTATTTAAAACCCTCAAGTTGCTTGCCGTAACTGGGTGTGTCAGCCATTGCCCCGACGGGCAACGCCAAGGCCAGCATGAAACCGGCAATTTGTGCAGCGCGCATGTGCAGTCTCTCCTGAGCAAAAAAAAATTCAGCTCAAGGTGATACACCGCGCCTTGTGTTGCGGGCAAGCAATGAAACATGAAGTAAGAGTTAAATGCGGCTCCCGAGTCTGAGCAGACAGAGAGCCACACTCAGGCTGGCGTCAGAGAATATCCAGCGGATAAGTCACGATCACACGATGCTCATCACTGTCACGCTGAGTCGTGACTTGCGTACGCAGAGAGGCATGACGCAACTGAACGCCAAGCTTTTTCAACGGCCCTGATTGCACCACGTAACCTAGCGTCAGGTTGCGCTCCCACTCTTTACGATCCCCGTCCGGGGTACGAATGTTCGAGCCGCTTTCGTACATGCCCAGGAACGTCAGCCCCGGAATGCCAACCTGAGCGAAGTCATAGCCGTAACGAACCTGCCAGGTGCTTTCACCGGCACGCTGGAATTTGCCGATCATCGACTCGGTCATGAAGTAAGCACTGGAGCCATCGCCCTGATTAAGCCAGACCGCGTCGCTGTCGCCGCTGACTTGCTGGAAACCGGCAGACAAGCTGTGACCGGCAATCATATAAGTGAACAGCGCACTGGAAAGCCGACTGTCAACTTTGCCTTTGGTTACGCCATCGCCGTAATAGCCGAAGGTGTAAAACGCCGGGTCATTGCCGTTGGCGCCATCAGAGCTGTTGTCGAAGTAACGCAGGTCCGAACGCAATATGCCCGGCCCCGCCGGCATGTCGTATTTCAACCCCAGAAAGTGCTGTTTGTAAAAATCTTTCAAGTTGCCGTAGTAATACTGAACGGTCAGGTCTTTGGTCGGTTTGTAATCCACACCACCGTAATAGAACTTGTTTACAAACTCGCCGCTCACCGCATTGTTCGCACCCGGGATCGACATGCCCATCTGGTCACTCGACCCACGGCCTTTAACATGCTCCAGCTGACCGAGAGTAAAAGTGAAGTTATCCAGATCTTTGGATTGCACCTGACCACCGTTAAAAGTCTGTTGCAGCATGCGGTCGGTGGAAATCACCACCGGCAGCATGGGCACCAGTGTGCCGTAACGGAATTCGGTTTTGGACACCAGTGCCTTGGCAGTCAGGCCAATGCTGCCGAACTCGTCCACCGCCCGGCCATCGCTATCGGTCGGGAACACGTTACCGTTGAACGCCGTGCTGGTAGGGTTGTAGTGACGACCTTTGCCGGAGTCCAGACGGATACCGAGCATGCCCAGCGCGTCTACGCCAAAACCTACGGTGCCCGGCGTATAGCCGGAACGAAAATCGAAAATGAAACCCTGGCCCCACTCCTGTGTGTAATTAGGGTCTGCTGTACCACTGCGGTTGTCCGCGTTACTGAAGAAGTTACGCGCCAGTACACTGGCTTTGCTGTCTTCGACAAAACCGGCACTGAATGCCTGTTGGGCCATGACCATTCCACAAATACCAGCCACCACACGGGGTGAGCGATAAATAAGCTCCATCGAGATATCCTTAGCTGTAAGTAAGTGTTTTAAGCAGTCAGGAGTGGGCAGTTAATTTTTTTATTATTCAGGAGCAGTAGATTCAGAAGAGACAGGTTTAACAGTCGCTAACAACTTGACGGGCGCCAGGCGAACCAGAACCAGTAATGCGAAAACACCCAGTCCGGCACACATCAACAAACCCACACCCACCGAGCGCGCCAACGCATCACGCGCCAGTTCCAGTAGTTCATGGTTGCCACTCACGACACCTGGGGTTGAATTGAGTAGAACTTGCGGGTCGATATAACGGGCCAGTTCTCCCTCCTGGCCCGCCGCCAGAAACACTCGATTCAAATGGCTCACGTACAACAGGTTGACCAGCACACCCATGGCCGCCGTGCCCAACAATCCACCGACCAGTCGCAATGACTGAGTCAACGCGGTGGCGATACCAAGGAACTGCCGCTCGGCAATGGTCTGGGTGAAGACGGTCAGGTTGAGCAAGATGAACCCCAAACCAACACCGGCCAGCAGAATCAACATCAACAAGGTGTTGAATGATGCTTGCCGTCCCACAAGCGACAACCCGATACAGGCCGATAGCAGCGCGACGAACCCCGCCAGCGGCAGCAGATTGGGATTACGCAACCGGGTTACGATACGGCTGTTGACGATAGCGCCGAGGGTGATGCTCAACGCCAGCGGTGTAATCAGCAAACCAGCATCCTTGGGCGAATAACCGTAACTGCCCTGCAGCAGCAACGGCAGGTAAAACAGCAAGGTGAACATGATTGCCCCGGCCAACATCGACAGCAGGAACAAAATGCGCAGGCTAGGCACGGCAAACATTGCAGGCGGCAGTAATGCCGTACTGCAGCGGCGCTCCCAGTACCAAAGGGCAACGCCAGAGAGCAGGCAAATCAAACCCAAGGCGGCGCTCAACGCCGTGCTGGAATGCCCCATCCACTCAACCCCCAGTTGCAGGCTGCCCAATGCCAGGGCGATCAGCAGCGCGCCCAACCAGTCCAGTCGAATACCGGTGACCTGCACCGGCCGGTAATGCGGCAGATACCGCCAGGCAAAAAACAGTGCCAGACACCCCAAGGGCAGGTTCAGGTAGAACACCGAACGCCAACCATACGCCTCGGTCAGAAAACCACCCAGGCCAGGGCCAATCGCATTGACCACACTGAACAGCGCACTGAGCATCATCTGCCAGCGCAGCCGCTGTCGGGTATCCGGGAATAACTCCGGAATACAGGCGAACGCGGTACCAATCAGCATGCCGCCACCGACACCCTGCAACGCACGGCCAATCACCAACACCAGCATGTCGTTGGCCAAGGCACAGACCAGCGAGGCCAGGGTGAAAATGATGGTGGCGGCGATCACGAACGGCTTGCGACCGTAGTAATCGCCCAGCCTGCCGAACACCGGAATGGTGACAATCGAGGTCAGCAGATAACCCGTGGCGACCCAGGCGTAGAGCTCAAACCCTTGCAGCTCGGCGACGATGCTCGGCAAGGCGTTGCCGATCACCGTCTGGTCCAGCGCCGAGAGCATCAGCACCAGTGAGATCCCGAGCATCGCCAACAAGGCTTGCCGGAAGCTCAGCGCACTCACCTGGGTCGTCATGCTCGCGCCTCAGCCCAGTGCCGCAACGGCAGTGGCGATTCGCGAACAACCCTCTTCCAGAGTTTCCAGCGCAGTGGCGATAGACATCCGGAAGAACGGTGCCAATCCGTAAGCCGTACCGGCGACGACAGCCACCCCCTGACTTTCCAGCAGGTACATCACCACGTCGCTGTCAGTGTCCAGAGTCTTGCCATCGGGTCTGGTTTTACCCAGCAACACGCCGCAGTTCACGTAAAGATAGAACGCTCCGTCAGGCTTCAGGCAGCTCAGGCCGTCGATGGCATTGATCAACTCCAGACAGCGATCGCGACGCTGCCGGTAAACCACCACGCTCTCTTTGACGAAGGACTGATCACCGTTCAGCGCTGCCACAGCAGCCGCCTGACTGACAGAGCTCGCGTTGCTGGTCGACTGCGACTGCAAGGTCGCCATGGCATTGATCAGATCGGCAGGACCCGCCGCGTAGCCGATGCGCCAGCCGGTCATGGCGTACGTCTTGGAGACGCCATTGATCACCAGCACACGATCACGCAGCGCCGGTTCAACGGTCAGGATGTGGGCGTTGGGCGCATCGTCGAAACGAATGTGTTCGTAGATGTCGTCGGTCATCACCAACACATCGGGAAACTCCAGCAACACATCGGCCAACGCCCGCAGCTCTTCAGCGCTGTAACTGGCCCCGGTCGGGTTACTTGGCGAATTGATCAGCAGCCAGCGGGTGCGCTCGGTAATCGCGGCACGTAATTGCTCTGCGGTGAGCTTGAAGCCGTTTTCTTCCGGACAGGCCAGCGTCACCGGCTCGCCTTCGCAGGCCAGCACCATGTCCGGGTAAGACACCCAGTACGGCGCAGGAATCAGCACTTCATCCCCTGCCCCGAGGGTCGCGGCAAACGCATTGAAGATTGCGCTCTTGGCACCGCTGGTGACAACCACTTGCGAAGCCGAGTAATCCAGGCTGTTTTCACGGGCCAGTTTGGCGGCAATGGCCTGGCGCAGTTCATGGGTGCCCGCGTTCAGGGTGTAGCGGGTTGCGCCATTTTCGATGGCGGCGCTGGCGGCTTCGCGAATGTGTTTTGGGGTATCGAAGTCGGGCTCGCCGACGACCAGATTAATGATCGATTTGCCCTGGCGACGCAGTTCGTTGGCACGGTCGGCAGCAGCGCTGCTTGGCGAAGGTTTGATGCGTTGCACGCGGGCGGCGATGCGGGAGGCGTTCAAGGTGGTGATCCTCGGAGGTGACATTCGAGGCTCTACGTTACGAGGCCGCATCCTTGAGCAGATAAGACAGTTTCGTTCTGGGCTAATAGGAAGTGCTTATGACCGGGCATGGATCAGCCATGCACCAAAATGGAACGACTGAGTCTTTACTGTGCCTTGCGCAGGCAAAATTGCGCGTAACGCGCGTGGTCATAGCAAAGGCTTATAGGTTAGGGGTGGACCTTTGGGGATGCGGATCTACACAACGTCTTTATTTGTGTACATATCCGTTGTTTTGGTTACGGCTGATATTGGTTCCGCCCTTACGGCGGGTCACTTTTGGCAAACGCCCGGAAGCCGGCCCAGCCAAAAGTAACCAAAATGTCTGTGCCCCACCACTCGGCACCTCGCTGTCGCTC
>NZ_JACONW010000094.1 GCF_014357575.1 Pseudomonas folii | reverse complement strand
GGAGCGCAGAAAGCATGGGCCATTGTAGGAGTGAGCTTGCTCGCGATAGCGTCAGGTCGGACGATAGTTTCTTGAAAAAAATTTACCTCTATCGCGAGCAAGCTCACTCCTACAATGGCCCATGCTTTCTGCGCTCCAGGGACGCTCCAGGTCCAGTGCTGGACTTTCAATCATCCCCAAGGGAAACAGGCCTGGCACTGCTCTGCAATGTCCTGCCCAGCGCCTCATTGACCTGCAGCCAGCCATCAACGGCATCGCGACCGGCTTCGGCAAAGACCCGTTGCAACAGCTTTACCTGTTCGCGACGCAATGCCTGTTCGAACTTCACGCCCTCGTCGGTCAACCTCAACAAACGTTTGCGTTTGTCGGTGTCCGGGGCGGCGCTGTGGACCAGGTCCATGGCAATCAACTGACGCAGCGGCGCATTGAGTGCCTGCTTGCTGACACCGAGCACGCAGAGCAGCTCTTTCACGCTCAAACCAGGGTAGCGCGCGATGAAAAACACCACGCGTTGGTGTACGCGACTGAAGCCTCGGCGAGCGAGCATTTCGTCAGCTTTTGCTGTGAATGCCTGATAGCCGAAGAAAAAAGCTTCCATGGCGGCTTGTTGGGAGGCGGAATTTTTAAGGTCAAGCATATTGACGTATCTAGGTCCGGCGTCGTAATTTCGGTCAACCAGTTTGACTTATTTCCAATTACTTCGGCTAGCGGTGATCTCAATGGCTTTCTCCGAACGCGTGTCCCGGCTTAAAAGTTCTCTGATTCGTGAAATCCTTGCCGCGGCTCAGCGTCCGGAAGTCATGTCCTTCGCCGGAGGCCTGCCGGCCGAAGCCATGCTGCCCAAAGTGGAGTGGGCGGACATGCCCGTTGCGCTCGGCCAATACGGCATGAGTGAAGGCGAGCCTGAATTGCGCGAAGCCCTGGCCGCAGAGGCGCGAGCTATCGGCTTGCAGTGCGACGCCAGCCAGGTGTTGATCGTCAGCGGTTCGCAGCAGACGCTGGATCTGGCGGCCAAGCTGTACATCGATAAAGGTACGCAGATCGTGCTTGAGGCGCCGACTTACCTGGCGGCGTTGCAGATTTTCCAGTTGTTCGGTGCCGATTGCCTGACGGTACCACTTCAAACTGATGGCCCGGATTTGCAGGCCTTGCGACAGCAGCTGGAGCAACACCAGCCCGCGTTCGCCTACCTGATTCCGACTTTCCAGAATCCCTCCGCGGTGCGTTACAGCGAGGCCAGCCGTGTGGCCGTGGCCGCCCTGCTTGATGAGTTCGGCGTGACCTTGATCGAAGATGAGCCTTATCGCGATCTGACGTTTGATGGCGGCAGCGCCAAGCCCATCGCCAGCCGTTTGCAAAAAGCCAGCTGGATCTACACCGGCACCGTGTCAAAAACGCTGTTGCCAGGTTTGCGGGTCGGCTATCTGATTGCCAGTCCTGACCTGTTCCCGCATTTGCTGCGTTTGAAACAGTCGGCGGATCTGCACACCAATCGTTTAGGCCAGTGGCAGGCCCTGCAATGGATCGGCACCGAGCACTACCGTGAGCACTTGTGTGAGTTACAGAGCTTCTACCGTCAGCGTCGTGATGCATTTGAGGCTGCACTAAAACAACATTTTGCCGATATAGCTGACTGGAACAGTCCGCAAGGTGGTTTGTTTTTCTGGCTGACGCTCAAACAACCGATGGATACACGCACTTTGCTCGACGAAGCGCTCAAGCAAAATGTTGCGTTTATGCCGGGGGAACCGTTTTTTGCTGATCCAGACGCCAACCTTGGTTATTTAAGGCTCAACTTCAGCCACATTGATCCGGCCCGTCTCGACGAAGGCCTGAGACGATTGGCAGCGGTCGTGCGTCAGGCCCGGTTAGAGCGAGCCGCTTAGCAGCGGGCATCAGGCGAATTCAAGGAGAAGGGTATGTACAAGGTTTACGGCGATTACAAATCGGGCAACTGCTACAAGGTCAAACTGATGCTCAATTTGCTGGACGTCGAGTATCACTGGGTGCCGGTGGATATTCTCAAGGGGGAAACCCAGACCGCAGCGTTCCTGGAGAAGAACCCCAACGGCAAGATCCCGGTCCTGGAACTCGAGGACGGCACCTGCTTGTGGGAATCCAATGCGATTCTCAATTTCCTCGCTGATGGCAGCCAGTACCTGCCAAGCGAACCGCGATTGCGCACGCAAGTGCTGCAGTGGCAGTTCTTCGAGCAGTACAGTCATGAGCCGAGCATCGCCGTCGCGCGTTTTATCCAGTTTTATCTAGGGCTGCCTGAAGAGCGTCTGGAGGAATATCGTTCGTTGCACAAGGCTGGCTACCGCGCCCTCGCGGTGATGGAACAGCAGCTGAAACGCACGCCGTTCCTGGTCGGCGATCACTTTTCCATCGCAGATATTGCGTTGTATGCCTACACCCATGTTGCCCATCAGGGCGGTTTCGACCTGACGCCATACCCTGGCATCGAGCAATGGCTTGAGCGCGTAAAGGCTCAACCTGGTTATGTGGGCATGTTGGACTGATCACGGCGGATACCTGAAAAGCCGGTCACGCAACATGACCGGCTTTTATATGTCCGATTGTTTTAGCAGGGCTTAAATCACTTGGCTGTGTCAGCACAGGCATTTAGTCTTCGCGCCCTTCGGGAGCGGCCCCGTAACCCGATAACAATGACTTTAAGGAAACGAGTTCCCTATGCGCTTTTCAATGATGGCGGTTCTGATGTTCATGGCGCTGGGCATTGGCTGCTCCGCTTCGGCGCAAACCCCGGGCTGCGATGCCAACCAGGCTGCAATGAATCGTTGCGCAGGCCAGCAACTGGCGACACTGGATGCGGAGCTGAACAAGCAATACAAGGCACAAATGGCTTACTTGCAGACGCCTGAGAAGAAGCAGGCGTTCAAGGCTGCGCAGCAGAAGTGGATTGCTTTCCGTGATGCGGATTGTATGTATCAGATAGGCAAGGCTGAGGATTCCGGCTCGATGTGGCCGCTGCAGCAATCCCGGTGTATGGCGGAGCAGACCAGGGTGCGCGTCGAGCAGTTGAAACAGTATGCGGCGTGCCGTCAGGAAGGCTGCCCGAACTGAAGTCGGGCGCGCGATAAGCGGGGCGGTGACGGTTTCGATGCGGTGACCAAACCCTCTGTAGGATCCAGCTTGTTGGCGAGGCGGTCTGTCAGGCAATGATGCTTTTCTGGCATGCCCCCCTCGTGAACAAGTTCACTCCTACAGGGAGATGTTGCCCCGTTGGATCAGATCGCTGCGAAGCGCTGATTCAGATAATCAATGATCACCTTGGACTCATACATCCAGGTGGTCTTGCCATCTTCCTCGATGCGCAGGCAGGGCACTTTGATCTTGCCGCCCTGATCAAGCAGTGTCTGGCGATCCTGTTCGTTGTTTTTTGCATCATGCAGCGCAACCGGGACATTGAGTTTGTGCAAGGTGCGCCGGGTTTTGACGCAGAACGGGCAGGCATTGAACTGATACAGGCTCAGATTCTTTGCTGACTGCTCGACGGCAGCCTGGGCCTCGGGCGTGCGTTTTTTCTTCGCCGGGCGGGTGATGAAGTCGCCGAAGATCACCAGTTGGCCAAGACCAACCCTCAAAGCTTTTATAAACACGTGAAGACCTCGCGAGAAACAGGCGGGAACGTATCGCCCATGGCCCGGCGAGTGGTCAGCCGGGCAGGGCGTCGGTCACTTGATGAGGCTGAGGAACTCGCTGCGGGTGGCAGCGTTGTCGCGGAATTCCCCGAGCATCACTGAAGTGATCATCGACGAGTTCTGCTTTTCTACACCGCGCATCATCATGCACATGTGTTTGGCTTCAATAACTACCGCAACGCCAAGCGCACCCGTCACTTGCATGATCGCTTCGGCGATCTGACGGCTGAGGTTTTCCTGGATCTGCAGGCGGCGGGCATACATGTCCACAATGCGTGCGACCTTGGACAGACCCAGTACCTTGCCATTGGGGATGTACGCAACGTGCGCCTTGCCAATGAACGGCAACAGGTGATGCTCGCACAGCGAATACAATTCGATGTCCTTGACCATCACCATTTCGCTGGCGTCGGAGCTGAACAGGGCACCATTGGTGACCTCTTCCAGCGTTTGCTGATAACCGCGACACAGATACTGCATTGCCTTGGCAGCGCGTTTGGGAGTGTCGAGCAGACCTTCGCGGGAAACGTCTTCCCCCAGTTGGCCAAGGATCGCGGTGTAGTTCTGTTCCAGTGTCACAGGGGTTGTTCCGTAAAAGGTAATGCTGTCCGCAGCGGTACCGTGTCGATAACCAACATTTGCACGACATGGCCAGGCTGATCAGCAAGAAATGCAGGGCAAGCCTGCGTTGCGCGACATAGTAACGTAGGACAGGCGGCAATTGTATCGCTTGATGTGGGTAGGTTGCCTTCCAGACCGCTTTCACGGGGTCACGGCAGTCTTGTGGGGAGACGATTGCTACTTGATATTCGGCAACAGTCGTACTTCCACGCGTTGTCCCAAAGCACGTGCTGCACTGGCCAGGGTTGCCAGAGTCATCCCCGCGTCGCTCTCATCAAGGGCGCGGTCCACCACTGTCCGGCTGGTATGCATCCGCTCGGCGAGGTCTTTTTTGGTAACTTTCTGAAGCCTCATCGTTTCTGCAAGCTGCCAGGATATGACTCGTTTCAGTGCCGCAGCGGTGACTTCTTCGACAAGATCCTGTTCCGCAAGAAAATCGTCGAAGTCAGATCCTACGTTCTTGTTCATCATTGGCTCCTCATAGCCGCGACTTGCGCTGTCGTGCAGTCGTTAAATCCGTTGAAGGTGTCTTCTGGCTTTTTTTGATGAAGCCGTGAAGCAATACCATTTCGCAAGCTGTGACCGTGAACAGTACCCGGGCGATGGTATCGCCAAGCTCAACCCTGACCTCCCAGAGCCCGGCTTCAAGCTTTCGAACAACGGGCATACCCATCGGCCATCCGAGTTGGACGGCTTTTATATCAATCCCGATCAGTCGCCTGTGCTGGCGCGTTAGATTTGATAGCCATTCACGAACCGGCTCATTGCCAGCGTCTGTGCAGAAGAAACGTACGGCGAGAACAGGTGTGTCATCAGGCATGAGGATGCAGTGTACCTAAATAGGTGCATATGGCAATGGTGGAAGGCTTGCGGGTGCCTACTGTAGTCACTGATGATTAGAGCTGGTGGTAGATATGTATCCAACCGCTTACCAAGCTCCTACCAACCCGCAACAGAAATAAAGCCACACGCGCTGTCTGAATGAGCAGGTAACAAATACCTGTCGCATGAGAGAGTGAAGTGATGTTCGGTCGAATGGTAAAAGTGGCAATGGTGGTTGCAGTGCTGTCTACAGTTTCAGGCTGTTGGCCGTTCTGGGGTCCAGGCGGACCCGGTGGGCATGGAGGCGGTGGTGGGCATGGCGGCGGCGGTCACTATGAAGGTGGCGATCGCGGCGGTCCTGGGGGCGGCGGTCCGGGCGGGCGTCCGTAACGATCCCCGTAGTTGATTCTGGCTGCGACGGATTACTCGTCGCGGCCTTCCATCATGGTCCGCTTGAGGATCACGTAAACCGCTCCCGCGCCGCCATGTTTTGCCTGGCACGAACAGAAGCCCAATACCTGCGGATGTTGCCGTAGCCATGTGTTGACGTGGCTTTTGATCATAGGACGCTTGCCGTCCAGCCGCACAGCCTTGCCATGGGTGACACGCACGCAGCGGATTTCCAGTTTTGTCGCCTCGGCGAGAAACTCCCACAGGGTTTCCCGTGCGACCTCGACGGTCATGCCATGCAAATCCAGACTGCCCTCGAAGCTGATCTGGCCAAGCTTCAGCCTGCGCATCTGGCCTTCCTGCACGCCATCGCGGGACCAGCTCAACACATCCTCCGGCCCGACATCGATCACGAACTGATCCGATAGCCCGTCGACTGTCACTGAATCGGTACGCACCGTCGCGGACTGACGCAGTCTGGCCAGGAGTTTACGGTCGGTCTTGGGTTTGCCTACATCGGCATATTCTTGCTTGATGGGCTTAACGCCACGCAACTCGTTTTTGAATAGGGAAAAATCGTCGTCTTGCATGTCAGCCTCCGCGAAGAGGGCTAGTTTAACCAAGTCGCGGTGTGAGCGGTGGTGTGATCCACATATAGGTCGTGGGACCGGCTTTAGCCGGGAAGAGGCCGGTACAGGCAGTGATGATGTGGCGTCAGGAATGCTGCCTTCCCGGCTGAAGCCGGTCCCACGTGCAAGCGTGTTTGCCGAAAAAGTTCTTCAGTCCTGCTTCTTCATCAAGTGCGGTGACATGTTCAGACCGTTTTTGCGGCGGCGACCTACACGGCAGCGACGCCATAGCCAGATGCCGACGTAGAGCACCAACAAGCCACCGAACACTACCAGCGCTGCGCCCAGCGGGCTGGCGTTAAGCTCACCCAGCACCTGAGGTCGACCGATCAGGCTGGAAACACCCGCCATAGCCAGCAACACGCCGAAAGTCGCCAACAGGGCTGCAATGGCCGAACCAATGCGCACGCCCCAACTGCCCGATCCTTTTGGACGCAGGCGACGGGCGTCAAAACCGTCGGATACTTTCATTCCGATTTTCCTCCAGAGTATCGGGGTCTGACCCGGACAGTCGGCCGCTGGTTCCCGGAGGCGGGGGATTCAGGGCAAATGACGGGTATTAATGGATAGGCGGTAATGTGAACAGCGTCACATGACCGCGAATGCAGCGACTGGCGTATGGCAGCCCGCGAGGCATGAAGCACTCCGGCGTGGAGCGACGGTGCTCGTAGCCGGGCGGGGCGTATGGGGGTTGGTTTCTAGCGGTTCAGATCAGGTCTTTGGTCAGCGCCAGGGTCGCGAAGTTATCGTTCATGATCGCCATTTCAGTGCGATGAACGATGTGGGCGCTGACAACCCCGTCGGGGCTTGGCAGGTCGCGTGTTGCGCAGGCATCGTCTACCAGAGTGCAACGGTAGCCGTAATCCTTCGCTGCCCTTACGGTCGTGCTGATACTCGAATGGCTCATGAAGCCGCAAACGATAAGGTCCAGATGACCAAGGCTTTGCAACAAGTCGTCAAGGCCGGTGCCGTTGAACGCGTTGGGCAGACGTTTTTCAACCACGCGTTCGTCTTCCAGTGGCTTCAACTCGGGCATGAACTCACCGCGCTCACCCTGCGGGTCGAACAGGCCGCCGACAGTACCGAGATGGCGGATGTGCACGACCGGGCATTTGCCGGCACGGGCCGCCGCCACCAGTTTGCAGATGTTGGCTGCTGCTTCGTTAACGCCGGTCAGGGCCAGCGGACCACTGAGATATTCTTTCTGGGCATCGATAATAATCAGCGTGGCATTACTCAAAGTGGCCGCTGCGTAGCCACGGCCGCTGAGTTGAAACATAGTCTTTGGATCGGACATCTGGGGCTCCTTTGTGTGGGGCTTTTGCGTCATTCTCCTCCGCCTGAACGGTTCTGTGAATGGCGACGGTGAGAAGCTCCGGTTTCTCTGGCCTGTAGCGGCGTTGATCAATCTGGGCGGTTAGCATTATGCCTTGATTGAAATGCCACGTATCCAAAACCATCGTCGAACGTGAGCCGGGTCGCGAATGGCGTTCGGGCATCGTGTGTTGCAGTCATGGCTGCTAGAATCCCGGAACGTATTCCAAGGAGCTTGCCCCCGTGATCACATCCCGCTTGCGCACCGTGCGCGACCATATCCGTTGGGCGGTCAGTCGCTTTCATCAGGAAGACCTGTTTTTCGGTCATGGAACTGACAATGCCTGGGACGAGGCGCGCCAGTTGGTGCTGGGCGCGTTGCACCTGCCTTGGGAAATTGCCGACAGCTATCTGGATTGCCGTCTGGAGCTTGATGAAATTTCGGAGCTTCAGCGCCTGATCTCCCGGCGCATTGACGCACGCGTGCCGACCCCGTACTTGCTGGGCGAGGCATGGTTCTGCGGTATGTCGTTCATTGTCGATGAGCGTGTACTGATCCCGCGGTCACCGATTGCCGAGCTTATCGAGAACCACTTTGCCCCTTGGCTGGCTGACGAACCGGCGCGCATTCTCGACCTGTGCACCGGTTCCGGCTGTATCGGTATCGCCTGTGCTGACGAGTTCCCTGACGCTGAAGTGGTGTTGGCTGACTTGTCTTTTGAAGCGCTGGAAGTTGCCAACCAGAACATCGAGCGTCACGGTGTTGATCAGAGGGTTTACACCGTTCAGGGCGACGGCTTTGACGGCTTGCCGGGGCAGCGCTTCGACCTGATCGTCTCCAACCCGCCTTATGTCGATTCCGAAGATTTCGCAGACATGCCGGACGAATACCAGCATGAGCCGGAACTGGCCCTGGCCTGTGGCAGTGACGGTCTTAACCTGGTGCGCCGGATGTTGAGCCAGGCGGCGAATCATCTGACCGAAAAAGGTCTGTTGATCGTTGAAGTGGGTAACAGTCAGGTTCACGTCCAGGCGTTGTACCCGGAAGTCGAGTTTGCCTGGCTGGATTTCATGCGCGGTGGTCACGGCGTATTCATGCTCAGCGCAGCCCAGTGTCGAGAGCATCAAGCGCTGTTTGAATCGCGGGTCTGATGACTGATCAAGGCCTGAAGGCGCTCGCGATGAGCGCCTTCAGTTTGGAGAGCTATTCAGTTTTAAAGGCTAGCGGTGGGTTGCGATCCAGATCAGCAATCCGGCCTGGAATACTGCAAAAGTCACCAGGCAGGCAATAGTGAAGCGCAGGCCACTGTCTTCACGCTTGTATTTGCCGACTCGATCCTCATGCTGACGGATCGCAACTTCTTGCTCGATCATCTTCTTCTCGGCGTTTTCCAGCATCTGTGAGGCTTCGAGAATTTCGATGATCTGAATCTTGTCGTTGTTCCAGGTGCTGTGCAGATTGCCGACCGGGACTTCCTTGAAACTGCCTTTCATATGCTGCGCGTCGGCGTAGGCGACTTCGAAGCCCTGGGTTTTCAGGAAATGATCGCGGCGCAGGCGAGTGTCTTCGTTCAGCCCGTCCTTGCTCGGCAGGGCGAAGGCTTCGACTTTATAGGTCGACCATTTTTTCTGCGCCCAGTGAATGCCCTGAGCGATCAGAAAACGGCCGATACCCCGGTTCCAGGGCTCGATCTGCAAGCCCGAGTCCGGTCCGAAGCGCACGATATGCTTTTCGTGATCGACCCAGACATCCAGATGGTTCTGTTCACGCCGCACCCGTTGCCCTGGCAACTGGATGCTCAGGCGCAGCAGGCTCACCTCTTTGCTATGGCGCTCGGCACGGCCAAACTGGACAAAGCGCAACGGCCGGCCACCCGTGGCCCGGTCGGTCTGCAGCGGGGCCAGACGCAACATCACAAAATGCTCTGGCTTGACTTCGTCCCACAGCTGCGCAGGCGCCGGAGCTTCAGCTTCGGCGACTGAAGTATTTTCAGTGGTTTCGGGTAACGCGTTCGTTTCAGTCATGTTCACGGCGATCCTGTCCTTGACCCTGTGCAGCAAACACAGAGCCAGCAATCACGTATCGGCCGTTTTTCCGAGTCCTGAAGGGGCGTCAGGATTCCTGACGCCAATTTCCCACGGTCATGCCTTAGGCAGGCCGTCGATAAAGCGCAGAATTCGCGTGGACAGCTCACTGGCTAGAGGCAGTTGCGGATTTTTGTAGGACTCCAATTGCTGCTTGATGTCGTCCGGTACGATGCGCAACACGTGATTCATGCCCTCTATCAGGGCCAGTTCGGCATCGGGTTTGGCTTGCTTCAACAGCTCTGCATCGCCGACACCGACCTGGATGTCGTTTCGACCCTGGACGATAAGCGCTGGAACTTTCAATTTGCCGAACGCGGCAGCCGGGGCCTGGCGGAACAACGAAATCAGATACGGCTGCACGCTGGGGCGGAACACCACTTCCAGCTCGTCCGGAACATCGTTGTCGGTCTTGCCTGCCTTGATTTCATCAATCAACTGATTGCTGCGCAGCAGCAGAGGCGGAGGCAGGCGCTCTTGCAGTTGTTCGCGCAATACTTCATCCACCGGACGACCTGTACCTGCTACCGAGATCACCGCAGCGGCACCGGCTTTTTCAGCCGCCAGTGATGCAACCAGCGCCCCTTCGCTGTGACCCAGCAGGATCAACTGACCCAGACGCGGGTCCGTCTTGAGTTTCTGGCCCCATGCTTCGGCATCGGCAACATAAGCCTCGATGCTCAGATTGCGCTCATCAGGAGTAGCGGCCTTGCTCGCGGCGACGCCGCGTTTGTCATAACGCACGCTGGCGATGTTGTTTCTGGCGAGGGTGCGCGCCAGAAGTTTCATGCTGTCGTTACGCCCGCCGTCGGGGTTATTGCCATCGCGGTCAGTAGGACCCGAGCCAGCAATAATCAATACCACCGGTACGGGCGTAGCGGATTTGGGCAGCAATAAGGTGCCGGACAGCTCACCCGTCGCGGTTTGCAGAACGATGGGGCGCTGCAGGACAGATGGGGTGGCAGCGTGGGCAAGCCCGGTGAGCAGGGGAAGGATCAAAGCGATAACGCGTAGCATCGTTGGGCCACTATCTGATGGGATGCCGATTGGACGCGGCCAGACGGATAAGGTTCGAGGATGAACTACACGAGCAGCCTGCGTATACTGGCGGGCTTGTTTATATCGACCTGGTTTTTTCGCTGATTTATCGGAGCGTCCGCATGTCCGGCAACACCTTCGGCAAGCTGTTCACTGTCACCACTGCCGGCGAAAGCCATGGTCCGGCGCTGGTTGCTATCGTTGACGGCTGCCCGCCGGGCCTTGAGCTGTCGCTGCAAGACCTGCAAGTCGATCTGGATCGGCGCAAGCCCGGCACCAGCCGCCACACGACCCAGCGTCAGGAAGCCGATGAGGTGGAAATCCTCTCGGGTGTCTTCGAGGGCAAAACCACCGGGACCTCCATTGGGTTACTGATTCGTAACACTGATCAGAAGTCCAAGGATTACTCGGCCATCCAGGCCCAGTTCCGTCCGGCCCACGCCGATTACACCTATCACCACAAATACGGCGTTCGCGATTATCGCGGCGGCGGTCGCAGTTCGGCGCGGGAAACAGCCATGCGTGTCGCGGCCGGTGCCATCGCCAAAAAGTACCTGGCGAAGATGGGCATCGTAGTGCGCGGTTACATGAGCCAGCTCGGGCCCATCGAAATCCCGTTCAAGACCTGGGATTCGGTAGAGGAGAATGCGTTCTTCTGTCCTGATCCTGCCAAGGTTCCGGAACTGGAAGCCTATATGGACCAGTTGCGCCGTGATCAGGATTCGGTCGGTGCAAAAATTACCGTCGTTGCCGAAGGCGTTATGCCAGGGCTGGGCGAGCCGGTCTTCGATCGTCTGGATGCTGATCTGGCTCATGCGCTGATGAGCATCAACGCGGTCAAGGGTGTGGAGATCGGTGCCGGTTTTGCCAGCGTTGCCCAACGCGGCACCGAGCACCGCGACGAGCTGTCGCCCGCCGGTTTCCTGTCGAACAATTCCGGCGGGATTCTCGGCGGTATCTCCTCAGGCCAGCCAATTGTGGCGCATCTTGCGCTGAAACCGACTTCCAGCATCACTACGCCAGGTCACTCCATTGATGTTCACGGCAATCCGGTGGATGTAATTACCAAGGGCCGACACGACCCGTGCGTAGGCATCCGTGCCACGCCTATCGCCGAAGCCATGATGGCCATCGTGTTGCTGGATCATCTGCTGCGTCATCGCGGTCAGAACGCCGATGTCCGGGTTACCACGCCTGTGCTGGGTCAGCTGTAATGCTCGAGGGCGTTGCTGCTGCCAAGGCCAACTGACGTGACGCACCCCCCGGCTGGACAGCTGCCTTATTGGCGGCTGTCCAGCTTTTACGTTTTTTACTTCGCCTTGCTCGGCTCTACCGCGCCATTCCTGCCGTTGTATTTCAGCCATCTCGGCTTCTCCAGCGCGCGTATAGGGGAACTGGTTGCGATCCCGATGCTGATGCGTTGCCTTGCGCCGAATGTGTGGGGTTGGCTTGGGGATTACACCGGCCGCCGACTGGTCATCGTGAGACTTGGCGCTATGTGCGGGTTGCTCGCGTTTTCCCTGATTCTGGTTAAGCAAAGCTACGCTTGGCTGGCGATGGTCATGGCCCTGCATGCGTTCTTCTGGCATGCCATCCTGCCGCAATTCGAAGTCATCACCCTGGCGCACCTGCGTGGTCAGACGTCCCGCTACAGCCAGATCCGGCTGTGGGGCTCCATCGGTTTCATCCTGACAGTCGTGGGCGTGGGACGGCTATTCGAGAGCTTGAGCCTCGACTATTTCCCCGCTGTATTGGTCGCAATCATTGTCGCGATTGTCATCAGCAGTTGGTGGATTCCCAATGCTCAGCCGGTGGTGTCGACGACGCACCCGGAAAACGGTGGCTTTTTCCGACAATTGACCCGGCCCGGTGTGCTGGCCTTCTACGCCTGCGTCGGGCTCATGCAAATGAGCCACGGGCCGTATAACACGTTCCTGACCCTGCATCTGGAACAACTGGGTTACGGTCGTGGCTTGATCGGAATGCTCTGGGCAGTAGGCGTCGTCGCGGAAGTGTTGATGTTCATGGCCATGAGTCGGGTATTACAGCGTTTCTCGGTACGGCAGGTACTCCTGACCAGCTTTTTGCTGGCGTCGTTGCGCTGGTTGTTGCTGGGTAATCTTGCGGATCATCTGGTGGTGTTGCTGTTTGCCCAGTTAATGCACGCCGCGACGTTCGGCAGTTTTCACGCCACTGCCATCCATTTCGTGCAACGTAGCTTCGGTGCGCAGCAACAGGGTCAGGGGCAGGCGCTTTATGCCGCATTGGCGGGCACGGGCGGCGCACTGGGTGCGCTTTACTCCGGTTACACCTGGAACTTCCTTGGGGCCGGCTGGACATTTACTATCGCCAGTGCTGCGGCGCTGGCCGCTGCCGTGATGGCGGCTACACGAATGAAAGAGGAGCGGGCATGAGCCGCGAACAACTGAGTCAGGCAATCATCGACGCCGGCCGTTTTCTGTACGGTCGTGGCTGGTCACCGGCTACCAGCAGTAATTACTCGGCGCGGCTGTCCGCCACCGAAGTGCTGCTGACCGTGTCGGGTAAGCACAAGGGCCAGTTGGGCATCGACGATGTGCTGGCGACGGATCTTGACGGTAATAGCCTGGAGCCCGGCAAGAAGCCGTCTGCGGAAACCTTGCTGCACACGCAACTGTACAGTTGCAGACCGGAAGTCGGCGCGGTGCTGCACACCCATTCGGTCAATGCGACAGTATTGTCGCGTCTGACCGAGGCCGATCACCTGGTGTTTGAAGATTACGAGCTGCAAAAGGCTTTCAGCGGCGTCGTGACCCACGAATCCCGGGTCGTAGTACCCATTTTTGACAATGATCAGGATATCGCGCGTCTGGCGGCGAAGGTTCAGCCGTGGCTTGATGCACATCCTGATTGCGCGGGCTACCTGATTCGCGGCCATGGTTTATATACCTGGGGCGCGAAGATGAGCGATGCACTGCGGCAGATCGAGGCGTTCGAGTTCCTATTTGAATGTGAACTCAAAACCCTCGCCATACTGAACCGATAACGTTTTAGCCTTCAGCCTGAGCGATCTGTAAAAGTCGCAGGGCAAACTGAACCGAGCCGAACCGAACTGAGGAGCGCCGCCATGAGCAGCCTGTATGTTTATCACCAGTCCAGCCCTGAGCAGCCAGATAAAGTCTTGACCCATGTCGAGGACATCGCCTCGACCCTGGCCGAGCATGGCGTCGGCTTTGACCGCTGGCAGGCGGCGACGCCGATCACGCCGGGTGCCAGCCAGGAAGACGTGATCAATGCCTACCGGGTACAAATCGACAAGCTCATGACCGAGCGCGGCTATGTCACTGTGGATGTGATCAGCCTCAACAGTGATCACCCGCAAAAAGCCGAATTGCGCGCAAAGTTTCTCGATGAGCATCGCCATTCCGAAGACGAGGTGCGTTTCTTCGTCGCCGGGCGCGGCTTGTTCACTCTGCATATTGGTGAGTATGTCTACGCCGTGCTGTGCGAAAAGAACGACCTGATTTCGGTTCCAGCGGGCACGCCGCACTGGTTCGACATGGGGGAGAACCCGCATTTCGTCGCGATCCGCCTGTTCAACAACACTGAAGGCTGGGTTGCGAACTTCACCGGCGAGAAGATTGCCAGCCAATTTCCGCAGCTTGACGATTTATAGGGTTCAGTTAATGACAATCAAAGCGGTCCTGACTGACATCGAAGGCACCACCAGCGCCGTCAGTTTTGTGTTCGACGTGTTGTTCCCATACGCGGCAAAGCATTTGCCGGATTTTGTCCGTGAGCAGGCCTCACGACCTGATGTCGCCGCGCAGCTGCAAAAGGTGCGCGAAGACAGCGCGCAGCCGGATGCCGACGTCGAGCGGGTCATCGAGATTCTCCTGGGCTGGATTGCTGAAGATCGCAAGGCCACACCACTTAAGGCGCTGCAAGGCATGGTCTGGGAGCAGGGGTACAACGCCGGTCAGCTCAAAGGCCATGTTTATCCTGATGCGGTGGACGCGCTCCAGCGCTGGCATCAGCAAGGTTATGGGCTGTACGTTTATTCCTCCGGCTCGATTCAGGCGCAGAAGCTGATCTTCGGCTGCTCGGACGCGGGCGATCTGTCGGGCTTGTTCAGCGGTTATTACGACACCACCTCGGGGCCCAAGCGCGAAGAGCAGTCGTACCGCAACATCACCACGGCCATTGGCTTGCCGGCTGGGGAAATTGTTTTCCTGTCGGACATCGTCGAAGAGCTGGATGCCGCCAAGGCCGCTGGCATGGCCACCTGTGGCCTGGTACGTGACGGTGGCGAGTTGAAGGGGCACATCAACGTGGCCAGCTTCAGCGACATCGACCTGGCTGCATTCTAGTCGCGCAGTTCTGACTGCCATTGCAGAAGTGAGTCGCAGCTTCTACCAGTTGATTCAACCTGTTCAGCCGATATCAAGCCATCACGTGTAAGCCTCGTCCTGTTGAAAAGTAGGATGAGGCCTTTACTTGGGTACGTAATACCTGTTTGTTGCGAGTGTTGTTCTACGAAGCTTTTAATCGTGTAGTTTTCTGATTGATCCATCCCTGGCGCAGCCCAACTAACAATCATTCAAACCCTGCGCCGTGCCTGGACAAAGGAGCGAACTGCGATGGGAAGTGCTGAATCAATCAACTCGACCGAGAATCCTCTCATACAACAAATGGTCAGGAGCATCCATGAACTGGACAGCAATCAGGCGATCGAGAATGCGCTGGACTGGTTACGCCAGGAGTGTCAGTGCGAAGGGGCGATATTTTGCCAGTTCAGGGGCTCAATGCTGCTGACGTTGGTGACCTCCAATATTGATCGCACCTGGAGTCAGCATTATCGACGTCAATTGCTGTTGATGGACGATCCGGTGGTCAATCACTACCGTGAACAATTGGGATTCATCGACTGGAAAGCTGCTTTCAAGCGCTATCCACCCACGGACAGCTTTATGCAGCACGTGGAAAAGCATGCGCTGACACCGGCATGTTCCTATGGCTACACCAGCCCCGCGCGCAGTTTTCAGGGCGTTACTTCGATTTGTTCACTTAACGGTTTGAGTCGACCACTCAAGGCGCCGGACATGTATTTATTATCCAGCCTGGTGCCGGTCCTGCATCTGGTGGGCCGAGGGACGAAGTTGCGTTCACGAGGGCTGAGCGACAAGGAAGTTGAAATTCTCGAATGGGCACGTGACGGCAAGACGGCTTGGGAAATCGCGACGATTCGACAAGTGTCCGAGGCGACGGTCAAATATCACTTCAGAAGTATCTACAGCAAACTTGGGGTGTCCAACAGGGCGCAGGCAGTAGGGGAGGCGTTGTGTCAGGGCATCATCAAGTGAGCAACAATCAGCCAAATACCTGTGTGGCAATCATGTTCCCTATAGGAGCGCGCCCTATGCCCATGACACACCGCTGTCGCGAAGAAAACATAGATCTGTAGGAGCTGCCGAAGGCTGCGATCGCGGTGTATCAGGAGAAATGCCTCGCAGCCTTCGGCAGCTCCTACAGAAAATGCATTTCAACCCACTAATTTGCTTTTCGGCGAACCATTGGGCTTGCATGGGCAAAGGTTCTGCCTCGCCAACAAGTCGTCTCCTGCAGGGGCTGGGTTTCGGCCGATCTGTCACCAAAGCAAAAAAAAGCCGTGAATGCCAATTGGCAGTCACGGCTAAACAAAGGGAGCGAAGCGTTTGAATCAATACAGCGTGAAACGGGCAGTCAACATTCAAAATCAACGGGTGTGATAAGTCGGCAGGTCAAAGCGGTGTTGACTTTGCAGCATGGAAATCGCGGGCAGATCGCTTGCCTGGCCAGCCAGGTCACGGCGGATCGCGCTGATCACCCACTCGAGTTGCACTGGAGTGTGCAACTGAGCGTAGGAAATTGAACGGCGGATCTGTTTACCTTCGCTATTACGCAACGACAACAGCACACCGCCATCCGGGCGGGCTTGAGTGGTCACGTCGAATTCGGAAAATACGGAAGCGAATTTTTCTTGAATAAAAGTCATGTCTAGCGGCTCCATTGCTCATGGGATAACAAGCTTGGTAGTACTAGTGCAGTGACTGTGCCAGTCTTGGCGTTCTAAAAAAACCGTTTAAAAACAATAGTTTATGAATATTTTATTTTTTCATATTCGTGCAATATGCATGAATGCCTATCGGGCATCCTGCATTTTGCGGTTTTTTTCAGGTTTTTTTTTGCGGCGAGGGAACTTTGCTGCGCGGGGCAGAAAGGATTCAGCGGGATAGGTTGTGTCTTGTTTCGTGAATACTCCGACCGCGCAATCGGGTTTTTATTCGAGCAGCCAATAAAAAAGATGGGACGAACGTCTCATGGGTCGATGAATGGTGGTGCGCAATCGTGCATCTTGACCCCGGACGAACGCCTCTGGAGACTTGCGGTCATTAAATGCAAGGAGAGAGTTGCCGCACGGTCGCTCTGCTCATGCCTTATTTACTGCGGGAGTCACCCATGTCAGACCAGAACACCAGCCATCAACCTGTGCAAATGAACGACGAAGAAGCTTTGGAATTTGCCGAGCAGGTCTTTGATGTCGCTCGTCGCGGCGATGCAGTGATGCTGGAGAGGTTGCTGGAGAAGGGCCTTACGCCAAACTTGCGCAACCACAAAGGCGACACGCTATTGATGCTCGCCAGTTACCACTGCCATCAGGATGCCGTGCAGGTTTTGCTCAGATACAACGCTGATCCCGAAATTCGTAACGACAATGGTCAGAGCCCGATTGCGGGGGCTGCATTCAAAGGTGATCTCGAAGTCGTCAAGTTGCTGGTCGAGGGCGGCGCTGAAATCGAAGGTGCTTCGGCTGACGGCCGTACTGCATTGATGATGGCGGCGATGTTCAACCGCACGGCTATTGTCGATTACCTGATCAGCAAGGGCGCGAACCCTGATGCGCGTGATGCCAAGGGCGTTACGGCGCTGGCCGCTGCGCAGGCGATGGGGGCCGCAGATACTACCGAACAACTGGCGCGGCTCGCTGGCTGATTGCATTACTGGCGTAAGTGATAGAGGCGCGAAGGAATTGTCGGTATCCTTCGCGCCTTTATTTTGCTCGTGATCAGGATCTCCCATGAAGAATCAACTCATCGAATTAATCAGCAAAATCAGTTCGGGTTGCATGGGTGAGCAGGATATTGAGCGTATTGCCGATGAGGCTGCACAGGCCTATGCGGACCCTTCGGCGTTTCTGGCCGCCAATCCCGATATCAATTACGACGATACGTTTCCGATCCCGTTAGGCGAGTGGGTCGTGGTGGGCAGCTTGCCGGATACGGTGCTGTTTCAGGCCGACACCTACATGGACCTGTTTGCGCAGATCGTCGAGTCGTTCGGCAAAGACGTGGCGTTCAATATCAAACCCAAGCAATTGGCTAAGGTTGAGGCGCTGACCGCGCTCAATCGCATCCAGATTCAGTTGGCCAGCATGAACAAGGAAAACGGTGGCTACGTGTTGATGAATTTCAGCCAGCCGCTGGATGATGAGCTGCAGGCCGTACTCGTTTATGGGAACGATCAGGCTCGTGTGCTTGAGTTGTGCGCGGCACTGAACATTCAGGCAGCGCCTGCACTGGAAGCGCTGCGCAGCCTTTAAGGGCCTAGCCCAGCGCCGTGTCGAGAAACATCATCACCGCAAAGCCGCCCATCAGCCCCAGGGTTGCTGAAGTTTGATGGCCATTGCGGTGGGTTTCCGGAATCACTTCATGAGACACCACGAAGATCATCGCTCCCGCTGCCAGCCCCAGGCTGACGGGATAAGCGATGGCAAAGCCGCTGGAAATCCCCACGCCGATCAGCGCGCCGACGGGCTCCATCAAGCCTGAGCCAACCGCGACCAGCATGGCCTTTATTGACGACAGGCCCGTTACCCGCAACGCCAGAGCGATAGCCAGGCCTTCGGGAATGTCCTGAATCGCAATGGCGGTGGCCAGCGGTATCCCGACGTCCATGTCGCCATTGGCAAAACCGACGCCTATTGCCATGCCTTCTGGCAAGTTGTGAAGAGTGATTGCCAGCACGAACAGCCAGACCCGGTTGATGCGCTCGGAATGAGGGCCCTGACGGCCAACACTTTCGTGTTCGTGGGGGGTGAATTTATCCAGGCCAAGCATCAAGAGCACGCCCAGCCCAAGGCCGAGCACCACGGTGCCCGCAGCGAGTGGCCCGCTGTCGGTTATTTCACGAGCTGCCGCCAGACCCGGCAAGATCAGCGAAAACGAACTGGCGGCAAGCATCATCCCGGCTGCGAAACCCAGCATCACATCCTGGGTGCGCTGAGCCACTTCCCTCAGTGCCACGGCAACGATTGCCCCCAATGCGGTCGCCGCGAAACCTGCTGTTCCACCGAGCAGCGCGTAATGCAGGTTGTCTTGATTAGTGCCGTAAAGAGCGTTGTAACCGCTGGCAATAAAAAGCCCGAGGACGACCAGCACGACCAGCAAAAAACTCAGGCTGAGCAGGGGAGTGGACTGAGCCTGGGCTAACCATGAAGCCCAAAGCGATCTTGGTTGTGCGGGTGTTTGCATGACTGGGCGACCTGTCTGAAAAATCTGAAGGCCAATGTTTAAATAAATGACCCGATCCGATTCGGAACCTGCAAATATGCTGTTGGTTCAACGGAACGCTTTAGGAAAGCCACTATCCTAAGGGGCAAGTATTCAATCTGGAGCAATATCATGGGTTCGACGTTTAATGGTTTGGTAGGGCTGATCATTCTGGCTCTTGATATCTGGGCCATCATCCACGTATTGAAGAGCGGGGCCGAAACCGGGATCAAAATACTCTGGGTACTGCTGATCGCGTTGCTGCCTGTGCTGGGGCTGATCATCTGGGCTGTTGCCGGGCCGCGGGGTAATGTGCGGATTTGATGTCTGCTTGTGGATTCAAGCCCTGTATTGGCATCACGCTGTAAACGAGCGAACTGTAGGAGCTGCCGAAGGCTGCGATAGTGGTTTGTCAGGTTAAACGCTTCGCAGCCTTCGGCAGCTCCTACAAAATGCGCATCTTCAGACTCAGGGGTTTTTAACAGAACCCAGGGTTTTCAGTGATTGCGTCACCCAAGGTTCGACCTGTCATCGTTCGCGACGTAGAATGCGCGCCTTTCTTATGGGCGGCTGGCCGTCCTGTTTTCAGCATTCATCAGGGACCTACCCATGAGCGATTATCAAGAAACGTTGTACGAGGGTTACGGCCAGCGCTTTCGCATTGAGAAAATGCTTCACGAAGTGCGCACTGAGCATCAGCATCTGGTGATTTTCCAGAACCCGCGCATGGGCCGGGTCATGGCGCTGGATGGCGTGATCCAGACCACTGAAGCTGACGAGTTCATCTACCACGAGATGCTGACCCACGTGCCGATCCTGGCTCATGGCGCGGCCCGTCGTGTATTGATCATCGGCGGCGGTGATGGCGGCATGCTGCGTGAAGTGGCCAAGCACGACACCGTCGAGCACATCACCATGGTCGAAATCGACGGCACCGTGGTGGAAATGTGCAAGGAGTTCCTGCCGGAACATTCCAAGGGTGCATTCGATGACTCGCGCCTGAATCTGGTGATCGACGACGGCATGCGGTTTGTCGCGACAACCGAAGAAAAGTTCGACGTGATCATTTCCGACTCCACCGACCCGATTGGTCCGGGTGAAGTGTTGTTCTCGGAAAACTTCTATCAGGCCTGCCATCGCTGCCTGAACGAAGGCGGTATCCTGGTGACGCAAAACGGTACTCCGTTCATGCAGCTCAGCGGCGTGCAAACCACGGCCGGGCGCATGCGTGGCCTGTTCGCGGACTGGCATTTCTATCAGGCAGCGATTCCGACCTACATCGGTGGCGCAATGACGTTTGCATGGGGGGCGACTGATCCGGCATATCGCAAGTTGCCACTGGAAACCTTGCGTCAGCGTTTCGCAGGCAGCGGCATTGTTACGCGCTATTACAATCCTGAGGTGCACATCGGCGCGTTCGCATTGCCGCAGTATGTCTTGCAGGCTGTGAACAAACCGAGCAACGATTGACCTCTCCGAAGGTTACGCAGGCTTCTTCTATCACGGAGCGAAGCCTGCGTAACGTTTGACGGCACTCATTGCCGTCGATTCGCTACTACAAAATTTTCACGCACCGTCATTGAAAATTGCGCGCGCTTTTCAGCCGTTCGCGATGGGTAATTGTGTGGCCGGGTTTTATTATTCTGGCTTTTCCTCTCACTTCTCACCCGACTTCCTACCGCTGAAGGTAAAACATCTGTCTTGCATCGCTGCTAAATCCTGGGCGATCACGTAAGATTTGCGCCCGTCGTTCGCCAATGCCGAGTCATTGCCGGGCGCACCTGCTTTTCGAACCTTACTTTGAATCCAACGGATCCTAGAACAACATGGCTAAACCGGACGCTATGATTCATAAGCACGCGTCGTCGCGCTCGCTGCAACCCACCGTCAAATCGCATCTGGCCTATACGCTGCTCAGTGCATTGGTACTGATGGTCATGTACACGCTCCTGCGCGTCGCTTTGCTGGTTTATAACCGCGAGATGATCGGCGATACACCAGCCTCTGCCTTTGTCGAGGCGCTGTTCAACGGCATGCGTTTCGACTTGCGTCTGACGGTTTACCTGGTTGTCCCGCTGCTGCTCTCGTTGTTCAGCGTCCGGGCCATGGCTGCACGAGGCTTCTTTCGTTTCTGGCTGACTGTGGTTGCCAGCATCACGCTGTTTCTAGGCCTGATGGAGATGGACTTCTACCGCGAGTTCCACCAGCGCTTGAATGGCCTGGTGTTCCAGTACGTCAAGGAAGATCCAAAGACCGTTCTGAGCATGTTGTGGTACGGCTTTCCGGTGGTGCGCTATTTGCTGGCCTGGGCTGTGGTTACCTGGTTGTTGAGCCTGGTATTCAAAGGGGTTGATCGTGTAACTCGCCCGCGTGGTGAGTTCAGTGTCAGTGATGCCAGCAATCGCACTGTTGCGCCTTGGTATGCACGTATTGGCGTCTTCGTGGTTTGCCTGCTGATCGCTGTTATTGCCGTGCGTGGCACGCTGCGCCAAGGGCCGCCGCTGCGCTGGGGGGATGCTTACACCACGGAATCCAATTTCGCCAACACGCTGGGACTCAACGGCACCCTGACGCTGATCGCCGCGGCCAAGGCCAGCATGTCATCGCATCGCGACAATGCCTGGAAAGCCACGTTGCCTGAGGCTGAGGCGGAGCAGATCGTGCGTAGCATGCTGTTGACCAGTCACGACAAACTGGTAGATGGCGATATCGCTTCTGTCCGTCGCGACTTCACGCCACCGGTAGAAAATACGCTGCCAATCAAAAACGTCGTTGTCATCCTGATGGAGAGTTTCGCGGGACATGCCGTGGGCGCGCTGGGTGATGAGGCGAACATCACGCCTTACTTCGACAAGTTGTCCAAAGAAGGACTGTTGTTCGATCACTTCTTCTCCAATGGTACGCACACCCACCAGGGGATGTTCGCCACCATGGCATGCTTCCCCAATCTGCCAGCTTTCGAGTACCTGATGCGCATGCCTGAAGGCGCGCACAAGTTGTCTGGCCTGCCGCAGTTGCTCAGTGCCCGTGGTTTTGACGACGTCTATGTTTATAACGGTAACTTCGCCTGGGACAACCAGTCAGGTTTCTTCAGTAATCAGGGCATGACCAATTTTGTGGGTCGTGAAGATTTCGTCAATCCAGTGTTCTCTGATCCGACCTGGGGTGTTTCTGATCAGGACATGTTTGATCGTGGCGCGCAGGAGTTGAAAGCGCGTGCGGAGAAGGGCAAGCCTTTCTACGCGCTGCTTCAAAGCCTTTCCAACCACACACCTTATGCATTGCCGACCAATCTGCCGGTCGAGAAAGTTACCGGTCAGGGCTCGCTGGACGAGCACCTCACTGCAATGCGTTATTCGGATTGGGCGCTGGGCCAGTTCTTCGAGAAGGTCAAAAAAGAGCCGTTCTACAAGGAAACCCTGTTTGTTGTAGTGGGTGACCACGGTTTCGGTAATCATCAGCAGATTACTGAAATGGATCTGGGACGCTTCAATGTGCCGATGCTGATCATCGCCCCAGGTGTTCAAGATAAGTTCGGGCAGCGCAGCAGCATTGTAGGAACCCAGATCGACATCGTGCCGACGATCATGGGTCGTCTTGGTGGCGAAACCCGTCATCAGTGTTGGGGACGCGACTTGCTCAATCTGCCGGCTGGCGACACGGGCTTTGGCGTGATCAAGCCGTCGGGTGGTGAGCAGACAGTTGCTTTGGTCACTCAAGACCGGATCCTGATTGAACCGAAGGATATGGAGCCTAAGGTTCTGTCCTACACCCTGGGACATACGCCGCATGCTGAAGTGATTCCGAATGCGCCTGATGCCAAAGAGATGCGCGAGAAGCTCGACAGCTTCCTGCAAACGGCAACCAAAAGCCTGCTGGATAACACTGCAGGGGTCGAAGCCAGCAAAAACTGACCTGCTGGTGATGTAAAACAAAAAGCCCCTCGTGCAGGGGCTTTTTGTTGTGTGGCAAACGCCGCGTTTATGTTCTGTAGCGAACTTGTTTGTGGGACGTAGGCCTGAGCCACCGCATGAACCCTCTCGCCAACAAGTTGCCTCCTACCTGAAACAGCGCTGAACCGGTAGGAGCGAACTTGTTCGCGAGGTATTGGGCCAGGATCACCGCATGAAACCCTCTCGCCAACAAGTTGCCTCCTACCTGAAACAGCGCTGAGCCGGTAGGAGCGAACTTGTTCGCGACGTGTTGGGCCTGGATCACCGCGTGAAACCCTCTCGCC
>NZ_JACONW010000093.1 GCF_014357575.1 Pseudomonas folii | reverse complement strand
CGGGCGGGTACACCGAGCGACAGCGAGGTGCCGAGTGATGGGGCAAGAGCCTTTTGCTTACTTTTGGGCTCCTTTCAAAAGTGAGGCGCTGTAAAAGCGCAACAAATATCAGCCGTTACCTGACAACGGATATGTACGCAAAACAACCACATAAAAGAACCATCACTGCAACGGAACCGAATCCTGAACACTCGCAGCCACCGCAGCACCCGGCACCGCGATTTCGACCGGCATACCATCCTCAGCCGCAACCACATCACGAACCAGATCCCAATTCATGCGCAGGTTATTGGCCAGGTCTTCGCGCTTGAGCAACGCATTGATTACTGCGGTGTGCTTATCGACCACCGAAGGGTTGCCGTTGTCATCCACTGGCGTATGTGCCTCCAGATAAACCTTGCCACCGCTGACACCAAACTTGTAAGGCTCGGCAATGATCCGCACGGTAGTGCCCACCGGGGCCATATCGGCCAGCTCCAACACGTTGTTGTTGTACATGCGGAAACAACCGTGACTGGTGCGCATGCCAATACCGAACTTCTTGTTCGAACCGTGAATCAGGTAACCGGACATCCCCAGGCCAAACTTGAAAGGCCCCAGAGGATTATCCGGACCAGCAGGCACCACGTTTGGCAGTGGATCACCATCGGCAGCGTGCTCGGCACGGATCGACGCCGGTGGCGTCCAGGTCGGATTTGGCGTTTTGGCGATCACCTTGGTGACACCAATTGGCGAGCCCCACCCTTCCCGACCGATACCCAGCGGATAGGTGTGAACCACATTCTGCCCTTTCGGGTAGTAATACATGCGGTACTCGGAAAGGTTGATCACGATACCTTCGCGCGGGCCCGGTGGCAGCACGAATCGGGTTGGCAGCACGATCTGCGTGCCAGCGCCCGGCAACCATGGGTCGACGCCCGGGTTGGCGGCGATCATTTCCAGATAACCCAGATCGTACTTCGTGCCCAGGTCGGCGAAAGTATCTTCGTATCGGGCCGTTACGGTCTGTACCTGGCCGATGATGTCTTCACCCGGCGGCGGCAAGGGGAATTCCAAAGCGGAAACGGAGCCTGCCGCACACAGTGCAGCAAGCGACAGGCAGCGGGTAACGGCTGGAATGCGCGACAACATCCGGGAAATCCTTGGGCAATACGGCGGGTAGTGAAGTAGCGAATTGTACACCCAGACCTGACATACCGGGAGTCAACCCGCAATTTACTCCATGAAGCGTAATTCAGGCCAGATCGGCCGGTTGCCACTTTTTTGCGCTTCGACGATGGCACGGCACAGCGAGCACAACCGCTCGTCACGAAAAACCTCTCTCGCCACAACTGACCAGCGCGGCTGTGCGGGCAACAAAGTGCCACACAGCGTGCGATCAACGGTCCCGCCAAGCTCCAGTTGGCGGGCCACCAGATGCACTTTGACTTCCTGGCACGCGAACAGATCGAGCTGCTCATCGGGCTCGATCATTTGATAGGCATACAGGGACCAGGCAGGACGTGGCATGGAGGGCTCCAGATTGGGGGCGCCACCTTAGCCGAAAGCCCCCGCCTAGAAAAGCCTCAAAGCAGCGGTTTTAGCGTCGGCCAGACATTTTCCAGCAACTTTTGCTGAGCATTGGCCGCCGGATGCAAGCCATCCGCCTGCATCAGCTCGGGAACACCGCCCACCCCCTCGAGAAAGAACGGCACCAGTGGCACTTTTTTCTCAGCGGCCAGATTGGTGTAGACCTCCTTGAACGCGTTGGTGTAACGCGGACCGTAGTTCGGCGGGATCTGCATACCCAGCAAAAGTACCTTGGCGCCAGCATCCCGCGAGCCGTCAATCATTGATGCAAGGTTTTGTTGCAATTGAGTTGGCTGCTGACCACGCAAGCCATCATTGCCCCCCAACTCCAGGATCACCAGTTCCGGCTTATGCTCTGCAAGCAGCGCAGGCAGCCGCGCCCGTCCTCCGGCACTGGTATCGCCACTAATAGAGGCATTGATCACTTTGTCGGTGAAACCCTCCTGCTTCATGCGCTGTTCAAGCAAGGCAACCCAGCCAATGCGGGTATCCAGGCCGAAAGCCGCGCTGATACTATCCCCAACGATCAATACTGTGCCCGCCGCTGCGGCTTGTGACAGCAACAGCAAACCCAGGCCAGCACTTAAAAACCACGCACGCATCGGATTCTCCATGAGTGAAAGTATTCTCAGTGCTCTGAGCCTCAACAAAGTGGTCCCCAGCACCGAAGGTGACCTGACCATCCTGCACGAACTCTCACTGGAACTAAACAAGGGCGACAGTCTGGCCATCGTTGGCGCGTCAGGTTCCGGTAAATCAACGCTCCTCGGTCTGCTGGCCGGTCTGGACTTGCCAAGTTCCGGCGCAGTGATCCTCGCCGGCCGCAACCTGAGTGAGCTGGACGAAGACCAGCGCGCCCGGGTCAGAGCCGAGCATGTGGGTTTTGTGTTCCAGTCATTCCAGTTGCTCGACAGCCTCAACGCGCTGGAAAACGTCATGCTGCCCATGGAACTGGAAGGTCGCAAGGATGCGCGCGAGCAGGCCAGAGTTCTGCTTGAGCGCGTCGGACTGGGCAAACGTCTGACCCACACGCCGCGCCAACTCTCGGGAGGTGAGCAACAACGAGTCGCCATTGCCCGTGCATTCGCGGCAGATCCGTCCGTACTGTTTGCCGACGAGCCTACAGGCAACCTGGACAGCCAGACCGGTGAGCGCATCAGCGACCTGCTGTTCGATCTGAACAAGGAACGCGGCACGACGCTGGTACTGGTCACCCACGACGAACGTCTGGCACATCGCTGCCGTCGCCTGATCCGTCTTGAAGGTGGCCGTCTGGTCGCCCCATTGGAGCCTTGATGGTACGCCTGCCGTTTTCGCGCCTGCTCACCCTCGCCACTCGCCAACTGCTGCGCGATGCCCGCGCCGGTGAACTGCGAGTCCTGTTCTTTGCCTTGCTGGTAGCCGTAGCCGCCAGCACCGCCATCGGTTATTTCGGCGCCCGCCTTAACGGCGCGATGCTGTTGCGCGCCACCGAGTTTCTTGGTGCTGATCTGGTCGTAGAAGGTTCAAGCCCGGCCAGGCCTGAGCAAATTCAGGCGGGCGAAGTACTCAAGCTCAAGCATGCACAAATCGTCGTGTTTTCCACGGTCATCGCCACCGATGCCGGGATTCAGCTTTCGAGCATTAAAGCCGTCGACGGCGTTTACCCGCTACGCGGTGAACTGAAAAGCGCTGCCGACCTGTATCAGCCTGAAGAAGTCAGCCGCGGCCCGAAACCCGGTGAAGCCTGGGCTGAGTCGCGATTGTTACCGGCAGTGGACCTCAAAGTGGGTGACGACATCGACGTTGGCTCCAAAACACTCAAGCTGACCCGGGTGCTGACCTATGAACCTGATCGTGCAGGCAACTTCTACAGCCTGACACCTCGGGTCATGATCAACATGGCTGATCTGCAAGCCACCGGTGTTGTGCAACCGGGCAGCCGCGTCAGTTATCGGGACATGTGGACCGGCCCGCCTGAAGCGTTGGCCGCCTATCGCAAGGCCATCGAACCGGGCATGGAGCCGCATCAGGAAATCAAGGACGCCCGCGACGGTAGTCAACAGATCGGTGGCGCGCTGGGCAAGGCCGAACGATATCTGAATATGGCCAGTCTGGTTGCGGTGCTGCTTGCCGGTGTAGCTGTTGCATTGTCTGCTGCACGTTTTGCCGTGCGCCGATTCGACGCCAGCGCACTGATGCGCTGCCTGGGTCTATCCAGAAATGAAGCGCTGGTGCTGTTCAGCCTGCAACTGGCCATGCTTGGCCTGCTAGCCGCATTGAGCGGTGCATTGCTGGGCTGGCTGGCGCAACTGGCGCTGTTCGCTCTGCTGCATAATCTTCTGCCCGCAACAGTACCTCCCGGTGGGGTGATGCCTGCTCTCGCAGGTATCGGCACCGGGCTGGTTGCGCTGGCCGGGTTTGCTCTTCCGCCGCTGGCAGCCTTGGGTCGCGTACCGCCGCTTCGTGTGCTGCGCCGTGACATGCTGCCCATTCCGGCCAGCTCATGGCTGGTGTACGGCGCCGCCCTGCTCGCTCTGGGTTTGATCATGTGGCGTTTGAGCCTGGATCTGGTGTTGACCTTTGCCTTGCTGGGCGGCGGCGTGATTGCCGCGGTGGTGTTGGGCGGTTTGCTGTTACTGGCCTTGAAAAGCCTGCGTCGCCTGTTGGCCCGTGCGTCCCTGCCGTGGCGCCTGGGTCTGGGTCAATTGCTGCGCTACCCCATGGCTGCTGCAGGGCAATCGCTGGCGTTCGGCCTGATTCTGTTGTCCATGGGTTTGATCGCGTTATTGCGTGGCGAACTGCTGGACACCTGGCAAAACCAGTTGCCCAAAGACGCACCGAACTACTTCGTACTCAACGTGCTGCCGGATCAGAAAGACGCCTTCAGCCAGCAGATCAGCAAACTTTCACCTCACGCCGCCCCGCTCTATCCCGTGGTGCCTGGTCGCCTGTTAAACATCAACGGCAAGCCGGTGAGCGACTTCGTGACCAAGGACTCTCGCGGGGAAAACGCTACACGCCGCGACCTGAATCTGACATGGTCGGCAAACATGCCTGAAGGCAACACCCTGACCGCAGGCAACTGGTGGCCAGCGAACGGCGAAACCAGTGCAACTCCCGGAGTGTCGGTAGAAGCCAAGCTGGCTGACAGCCTGCAGATCAAACTGGGTGACCGTCTGAACTTCATGATCGGCGGGATGAGTCGTGATGCCGTGGTCACCAGCCTGCGGGACGTTAACTGGGACACCTTCCAGCCAAACTTCTTCATCATCTTTCAGCCCGGCACTTTGCAGGATCTGCCCACCACCTACATGACCAGCTTCTATCTGCCTGCTGGCAACGACAAGCAGATCGTCGAGCTGTCGCGCACCTTCCCGGCCATCAGTATTCTGGGCGTCGAAGCGTTACTGGAGCAGGTACGCAGCATTCTGGATCAAGTCACGCTGGCGGTGCAGTTCGTGCTGCTGTTCGTCCTGGCTGCGGGCATTGCCGTGCTGTTTTCCGGCTTGCAAGCGACCCTTGATGAGCGTATTCGCCAAGGCGCACTTGTACGGGCTTTGGGTGCGGAACGGGCATTACTGGTCAAGGCGCGACGCATCGAGTTCGGTCTGCTGGGCGCCGTCAGCGGCTTGCTGGCTGCACTGGGTTGCGAATTGGTGACATTCGCCTTGTACCGCTACGCATTCAACCTCGACTGGGCGCCTCATGCCTGGCTGCTGCTGTTGCCTGTCATCGGCGCTTTGCTGGTAGGTGGCGCGGGCGTATTCGGTACCCGTCGAGCGTTGAATGTCAGCCCGCTGACGGTGCTGCGCGATGGCTGATAGACTTTGCGCCCTTTGTTCCCTACAACGACAATCCATGAGCCGCTATCGCCCTCCCCGCACCGCTGGCACCGCGCTGATCACCCCTGAGGGTGAAGCGCGGATGCGAGCCGAACTCCATGAGCTTTGGCACGTCCGCCGCCCGCAAGTCACGCAGTCGGTGAGCGAAGCAGCAGCTCAGGGGGATCGTTCGGAGAACGCCGAGTACACCTACGGCAAAAAAATGCTGCGCGAAATCGACAGTCGCGTGCGCTTCCTTACCAAGCGACTTGAAAGCCTCAAAGTCGTCGACGCGCACCCCAGCGATATCAACAAAGTCTACTTCGGCGCTTGGGTGACCATTGAGGACGAAGATGGCAAAGAGTCGCGCTACCGGATCGTCGGCCCTGACGAACTGGACCTGAAACTGAACCTGATCAGCATCGACTCCCCCTTGGCCCGCGCCCTGATCGGCAAAGCGCTGGATGCCGAAGTAAAGGTTTATACCCCCACCGGTGAGCAGCTCTGCTACATCGTAGCGATTGATTACCTCTGATAGAGCAGGTCAGCCTTCTGACACCGCGCCGTCGCACAGCAAACACAGCCCCTGTAGGAGTGAGCTTGCTCGCGATTCGTTTTTTTGGCCAATGAATTTCCCGCCTTAACTGCCGCTATCGCGAGCAAGCTCACTCCTACAGAACCTCATTTAGAATCATATAGTTATGTTTACTTGATAGGAGTTGCTGCCCTCAACACCGAGTAATCAACCCCTGCCGGGCAATGCGCGTCAGATCACGCACCACTTCTTCCACGCGTTCGGCAGAAGGCGCCTGAACCACCGCTAGGTCGAACTGGTCATCCTTGAAGTTGGCCAGTGACTGTTGCGGATCGACAAACTGGATCAGAAATGCGTGAGGCCCGCCGTTGCGACGTGGACGGCCGTCCAGAAAGCGCAACAGGGTTGGCTGGTGTGAACCGCAGAGCAGGATTTTCGGGTTGCGACGGGAAAACTGGGTGGCAATCGGGGAAATACGGACGACAGGATGGTTCATGATGTTTTGACTCAGCCTCAAATGCTCCGCTGGGCAGCGGTGAGAGGCAACACCGAACCAACGCTTTAGCGGTATTTCGAAGCCCCTGAGGACTTCTATCGATAAGCTTCATGCTCATCTGGCGCCCCGCAAGTAGTTGTTAAATCGGCGCATGGGCAGCATCGTAGAGAAGCCGCCCGCTGATTGTCAATTGCCAGTAACGCGCTTCTTATTTGTTCCCAATAAAAAAGACCCGCACCAGGCGGGCCTTTCAGGCGTTACATCTATCAGTAACGTTGATCAGTTACCAATGGCGCGATCGATGGACAGCTTGCCCGCCCCTTCAATCAAAACGGCCACTACACCGCCCAGCAACGCCAGCGCGAACTCATAACCATTGTTGGCCATGAACAAGCCGTTGTGGATGTGTACCGAGAAGATCGCCACGACCAATGTAGCTGCCAGTACCAGCGCCGCGGGACGGGCCAGCAAACCGACTACCAGACCCAGACCGCCGAAGAACTCTGCGCTGCCGGACAGCAGCGCCATCAGATAACCCGGTGTCAGACCCAGGCTTGCCATGTACTGGCCGGTGCCTTCCAGACCGTACCCACCGAAAGCGCCGAACAGTTTCTGGCTGCCATGGGCAACAAAGATGATACCGACCAGAATCCGTACAACAGTCAGGCCGTAACCAGCGCGGGTAGTGAAAAGCGATTTGATCCGAGTGTTCATGTGAGGCGTTCCGTGAATGAAGTTGATAGCGCCATATTAATCGGATCAGCCAATGTAGCAATCGCAAAAAACTCGGCATCACTATCTATTTTCTCGATCATTTCCTCACGACAGCTTTGCCGGACGGAGCGCTTTCCAGTGAATCCCGCTCACGATCAAACGCAAGGTAGTACTTGTTCACACTGTTGACGTAACTCACCACGCCCATGCCGGCCTGATCCATGGCAACCCGCTCAGTCTGGAAGAACCACTGATCAGGGTTGAGCCCTCGTCGTTTGGCTTCCTTGCGCATGCCTTGCACGCGCTCCGGGCCGAGGTTGTAGGCCGCCAAGGTAAACGCCATGCGTTCACGCTCGTTGAATCGGGAACTGGCGAAAAACTTGCGGCGGATCAACGCCAGGTACTTCGCCCCGGCCTGCACATTGCTATCGGTAGACTGAATGTTGCCCACGCCGACCCGCTTGGCGGCGGACGGCGTGATCTGCAACAACCCGGTAGCGCCGCCGCTGCCCTGCGCCTGTGGCTCAAGCCCTGATTCCTTGAAGGCCAGTGCTGCCAGATTCAACCAGTCCATGCCTTGAGCGTCCGCATGGCGTTGCAAGGTCGGCCGTAACTCCTCAAGACGCTGCCGATCAGCCCTGGCCAACGGGTTGTGGACCTTGTAGAGATTTTTGTAGGCCTTCTGGAACGCCAGGTCCTGATTGGCTGGCGGTTTGTAGCTCTTGAGAAAGCCATCGATAGTGGCGCGCAGCACGGTTGCGTCCTGCCGCACAAACCAGTTCATGTCGCTGTTGGTGCTTAGGGTCAACGAACGATCCACACGCAATTTGGGCATGACTTTGGCCCACCGCTCGGCGATAGGCTGCTCGACCACCGTGAGGTGGTAGATCCCGGCCTGAACCATCTCCAGTACGTCCTCCACCGCCAGGCTTGGATCGACCCACTCGATTTTCACCGGGGGCAGCTTGCGCAGAGCCAGTCGCTGATTCAGCAGATGCACGGCCTCATCGGCAGCACTGCCCGCGGACAAACTCAGGGTTCGTCCAGAGAGCTGTTCGATATGTTTGAAGCTGCGCGCCCCTCTGACACCCACCACTACCAACGGCACATGACGGATGATCGGCTCACTGGCCTGAATGCCTCTGGCTTCCCGCGTGTCGAGCAGCTCGCCAGGGGCAACCAGATCCCCCTCACCCCGCTGCAACGCGATGAGTAACTGGTTTTTGGCTTTGGGCATGATTTTGAAGGTAACTTGCTGACCATCACGGGAATGGCTATTGAGGTATTTTTCGAAGGCTTGCAGTCGGTGGTATTCGACGCCGATTTCCTCTCCCTTGGCATCCCCCGAGCTATTGCGGCTCTGATTGACCAGCACGCGCAATACCTTGCTGCTGCGAATCGTCGGCAGATCGCGCACGACTGTTTTGTGCTCGGCAACTTGCGGCCCGGCCTGACGGGCACTGACCGAAAATGGCAACAGCAGCGACACAGAAACAATCAGGTAGAGGGAAGCTCGGATCATTAACTCTCCAGGGTAATGCCGTTCGAAAAACATGAAAAAAGAAGTGGGTGAAGCGTGTGCGATGACACGCGGGCCATCCGAATGCTACGAAAATGAATCAGAAGCGTCTCTCAAACGTCTGATTGTATTACCTTTTATTATTGAAGCCGTAGCTCTGATATCCTCAGTGGTCTCCGGCCAGAGGTAGCACCATGCAACTCATCGACATCGGCGTCAATCTGACAAACGCCAGCTTCGACTCCCAACGACAAGCGGTTCTTGATCGCGCCTATGCTGCGGGCGTCTGTCAGTTGCTGCTCACCGGCACCAGCGTCGAAGGCAGTGAGCAGGCCTTGAAGCTTTGCCATGAGCTCGACGAAAGCGCTTTGCGACTGTTCAGCACCGCAGGGATTCATCCTCATTCGGCGGTTGACTGGAACGCTGACAGCGAGCGCCAATTGCGCGCTCTGCTTCAGGAGGACCGCGTGCAGGCCGTCGGCGAGTGCGGGCTGGATTTCAATCGCGACTTCTCTCCGCGCCCGCAACAGGAAAAAGTTCTGGAAGCACATCTGGCAATGGCCGTGGAACTGCAAATGCCAGTATTCCTCCACGAGCGCGATGCGAATCAGCGGCTGCTGGAAATCCTCCGGGATTATCGTGATCGTCTGCCTGCTGCCGTGGTGCACTGCTTCACCGGCGAACAGCGCGCGCTCTACAGCTATCTGGACCTGGACCTGCACATCGGCATCACCGGCTGGATCTGCGATGAGCGCCGCGGAGCTCACCTGCACCCACTGGTTCGCGATATTCCCCGTGGCCGATTGATGCTGGAAAGCGATGCACCCTACCTGCTGCCGCGTACCCTGCGGCCCAAGCCGAAGAACGGTCGCAACGAACCCGGCTTTCTGCCGGAAGTCCTGCGAGAAGTCGCGCAGCGTCGCGGTGAGACCCTCGAGGACCTGGCCAGCCACAGCAGCGCCACCGCAAGAGAGTTTTTCGCATTACCTCAAATACCTGTCGCCGCTCAGGATTAGGTTGATCCAGGTCAAGGGACGCTTTGTTGAGTAGGAGATGATGATGGCACCTTGCTGCATTTCTCCTGACTAACCAAAGAAGACCTCCTATGGGCACCTGGATTAGTAACCTTTCCCTGAAGTACAAGTTCTGGGCCGTCAACGCGGTGGCCTTTTTCACCACGTTGATGCTGGTCATCTACGCCCTGCAACTGGAGCAACAGGCCCGTATCGATGACGCCCGGGAGTCAGCTCAGGCCCAGGCACGTCTGCTCGCTACCTGGCCTGCGCCCCAGCCACTGCCAAGCCAGTCCGGGCTGTTGGTGTTCACTGCCGGGCAAACGCCCGAATTCAACGGACGGCCTCTGTCTGAGTTGAGCGCTGCCAAGGCATGGGTCGAACTCAACCCACGACCGTTGACCGGCGAAAGCGCGCTTATCGGTGCTCAGATCGTGTCACGACCTGACGGGCAGCGAATCGCAGTACTGGCGTTTGCCCCGAGCCTGATGCAAGTGCTGGAGCAGCGCTTCGTCAATTACGCCCTTGCCGTGCTCGTGTTGATGCTGGCCATGCTCGGCGCTTCGCAATTGCTGATCCGCTTCCTGCTGACTCAGCTCAACACCCTCAAAGACGTCATGCTGCACGTGGAAAAAAGCGGCGACCTGTCGGCCCGCGTGCCACTGACCGGCGAGGATGAAGTGGGCCAGATGGCCAAGGCATTCAACGCCATGCAGGCAGGCTATCAGCGAGTCGTCACCACGGTCTCGCAGACCGCTACGCGTCTGGATCAGGGCGCAATGCATCTGGCGGCAGGCATGAGCGATGTGCGTCAAGGCATGCTCGGTCAGCAAAGTGAGACTGATCAGGTCGCCACCGCCATCAATGAGATGTCCGCAACGGTTTTCCACATTGCCCAGCACGCCAGCACCACCCGGGATCAATCCCGAACCGCCGATACCTTGGCAGGTGGCGGCAAGGCTGTGGTTGACCGGGTTCAGACCTCGATCGCCGGTTTGTCGACTGGCGTGCAGCAAACTGCCGGGATGATTCAGCGCCTGGCCGAAGACAGTCAAAAGATCAACGGCGTGGTCAGCGTGATTCATAGCATCGCCGAGCAAACCAATCTGCTGGCCCTGAATGCGGCGATTGAAGCGGCACGGGCTGGAGAAATGGGCCGCGGCTTTGCGGTGGTCGCCGACGAAGTCCGCAACCTGGCCAAACGCGTTCAGGTCTCCACCGATGAAATCACCACGATGGTTTCAGCGTTGCAATCCGGCACCCGGGATGCCGTCGATTTCATGCAGGACAGCTCGTTCAAGGCTGATGAGTGCGTGCAGCAGGCGCACGAAGCCGGTGAAGCACTGGCAGCCATTGCCGATGCAGTGGCGCAAATGCGCGAAAGCAACACCCAGATTGCAGTCGCCGCACAGCAACAAAGCCAGGTCGCCGAGGAAATGAACCGCGCCGTGGTCAGCATCCGCGACGTGACCGAACGCACCGTCAACCAGACCGTGGACTCGGCAAGCACCAGCGACGAACTCGCCACCCTGGCGGGTGAACTGAGCAAGGCGATTGGGCAGTTGAAGCTGTAGGTCCGGTTTCAAACATTTGCAGAATGTCGTGGGGTTGGCTTCAGCCAGGAAGCGGCCAGTTCAGACCACACATTTGTATCGTAAGAGATGCCGCCTTCCCGGCTAAAGCCGGTCCCACGGGAGTATGTTCTGTGCAGTGCTTTCCCACGATAAACAGCAACGCGTCTGTCTCTGGCGGCGGATCACCGCTTTCAGGATCTATCACACCGATAGTCAGGCTTGATTCGCCGCAACTGCGAGTTGGGCCTACTCTTCAGGCATTCACACAGTGTTTGTAGAGGAATACAGTCATGGCCAAGCGCATACTCAATCTCCATGCATGGCAGTCGGGTAACTGCGCCGATAATCAACTTCAGCCCAGCAATCTGGTGCTGCACCTGATCGTCGTGCCGCTGTTCATTCTGGCTGCGCTGCTCATTCTGGACGGGGTGTTTTCCATGAGCTTCTCCTCACTCGCCATAGGCGTCATCGGCCTGATCGCGGCGTTGGGCATTCAGCGTCACGCTCATTCGCCAGCGATGTGACAGCGAGCTCACCCAAACACCGTCACCGTCTGCCGACTGATCGCGATCAACTCGCCCGCCGGCGACCAAAGCATCGCCGCAGTGTGACCGTAGCCATCGCGGGCATGCTCGATAACCGCCTTATACGAACCCCAATCATGCGTGCTCAACGTCGGCATCGGCTGCACAAACTCGATGGTCCAGGTCAGTGAACTGCCCGGCGCGGGTTTACTCAGGTGGGGCAGCAGCGCCGGTGGCCAGGTGTCGACCAGCGCCAGCATGTGCGCTTCACTGGAAGGCCCTTCTTCGATGTCGCGAAACCTCACGTAACCGCCAATGGCCGGAGACGGCGTATTGCTGAACGGCATGCCGCCCAACGCCCAACGCAGCTCCATGAACTGCAGGTACTCGGGCATCATGCCGCTGACAAAGGGCAGTTGCGGGCATTCTTCCAGCGGTTTGAGCGTAGGCGCCGGATCGGATTTCACCGAAATCACCGACTCGCGTGGCGCGCCGAAGCTGCCCTGAATCAGCGTCATAACCTGACCATTCTGCGTCGCGCGACCCAGCAACTGGCTGACCGCTTTGCCTTCGCGCAATACCTCTACTTCGAAAGTGATCGGGACGCCAGGCTCGGCCGGACCGACAAAGGTGATCGCCAAGGAGCGCACTGGCCTCCCCTCAGGCACCTTGGCGCGCATCGCTTCATATTGCAGCGCCGCCATCAAACCACCAAAACTGGCGCGGCCTTGCGCCCATTCAGCCGGGATGGTCACATCCTGCGGATTGCGCCGCACCGCATCGATCAGCTCGGAAAACTTCATGTATACCCCGTAGTACCGATAATAAAAGACCCGCGCGGTGGCGAGTCGGCAGACAGGCGTTGATCTTAACCAGCCATCATGGATAGCGGATACGACATATCTGCCATATTTGCGGCCGGATCAACGCTGCCCAGTCGCTAAATCGCCGCACAGTCTCCGGCGAATAACTCACCTGTAGGAGCGCGCTTGCCCGCGATTGCGTCGGCATAGGCAATATATTCATCGACTGACGGACCGAATCGCGGGCAAGCGCGCTCCTACAGGTAACAAAGCATTCCAAATCAGACGGTTGAAATGTGTTTAACGGCAGCCAATACCTTAAAGCGATTTCAGCCAAAACAGGTCTTGCTCAAACGCTGCAGCGCAACATCGGCCTTCTTCTCTGCACGTACGATACCGGTTTGCCAGGCGGCGATGCAGGGTGCCAGGTCGCGTTCCTGTCCGGCCTGGGCCAGCCATTGCAGGTGATCGTGCCAGTCGCCCAGCGCACCTTGAGCGGACTTCAAACGCGACTGCATTTTCTTCGGTTGATGGCTCAATTCGGGATAAGCATCCGCGGCATAGCGCACGCGTTTGATCAACAGGCGTAGCCGATGCCGGTCATGAGCAGGGTCGGCGATGGCTTCGCGGAGTTTTTTCCACTGTTTGTCCATGCCTTTCTCGATGGTCTTGCGCAGGCCGCGCAGCAGTTGTTGCCGCTGTTGGACCCGCAGGAATCCTGGAAATTGATCCAGAGTGCTGAACAGGCGACCGAGTTCGGCAGAGGTCGCAACCTGCCCGTAAGCCTTACTGACCTTATTGATACGCACGGCTGCAGCGTCGGTCAGGCCTTGTTCGGCCAAGTGTGCGGCCAGTACTTCCATGTCCCGGAGCGGCGTAGTCAGTTCCCCGATGGCCTTGGCTGCGGCTTCCAGTTGCTCGACACCCGACACACCGCGAAGAGGACGCAACAGGCTGCGAAGACGGCGGACCGTCGTGCGCAAGTCGTGCAACGCCTCGGGGTCGGTGGACGCGGCAAGACGCGCCTGACAAGCCAGCAACTTGATATGCAGGCCCAGGACCTGTGCGACCAGATGGTCAACCATCGATGACATGAACTCATCCTTATCGTGAATCGTGGGTTTCTTTGACGGCTGACAAACGCCATGGCAAACGACGCCGCAATTGCTTCAAACGCCTGCGCAGTTCCGCCGGTGATGACGAGCTACCGGCGTAACGTTGCGCCTGGAACTCTCTGACAAACGCATCGATAGCTTCGGCGTGCCCCGGTAACGACAATGCCGCACGGCGTGAGAACTGTTCGGCCCCCTCCCCCGGCAAACGCCGCAGGCCATGGCGCGCCAGCAATCTTTCGAACGCACCGAACAGGCGAAGTTGCGAATCACTTTCCCGCTGCCAGGGTTTGAATACCCACAGCGCAACCAAACCCAGAAATACGCCCAACCCAACGATGAACGCCGGAGCCTCAAGACCTGAGAACCAGCGATTCAGCACCCGCAACTGCTCCTGCCCCTGATAGCCAAGCACCCAGCGCTGCCAGCCGTAGTTGAGGTTGTCCCAGCTCAGGCGCAGCGAATTGATCCACGGCACATGGCGATAGCGCAGCGCCGACATGGGTGAATCCGCTAGAAACGCCTCGTCCGCGGCCAACGCTTGCTCCAGTCCTTGTTCTATACGCTGCGGCGCAACCGCTGCGGTGGGGTCGACGCTGCGCCAGCCGACACCGGGCTGCCAGTATTCAACCCAGGCGTGAGCATCGAACTGGCGCACTGTCAGGTACTGGCCATCCGGGTTCAGTTCGCCGCCCTGATAACCGGCCACCACCCGTGCAGGAATCCCCGCTGCACGCAACACGAAAGTCATGGCCCCAGCATAATGCGCGCAAAAGCCACGCCGGCTCTCAAACAGGAAGTCATCGATGCTGTCAGGTCCCAGCGTCGGTGGTTTGAGGGTGTAGTGATAAGGCTCGCGGGCAAAGTAATCGAGCATCGCCTGCACCAGCCCATCGGGCTGCGGATGACGGCGCACCAGATCGCTGGCCCACTGCCGGGCCTGGGGATTGCCTTTGGCGGGTAACTGCAGGTCCTGTCGCTGGATGTTCTCGCTGAGTTGCGCCTCACGGGTTGCGTCCGGCCAGGAGGTGACGTTGTAGAGCAACGACTGCTCCACCGGCCGCCGTCGCTGCAAGCGGAAATCGTTCATCTGGCGCACATCGCCCAGATTGCTTTCGGCTACGTCCAGGCTCGACAACCAGGGTCGGCCGCTGGGTTCCATGACGATGCTGTAACTCAGCGAATCACCTCGTTTCTGCCACTGCGGCATCTGCACGGTTTGCGCGCGCAGCGACTGGGACCAGCGCCGACCGTCGAACTGTTCAAGGGTCAGGGAGCGCCAATACAGTTGATTACGCGCCGGAATCGGACCGTCAAAACTGGCACGAAACACCAACGCCGCAGACTTGCTCAGCTCGGCCATGTCCCCCGGTGCCATGCTGTCGGAAAGCCCCGTCTGGCCTTTATTGCTCGGCTGCGGCAATGACCAGAGCGGCTCCAGACGCGGGAAGAACAAGAACAGCAAAAGCATCAGCGGCACAGCTTGCGCCAACAATTTAATCGCCAACTTAAGGCTGCCGGGCTGACTGCTGGAATGACTGGATGACTGCAGGCCGATCAACGCCGCCAACAAGGTGCTGACCGGCAGCAAGGTAAATGCCGCCCACAGCAGGTTGTCCTCAAACAGGTAGCCGACCGTGATGCAAAAGAAGCCAAGAAAGATCAGTACCAATGCATCGCGTCGACTCTGCGTCTCGAGCATTTTCAGCACAAAGGCCGCCACTAATAGCGCGGCACCGGCCTCCAGACCGACCAGACTGCCACGGGCCAGATACACCCCGCCCGCCGTGCCCACCAGCAAACCGCCTTTTATCCATGCCCCCGGATGGCGAGCACGCATCCGGAATATCTGCACCCGCCACAGCATGCAGGCCAGCCACAAAATGATGATGGTTCCAGGAATGTGCTGAATGAACGGCACGATGACCAGCGCTTGTGCCAATAGCAGCCAGAGCAGGCTGGCACGCGGAATCGGCAGGCTCAGGCCGGACGCGACGGAGTTCATTGTCGCACGCCGTACAACGCCAGAGCGCGCAGGCAGGTTTCCCGGTGCAGATTGCCGTTGTCCACTGCCGACAGATAACCCGGCAAGCGCAAGGCAAACGGTTGCTGACGCTGGGACAGAATCACCACCCAATAACACAGACGCGACAGCCGCTCTTCGATGTCACCGCCCAGGGCCATGAAGTCCAGGCACAAGTCCTGACCGCTCAGGTCGGTGAAGTCCTTGAGCAGCAGTCCTTGGCCTCTGGAATATGCCTTCCAGTGCAGGCGTCGCCGATTGTCACCGGGCTGATAAGTGCGCAAGCCCTGATAGTCATCCACGCCCGGTCCCTGAGTGGCCACCCCCTGATCTTCGGCATGGGGCTGAACGCCTTTAAGCAACGGCATTGCACCCGCCACCGGCTGCGGGTAAATCAGCGCAGTCTGCTCCAGATCCAGCCAGCTCCAGGTGCGCAGAATGCTTAACGGAAAGACGCTTTCAACCCGTAGCCTTGGTGCCCGCAACCAGCCGCGATTGTGTGCAGGCAAGCTCAACTCGACCTCGACTCGTGCTTCGGAAGCGATATCGACTTGCTGCAATTGCTCCGCGTCCCAGCCCAGCGAGATCGCCTGATGGGCATGGTTATCACTTTCCAGGCGCAGGCTCAGTTGCACGGTCTCACCGACAAACACAGGCCGCGCCGGGCCCGCGCTAATCACCAGACCGCTCAGGTTTCGGTAGGTGTGCAGGATCCCCAGAATCGCCATCGACAGCAGCAGGAACGTCAGGCCATAAGCGAGGCTGTTCTGATAATTGATCGCCACCAGCAACATCAAAAACAGCACCAACGCGAAACTGCCACCGGTACGGGTGGGTAAGATGAAAATGCGCCGGTGGTCGAGTCTGACCCGCGATGCGGGGGGGATACGTCGCGCCAGCCAGCGCTGCCAGAACGGTTTGAACTGTTCGATCAAAGCGCCGGCACCTCACGCAGCAACCACTGGACCAAGGCCCCGCCGCCATGCCCGGTGGGATCAGTCCGCTCGCGAAGACGATGGCCAACCACCGAGGGCAAAATCGCCTGCACGTCTTCGGGGATCACATATTCGCGTCCGGCCAGCAAAGCCCAGGCCCGTGCTGCGCTGAGGATCGCCAGACTCGCCCGTGGCGACAATCCATAAGCGAACTGCGGCTGGGCGCGGGTTGCGTCCACCAGTCGCAAAACGTAATCCACCAGCGCATCGCTGACCCGCACTTGCCGGGCCTGCGCCTGTAAAGCCCCTAGTTCGGCGTGATTCAAAAGAGGCTGTAGACGGGGCAATAAATCCCGACGTGATTCGCCCAACAGCAAGGCTTTCTCCGCCGAGCGTGCCGGATATCCCAGTGAAAGACGCATCAGAAAGCGATCCAGTTGTGATTCAGGCAAAGCAAACGTGCCGCCCTGGCTGAAAGGGTTCTGGGTGGCGATCACAAAGAATGGATCCGGCAGCAAACGGGTCGCGCCTTCAATAGTGACCTGCCCCTCTTCCATGGCTTCAAGCAAAGCGCTCTGGCTTTTGGGCGTGGCGCGATTGATCTCGTCAGCCAGCACCAGCTCAGCGAAGATCGGGCCGGGATGGAAGGTAAACTGCCCCGTTTCCCGATCAAACACCGACGTGCCGAGAATATCCCCCGGTAACAGATCCGAAGTGAACTGGATTCGCTGGAAGCTCAGGCCCAGCACCTTGGCCAAGGTATGGCTGAGTGTGGTTTTGCCCATGCCGGGCAAGTCTTCGATCAACAAATGGCCGCCACCGAGCAGGCAGGTCATTGCCAGCCGGACTTGCGGCTCCTTGCCTAACACCACCTCGTTGATGGCATTGAGGCACTCATCGAGTTTTCTGCCCATCGAAAACACTCTCCAGGCGACTGCCTATGGCTAAAACGGGACTGCTGTGCAGTCACAATAAAGTTAGCGTAGGTGTTTTCGCCAGAGAGAAGAGGAAATTGGTACGGGAGGGATGGGAATGTTGGCTGAAAAACAATTGTGGGGGCGGTGCTTGTGCGCGATAAACGATAACGCGGTATGCCTTCTGGCTGCGTCTCATGTATCGCGGGCAAGCACCGCTCCCACAGCGCCCAGCTCTACTTACCTGCCAGCGCGGGATTCGCGGATATAGAAGCGGGCTTTTTCGGCTTTCTCGGTGCAACCTTCGAATGCTTCGAATTGTTGCTGGGTCTTGGCGCCAGTCAGCAAGGACAAGGCTTTGGAGTAGCTGACCGTACCGGCGAAGCCTTCAGCCTTGGCCAGATCGAGTTCCTTCCAGGCCGAATCGAGTTGCGTCCCGCAACTTTCGCGATAACCGGTTTTACCCGCGCAACCAGTGAGAACCAGAGCAAACAAGGGCAGGACAATCCAGGCTTTCATCGGTGTTACCTCAAGAAGAACGATCAATGGTGCAGCTTTGACGGCGGCGCTTGCTGAAAGTGCCAATACCGCGGTCGCAAGCGTAACTGTTTTTTACTGAAATAGAGCCTTCACAACGCCTAAATGAGCGATAAAAATAACCCGATTCAAGCGTATGGTGGATCAATCTGACTCGGGGAGCCTTTCATGAAAAAACGTATAGCACTGGTGCTGGGTTCTGGAGGCGCTCGGGGTTATGCGCATATCGGTGTCATTGAGGAACTGGAGCGCCGCGGCTATGAGATAGCCTGCATTGCGGGTTGCTCCATGGGGGCGGTAGTTGGCGGTGTGTATGCGGCAGGTAAGCTCAGACAATACCGGGAATGGATCGAAAGCCTGGACTATCTGGATGTGTTGCGACTGGTAGACGTCAGTTTCCGCCTTGGGGCGATTCGGGGCGAGAAGGTGTTCGGTCAGATCCGCGAAATCGTTGGTGAAGTCAACATTGAGGACTTGCGCATTCCCTATACCGCAGTGGCGACTGACCTGACCCATCAGCAGGAAATCTGGTTTCAGGAAGGCTGCCTGCATCAGGCCATGCGCGCCTCGGCGGCCATTCCCAGTCTGTTCACGCCCGTAATGCAGGGTAATCGCATGCTGGTGGACGGTGGCCTGCTCAATCCCCTGCCCATCGTGCCGGTGGTTTCCAGCCATTGCGACCTGATCGTCGCGGTCAATCTCAACTCGACCACCCAAGGGCATTATCAACTGCCGGTGATCGAGCGCCCGCCTGCGGTGAAACGGCGCTTCGATCACATGATCAGTTCACTGGGTTCGCGCCTGCCGTTCCGTCGCAAGCTGGACGCCGCTGGCAACGAGGTGTTGCACCTGCCGCAGAACAGTCCCAAGGCCAGCGCGGCGACGATTGACAATCCCTGGCTGGAATCCGCCGACCCGCAAGGTCAGCAAGCCGCCGCAGCCCCTCAAGGCGAGAGCGCGCCGAAGTCCGCTACGGGATCGGTGATCATCGACAACGTCGGCCCGGCGTCGCTGCTGGACCTGATCAACCAGAGTTTTGAGGTGATGCAGACGTCTCTGGCGCAGTACAAGATCGCCGGGTATCCGCCGGATATCCTGATCAATGTGCCGAAACGCGTGTGCCGGTTTTTCGAGTTTTACAAAGCCCCGGAACTCATCGCCCTGGGCCGGGAGATCGCCAGCGATACACTTGATCGGTATGAGGCGGAGCATCGAGGCAATAGCTGAAATGTAAATTTTTTGGCTTGGCGCACCGTCAATACTCAGTATCGTCATATTCGTTGGAGCGAGGCTTGCCCGCGAAAGCGTCGGGTCAGTCAATGCATGTGCTAGCTGAAAGGACGCATTCGCGGGCAAGCCTCGCTCCAACAGATATATATTCCAATTACAAAAAGTATTCAGGCCTCCCGTAGCCTGTATCCCACGCCCGCTTCGGTCACGATAAACCTTGGTGCGGTGGGGTCATCTGCCAGCTTCTGGCGCAAGTGACCGACCACAATTCGCAGGTAGTGGCTGTCTTCGGTATGGGTCGGGCCCCAGATGTCCTTGAGCAATTGCTGTTGTGTAATGACCCGCCCCGGATGCCGCGCCAGTTGAGCCAGCACCGCGTACTCCTTGCGGGTCAAGGCCACTTCAACCCCATCCAGCAGCACCCGGCGGTATGCCAGGTCAATGGTCAAAGGACCGAACACCAGTGCCGCACCCTGTTGTTCGCCCGTCGGGGCCTGACGCAACAAGGCGCGAATACGAGCCAGGAACTCCTGAATACCAAACGGTTTGGTCACATAGTCGTTGGCACCACCATCCAGCGCCTCGACCTTCTGGGTTTCGCTGGCCCGCACTGATAGCACCAACACCGGCACACTGGACCACTCGCGAAAATCCCGTAGCACCTGCTGACCGTCCATGTCCGGCAAGCCCAGGTCCAGCACCAACAGATCGGGTTTGCTCAGCGCGGCCTGAGTCAGGCCATCGGCCCCCGTTCCTGCTTCCAGCACTTTGTAGCCCTGGGACGCGAGGCTGATGCGCAGAAACTTGCGAATCTGCGGCTCATCATCGATCACCAGAATGGTTGCGGTCTGACTCATGATCACCCTGATTCTTTAACGTAGAGCGGACTCAAGACAGCAATTCCGCTTCGCTTTCGCCTTGAGGCTGAGCCTGAAGGGGCAAATATAGAGTGATAGACGTGCCCTGACCATCAATGCCCTGCCCGACGCTGATCCGCCCGCCGTGGGCACCTACCATGCCCTGACAGATGGCCAGCCCCAACCCTGTGCCCTGTCCGCCGCGATCGCCCCGCGCGGCGGTATAAAACATGTCGAAAATCTTGGCCCGCTCTTCTTCAGGAATACCTGGCCCTTCATCACTGACCGCAAAGAACAGTTCGCCATCGATAGCCCCGGCCTCCAGTTCCAGACGCCCATTCACGGGCGAAAAGCGTGCAGCGTTTTCCAGCACGTTGACCAGTGCCTGCTCGATCAACGCCGCGTGTACATACAGCAGCGGCAACTCGGCAGGCAGCAAGGTCTGGACCTGCAGCGGCGCCATTACTGCACGCAGTCGATTCAGCGCACTGCCGACGATGTCCCCCGGCGACACCCAGTCCCGCGCCAGCTTCAACGCGCCGTGACCAAGTCGGGTCATGTCCAGCAGGTTCTGAATATAGCGATCCAGACGCTCGGCCTCGTCCCGAGTGCCTTCGAGCAACTCCCGACGATCTTCAAGGGGGATGGCTTCGCCCAGTGCCAACAGGCTGTCGATGCTGCCACGCATGGCCGTCAGCGGTGTGCGCAGATCATGGGACACCGACGCCAGCAACGCACTGCGTAACTGCTCGGTTTCCCCGTGCAAACGCGCCGCCTCCAGGTCATCCGCCAGTTGCGCCCGAGCCAGCGCCTGAGCCAGCGGTTGGCTCAGCGCAATCAACAGTCGACGCCGTTGCGCAGTGAAATCCTGCCCCGTACGTGCACTGACACCCAGCAACGCCAGCGGCCCGTCTTCGCCGGACAACGGGCACCACCACCAGCGACTGGACGGCAAGGTGCCAGTGCCATGCCCGGCGGGTTGATCATGTTTCCACGCCCAGTCCGCAGCGGCGCGCTCCGGCTCGGACAATTGCGCGATGCCGCTTTGCACTTTCCAGCCGTTGGGGCCATCCCGGTCGATCAGGCAAATATCAAGCTCTTGCCAGCCACTCAGATGCTGCCCGGCAGCGCTGATCACTGCTTGTCGATCAGTCGCGGCGGTCAGTTTTCGCGACAGGTCGAGCAGTTCGCTGGTTTCTTCCTGTGTTTCGCGCAGGGCTTGCATTTGGCGACGCTGACGGGCCGCGAGGTTGCCGGTCAACGCCGACATCAACAGGAAAAACAGCAAGGTCAGCACGTCTTCTTCGCGCTGGATACTCAGGGAAAAGCTCGGTGTGATGAACAAAAAGTCGTAAGCCAGAAACGACAGAATCGAAGACGCCAGGGCCGGTCCCGTGCTGGTCCGCACGGCCACCAGCAGCACCGCAGCCAGAAACACCAGCGAGATGTTCGGCAAGTCCAGCACGCTGGACACGGCCCAGGCGAAGGCGCTGGCCAATACCGTGGCGATCACCGCCAATGAATAGTCCTGCCAACTGGCGGGACGAGAAGAACGCACCCGTGGTTGATCCGGTAACGGCTCGCTGTCCAGCACACTGATTTCCAGCCCGTGGGCTTCGCGTAACAGACGTTCAGCCACCCCTCCCCCCAACCAGCGACGGCGCAGTCGCGGCTGTGACTGGCCGACCAGCAAGACACTGGCGCGACGTTCACCCGCATGCTGGATCAAGGTCCTCGCCACTTCACCGGCCCGCAACAGCACCACTTCACCGCCCAGCCGCTCGGCCAGTTGCTGGGCACTCTGCAGGCGAGCACGATTTTGCTCATCGAACGGCCGGCCATTGTCGACATGCACCAGGCTCCATGGCAGATGCCGCCGCTGAGCGACACGGCTGGCGTGGCGCACCAGACGATCGGCGTGCGCATCGCCATCGACGGCGACCAACAGGCGACCACGAACGGCCGGTGCCGCCTGCCCCATCTGGCGATATCCCTGAGCCAGATCGTCATCGACCTGAGCCGCAGCGGTCTGCATCGCCAGCTCACGCAAGGCGGTCAGGTTGGTCTGGGTGAAGAAAGCATCGATGGCCGCACGCGCTTGCTCAGGCACGTACACCTTGCCGTCACGCAGCCGTTCCAGCAGTTCACGCGGCGGCAGGTCGATCAGCACCAGTTCATAGGCTTCCTGCAACACCCAGTCCGGCAAGGTTTCCCGAACCTGCACGCCCGTAATGCCGCGGACCTGATCGTTGAGGCTTTCCAGATGCTGGACGTTGACCGTGGTGTAAACGTCGATGCCAGCGGCCAGCAGTTCCTGAATGTCCTGCCAGCGTTTGGCATGACGACTGCCGGGCGCGTTGCTGTGCGCCAGTTCGTCGACCAGTACCAGTTTCGGCTTGAGCCTGAGCAGACCGTCGAGGTCCATTTCCTCCAGCGTCACGCCGCGATATTCCGAGCGAACCAATGGCTGCTGCGGCAAGCCGCTCAGCAGCGCTTCGGTCTCGGCCCGACCGTGGGTTTCGACGACGCCAGCGATAAGCGCCACGCCCTGGCGTAACTGAGTGTGAGCGGCCTGCAGCATGGCGTAGGTCTTGCCCACACCCGGCGCAGCGCCGAGAAATACCTTGAGTCGACCGCGCCCGTCTCCGGGCATCTGGGCTAGTAACGCATCGGCACGGCCGGAATCACTCATATTGCTCACTCAAAGCTGTGCTTGTTGTTGCGCAGACGTTAACTCATTCAGGCTGCGATTCAAGTTCAAAACGTTGACCACTGGCGGACCGATCAAGGGCCGCAAGGTATTGGCCTCGATCAACCCCTGGACTTTCTCGACGGAAAGCTTGCGCGCCTTGGCCACTCTGACGGTCTGGTATGCAACGGCCTCGGGTGAAAGGTGCGGATCAAGACCGCTGCCGGAAGTCGTCAGCAGCGCCAACGGCACCGGGCCCTGCCCTTGCACAACTTCTTTCGTGGCGTCTTCGCTGATCCGCGTAGCGAGTGCCGGGTTGCTTGGGGAAAGGTTGCTGGCACCACTGGCGACCGTGGCAAAAGCACCTGCGGAAGGCCGCGAGTGGAACCACTCGTCTCCGGTGAAGGACTGGGCGATCAACTGCGAGCCGCGGACCTTGCCGTCGGCGTCGTGGATCAAGCTGCCGTTGGCCTGATCCGGGAAAGCGACCTGAGCAACGCCGGTGACGACCAACGGGTAAGCGACGCCGGTGACGAGGGTCATCAAGACCAGAAGGCTCAGAGCGGGACGGATGATGGTGGACATGGTGAAAAGCCTCATGAATCGAATTTGAAAT
>NZ_JACONW010000092.1 GCF_014357575.1 Pseudomonas folii | reverse complement strand
GGCGGCCCGGCGTCGGGTGAGTGACTGTCCAGCTTCAGGATGAATGACCGGGGAGCGTTCAGGTGCAAGGCAGCCAACAGCATGCAACATCCGATATCCAGCCTCCGGCGCCAAGTCTGGCTGTGCTGGCTCCCGGTATTTTTCCTGCGCTGATCGCTCTGATCATCGCCGGCGCTCTGGTCTATCTCGCCCTGACCAGCAATCCTCAGGGTCGTCAGCACCTTGAGCAAGCGTGGGGCGGTACTCAGGCCTCGGCGGTGGCGCTGGCTCTCAAGCAGATCGGTGCCGAGACGCAGGCCGCGGCCCGGGATCCTGCGCTCCTTCAAGCATTGCAAAGCGGTAACCCTTCTCTCATCGACGAAGCGCAAAACCGGATGCGGTTTCGCGACGGCGTACTCGGCGCTCGTCTCAATCCTTTAGGCATGTCGGATATCGGCAGCCAGGGTGGGTTGCCTGTCAGTTTCTCCACGCTGGACATGCTCAACAAAGTCACTCGTGGCGAGGAGCCTGTGCCTGAGGCTCGCGCAGTCGGCGAGCGCTGGATGATCTACAGCGCAGCGCCGTTGCGCTCTGATCCAGCCGCCCCGGTCGGTGGCACGCTGTTGCTGGCCTTCGATCCGCAACGCCTGCTCAATGCGCTTCCCGTCATGCCTGAATCCACGGGCCGGATACGTTTGATTCAGCAGTTTGGCAACGGTCCAGAGCAGGTTTTACTGCAACGCGGCGAAGCTGATGGCGCTAAACCGCAACGGCTGGACACCGGGTATGCGAACTGGAAGCTGGAGTTCACGCCCGGCCCGGGACTTGCTTCCTCACCTCCCTGGCTATTGCTGACGCTGGCGGCATTAGTCGCTCTAACCGGTGTTTTGCTGGGTCTTTACCTCAATGAAAGGGCTCTACAACGGGGCATTTGCGCCGATGTCCGACAACTGGATCAGCTGCTCGAAGAACTCTCTCGCGGAAAAGCCGTCAAACCCTTCGGTTTGGGCCTGCCGGTCCTCAATGGGCTGGCTAGACGTCTTGCCTGTTTTTCACCTTCCATTCAACAACCGGTAACGGAAATCGTTGATAAGAGGGATGGGTCAGGCTTGGCTCCTGGCTCCAAGATGACCGACTTAAAGACACGCAGTGCTTCAGCATCGGCTCCACACGTTGCCACGGGTGACGGCTGGACCGATCCGCTGTTTCAAGATACCGACATTCTCGATATCGACATCCTCGACGAAAACCAGGACTTCCTGAGATCGGAGCACCCCCCAGTTATGAGCAATCCAGCATCTGTGGCACCAAAGTTTCCTGACGATATTTTCCGCGCCTATGACATCCGCGGCATCGTGGGTGACACCCTTAGCGCCGAAACGGCGTATTGGATTGGTCGCGCCATTGGCTCCGAAAGCCTGGCCCAGAACGAGCCCAACGTCAGTGTTGGCCGCGATGGACGCCTTTCCGGCCCCGAGTTGGTTCAACAGCTAATCCAGGGTCTGCACGACAGCGGTTGTCACGTCAGTGACGTTGGCCTGGTGCCAACACCTGCCTTGTATTACGCGGCCAACGTATTGGCGGGCAAGACTGGTGTGATGTTGACCGGTAGCCACAACCCCAAGGATTACAACGGTTTCAAAATCGTCATTGCTGGCGATACCCTCGCCAACGAGCAGATCCAGGCGCTGCACGAGCGCATCAAGACTGGCAATCTGACCTCGGCCAAAGGCAGCATCACTAAAGTCGACATCCTTGATCGCTACTTCAAGCAGATCAAAGAAGACATCGTCATGGCCCGCAAGATGAAAGTGGTCGTGGACTGCGGCAACGGCGCTGCCGGTGTCATCGCGCCACAACTCATCGAAGCGCTGGGTTGCGAAGTGATTTCGCTGTTCGCTGAAGTGGACGGCAACTTCCCGAACCATCACCCGGATCCGGGCAAGCTGGAAAACCTTCAGGACCTGATCGCCAAGGTTAAAGAAACCGGCGCTGATTTGGGCCTGGCGTTCGACGGCGACGGCGACCGTGTTGGCGTTGTCACCAACAAAGGCAACGTGGTCTATCCAGACCGCCTGCTGATGCTGTTCGCGCTGGACGTGCTCAAGCGTAACCCGGGTGCCGATATCATTTTCGACGTCAAATGCACCCGTCGCTTGACGCCTTTGATTCAGCAGCATGGCGGCCGCCCGGTAATGTGGAAGACCGGTCATTCGTTGATCAAGAAAGAAATGAAGAAAAGCGGCGCGCTGCTCGCGGGCGAAATGAGCGGCCACATCTTCTTCAAAGAGCGTTGGTTCGGTTTCGACGACGGCATCTACAGTGCTGCGCGCCTGCTGGAGATCCTCAGTCAGGAATCGCAATCGGCTGAAGACCTGTTCGAGACTTTCCCGAATGATATTTCGACGCCTGAAATCAACATCAAAGTGACTGACACCACCAAGTTCAGCATCATAGAAGCACTGGAGAAAGATGCTCAGTGGGGCGATGCCAAGCTGACCACCATTGACGGCGTGCGAGTGGACTATCCGAAAGGTTGGGGTCTGGTTCGCGCTTCCAACACAACACCGGTACTGGTGCTGCGTTTCGAGGCCGAAACCGAAGCCGAGCTGCAACGTATCAAGGATGTGTTCCACGCCGAACTGAAAAAGGTTGCGCCGGACCTTCAACTTCCGTTCTGATTGTTTTTTCCTTTGACTGGAGCCTTGAATGACCCTCGAACGTGATTCCGCCGCCAACGTCGCCAAAGTATTGTCCGAAGCGCTGCCTTACATTCGCCGCTTCGTTGGCAAGACGCTGGTGATCAAGTACGGCGGTAACGCCATGGAGAGCGACGAGCTGAAAACCGGCTTTGCGCGCGACATCGTGTTGATGAAGGCTGTTGGCATCAACCCGGTAGTGGTTCACGGCGGGGGGCCTCAGATCGGTGATCTGCTCAAGCGGTTGTCGATCGAGAGCCACTTCATCGATGGTATGCGTGTCACTGACGCGCAAACCATGGATGTGGTGGAAATGGTTCTGGGCGGCCAGGTTAACAAGGACATCGTCAATCTGATCAATCGTCATGGCGGCAGCGCCATCGGCCTGACCGGTAAAGACGCCGAGCTGATCCGCGCCAAGCGCCTGACTGTTACACGTCAGACGCCGGAAATGACCAAGCCTGAAATCATCGATATCGGCCATGTCGGCGAAGTAGTCGGGATCAATACCGACCTGCTGAACATGCTGGTAAAAGGCGATTTCATCCCGGTCATCGCGCCAATTGGCGTGGGTGCAGACGGCGAGTCCTACAACATCAACGCCGATCTGGTGGCAGGCAAAGTTGCTGAAGCCCTCAAGGCTGAAAAGCTGATGCTGCTGACCAACATTGCAGGCCTGATGGACAAGCAAGGCCAGGTACTGACCGGCTTGACCACCGAGCAAGTCAACGGCCTGATCGCCGATGGCACGATCTACGGCGGCATGCTGCCGAAGATCAAATGCGCGCTGGAAGCAGTGCAAGGCGGCGTGACCACCTCGCACATCATTGACGGCCGCGTGCCGAATGCCGTACTGCTGGAAATCTTCACCGACACCGGTGTAGGTACTCTGATCAGCAATCGCAAGCGTCACTGATCAAGCTAAATGCTTCATGAAAGCCCTGCCGATGTCGGTGGGGCTTTTTTATGTCTGTTGTCGCGGTCGTATATCAGTCCTGAACCGTAGGCGCTGCCGAAGGCTGCGATGGCGTCCTGCCTGACTCACCGCAATTCGCAGCCTTCGGCAGCTCCTACCGGTCCAGCGTTTCATTTCAGGGGGCTGGTTTGGTTTGATGCATTTAGGAGGCTCAAAGAAACCCCTGACTCAACATGATGAAATACCGCTGCACACCCGTTGATAAGCCCTGCATAACTTGTGTTCGTGATTGGAGAACGTCGGGAGACTTTCCTCATATCGAGAATATCTTCAATGAACACGCCCATTACACCTGTTCCACCACCGACACCATCACCGCAAGAGGTCCAGCCCCGTCGAGGGTATGGCGTGAATGCGTTGGCACCATTGCTCAACCCGGTCCAGTTGCAGCTGATCCAGACAACCGTTCGTGCTTATGTGCAAGAGCAAAGTGTGGCTACGCGTCTGGAGGCGCTGTCTGTATTGGAGGCCCAAAACGATGGCGTAGCCGGTGTCGAGTTTGAGCTGACAAGCCTGTTGCAGTTACTGTCCTGGCGGCGGCTGGTTGATGCTTCGAGTATGTCTGATGAGCAACTCAAGCAGTTGCTGGACGATATGTTGAGCAGCGCAGAAGGCCAGACAATAGGCCGTCGGCTGAATACGGTGTTGGGTTGGTATGGGGCGGCAGATAACGAATCTATTGACCCGATGGTTATCAGGCAGTTGGTATGGAAGGCGCTGATTCTGGAGCTCGACCCGCCGGAGCATCGCCAGCCCGGGTACATCGCCGGGTATGAGTTCGGCAAGCCGGAGAATTGGGGGCGTCCGTTAACGGACATTCAGAAGGAGTTCGAAGATTTCCTGGAGGAGAAGACGTGTAACGCTCAGGGGGCGCGCTCCAGTCATTTGGCGCGCCTGGCTGCCTATATCCTGGCGCCGATTGCTCCCGAGATGGTTATAAAGGAAACGCCTGGCACTCTTCGTTATGGCAATGGGGAGTGGGTTAACTTTGCCCATGGTGTTGCTTTGGTGGAAGCCCTTTCTCCAGGTTCGTCACCGACGATGAGCTACGAGCAGTTGCTGGCGTTACCCCTCAAGATGTTTCATTCGGCAACGGGTGACGAGAGAAACATCATTATTCAGACGCGTATTGCCCCTGCGCTTCAATGGGCCGTCGTCAATGGTGTTTTACCTATCAGGGCTTCGCCAGGTTATTCCCCTTCTGAAGTCCAGACGGCCATCGAGGCTCTCGACGCACACCAAAATAAGGTAGTGACTGCTATTGGTACGTTGTTGCGCAAAGCACCGTACCGGCCGGACATCGGTTTAAAGAAATTCAATGAGGTGCTAGGGGCATTCAACGCTAAAGCCTTACTGCACCTAACCATGCGGCCGACGACGTTCTGGAAGAGAGTTGAATATTCACTTCGTAACCCCTCACCTCGTATCCCCTCAGGCGAGTTTTATTTGCTCGATGTATTCGTTGCGGGGTTCATGAAAAACGGGACCGATCAATTTGAACCGGTCATTCCATCTCACCTGGTTTCTCAAAAGGAATTTTATGAGAGTTTTTATAACGAGCAGATTGAACATTTGAAAGGAATTGATGTGGATGCCCTGTATCGCAAAGCGTTTGAGCAATATGTTCGCGATGCGCAGAGCGCCTACTCTTGCATGGTAGAAAAGCTGATCGCAGAGATTCCTTATGCCGATAGGCGGGCCATTCAGTATGGAACGGTCTACTTGTATGCGCTTGAGCAACCGACCGGTAAACGAGTTGATGAGGAAACCCGACAAGACCGCCAATTGGCGCGGGGCCGAGCTGGTTTTGTTCTGGTCTGCAGGCAAGCTGACAACGCTTTTGCTTATGAAATGTTCCCTCTGCTGGGCATCGCGGTGCGCAACCCGAGCCTGTCCCAATTACCGGATGGCAACCTTATATTAAAGCCCCGTCTACTCCGCCGACGAGCCGGGCCGTTGCCTCTGGATTGGGAGGCCTATGAAAAATTTAAAGCCCCAAGAGCCAACATCAAGACTAATGCGTTACCGGTGCGGATCTACACGGCACTGCCAGGCAGGCTGGAGGCTGTTCCTTTGACCAGCCCGCTGTCATCACAGCGGTTCAGAGGTTTAGGTCATATCGTTGCCAAGGAACATCTGTTTTTCAATCAGGAAAACTGGTTGAAGGAGAACAGGAGTCAGACGGGCTCTGAATTCGTCAGTGCGAACTATCCTCCGGTATTGCGTATGTTGGCGACCTTTATTCCGGGGCTTAGCTGCTTCAACGCAGTACAAAATGACGAGGCGCCAGCCATTAGTTGTGCGATCGATGTCGGTTTGATCCTGGCATCACCTGCCTTTAAATTTGCCAAAGGCTTTGTGTCGTTGGCTTTGAACGCTGGCGCGCCTGTCATTGCTCGCCGTCTTCCAGCATTGGCAAAGTTGACCGGCAACTTTGTTTCCGACGCGAGTGCCTCTTACTTACGCGGCTTGAACCCATTCGACGGGTTGTTCTATCGAGTGGGACCCTTCAGCGGAATGGCCGCACTACTCCTCAAATCTACATATAAATTGCACGAAGCCGTCGGTCAAACACTGGGCAAGCCTGGCGAGTTTGCCTATATCAATGGTCTGGAGTCTGCCGCAAGCCCGGATAAATGGCGTCCGATAGCGATTGGCGACAGGTTGGCTACGATGATCAACGGTGTTGCTGATGTGCCAGTTCGGGACTTTCCGACGGTTGATGGCTCCGTGAGGACTTATCTCGTCAACACCGCTTCCGGGTATTCATACGGTCCGGCGCTGGCGGCGGAATTGCTACGCACAGCGCCTGCTGAGGGTGCAGATGATTCAGCTTGAGGCGCAGCTTATTGAGCCGTCAGCCGCTGAATACGGGCTTTATCCTGATTGAACGCCGCCTCGGCGTCAGCGCGAGCTTGCTGATAGCGCTTTATATTCAGGCCGAGGTCGTGTTGCTGGTCGCGAAGATCACTCAACTGGTCAATCAGTGATTGAGGCACCGGTTTACCGGCCCGCTCCAGATCCGCTGCTTGCCCCTGTAACGACGCCTGCTGGGTGTCCAGGCCTTTGAGGTTGCCTTGCGCCAGGGCAATCAATGCATCCAGTTCGGAAAGCTTGCGGGCCTTGGCGCGATCGACGTCCTCGACATTGCTGTAGAGGTTGAGCAACTGCGCGTCTGCACTCGCCTGGGCCTTCTGGGCCTGGGCCCGATGGATCTCATCGGCGGTTGGCGCGGGTGGCACCACTTGAACAACGCGGCCTTGGGCATTGAGCACTTCATAGCCCTTGGCAACGTACTCAGGCGGTACACCCTGACGATCCAGCACGGTCACGCCGCGGCTATCAACATAGCGATAGAGTGACGGCTGAGGGGTGTCGGCAGCCTGTGTCGCTGCAAACGGACTGATAGCAAGAGACAGCAGCAAGCAAACCAAGCGTGGCTTAGTCATTCAAACATCCTTGATGTCTCAATCCGAATGGCGACGGACATGACGCTCCTAGATCCCGAACTGCGCCCGATAAGCCTCAACAGCAGGCAGATGCTGCTTGAGTTGAGGATCGTCGGCAAGGAACTCCAGCACCTGGTTGAGCGATACAATGCTGACCACCGGGATTCCGAAGTCGCGTTCCACTTCCTGAATGGCCGAAAGCTCGCCGTTGCCGCGTTCCTGACGGTTAAGTGCAATCAGCACGCCCGCCGCAGTCGCTTCCTGGCCCTTGATGATCTGCATGACTTCGCGAATTGCGGTGCCAGCGGTGATCACGTCGTCGATGATCAGCACATTACCGGTTAGCGGTGCGCCAACCAGACTTCCGCCTTCTCCGTGTGCCTTGGCTTCCTTGCGGTTGAAGCACCAGGGCAAATCGCGCCCGTGGTGTTCGGCCAATGCCACGGCTGTTGCGGCCGCCAGAGGAATCCCCTTGTAGGCTGGGCCGAACAGTACATCGAAGGAAATACCGCTCTCGACCACCGCTGCGGCGTAGAAACGACCCAGCTGCGCAAGGGCCGAACCGCTGTTGAACAGGCCGGCATTGAAGAAGTACGGGCTGGTGCGTCCGGACTTGAGAGTGAACTCACCGAACCGCAAAACCCCACGGTCGATGGCAAAACGGATGAAATCGCGTTGATACGCCTGCATGAAAAAAGCCCCGAATACCACGGATTTAGCTAATTAGGTAGAGCTCGGGTATCATACACGCACGTGATTTTTGGGGCCATTTATGCGGATCATCAGTGTGAACGTAAATGGCATTCAAGCGGCAGTCGAGCGCGGTTTGCTCAGTTGGCTGCAGGCTCAGAATGCCGACGTCATCTGCCTTCAGGACACCCGCGCATCCGCCTTCGAACTGGACGACCCAGCCTATCAGCTGGATGGCTATTTCCTTTACGCGTGCGAAGCTGAAGTTCCGGCCCAAGGTGGCGTGGCGCTTTACTCGCGGCTGCAACCGAAGGCGGTAATCAGCGGCCTTGGCTTTGAAACAGCCGACCGCTACGGGCGTTACCTGCAAGCAGATTTCGACAAAGTCAGTATTGCCACCTTGCTGCTTCCTTCGGGAATGAACGGCGACGAAGACTTGAATCAGAAATTCAAGCTCATGGATGATTTCGGCAAATACCTGGACAAACAACGGCGCAAGCGTCGTGAGTACATTTATTGCGGCTCGTTGTACGTGGCGCAGCAGAAGCTCGACATCAAGAACTGGCGTGACAGCCAGCAATCTCCTGGCTTCCTCGCGCCTGAGCGTGCCTGGCTGGACGAGATTGTCGGCACCATGGGTTATGTTGATGCCCTGCGTGAAGTCAGCCGTGAAGGTGATCAGTACAGCTGGTGGCCGGATAGCGAGCAGGCGGAGATGCTCAATCTCGGCTGGCGCTTCGACTATCAGTTGCTGACACCAGGCCTGCGACGCTTCGTGCGTAGCGCACGCCTGCCGCGTCAGCCGCGCTTCTCGCAGCACGCACCGCTGGTAGTGGATTACGACTGGACGCTAACGATCTAGTATCCATCGCCCACAAAAAAGCCGACTTCGTGTCGGCTTTTTCATGGCTATTGTTTGTAGGGCCGCGCTTGTTCGCGAGGCGACGTGTCTGGAGAACCGCGTCAGCCCCTATCCGTCAACAAGTTGCCTCCTGCCTTTGAACGCGGCAAGCCTGACTCCACGGCCGGGGTAGGAGCGAACTTGTTCGCGAGGGCGGCGTGTCTGGAGAACCGCGTCAAACCCTCTCGCCAACAAGTTGCCTCCTACCTTTGAACGCGGCAAGCCTGAGCCTTCGCGGTGCCGGGGGCACTCCTACAGATATAAATCCTATTTGATCAACCGCCATGTAAACGGATACCGATACGCCACGCCTTCATTCGCCTTGATGCCGGCAATGATCGTCAGCACCAGTGCGCCGACGCCGACGAGCCCTATCAGCACGAAGCCGATCACGAGCAGCATCAGAAAGAAGCACGCGACCATGGCTAGCGAAACCGTGATCTGGAAATTCAGTGCTTCCTTGCCGTGAGTATCAATGAACGGATCGGAGTCCTTCTTGAGTTGCCACAGAATCAGCGGGCCCAGCAGGTTGCCGAACGGGAAGATCATGCCGAGGAACGCAGCGAAGTGACAGAACATCGCCCATTGGCGAGCTTCCGAGCTGGGGGCTGGAACGGGCATTTGGCTGTCACTCATATTCGTCTCCTGCTGGCTGCTTTGATCAGTCGGCCAGTGCGGCGGTCTGCAGTTCGAACAGTTCGGTCATGCCTTTTTGCGCCAATGCCAGCATGGCGTTGAGCTCTTCAGGCTGGAACGGAGCGCCTTCGGCAGTGCCCTGAACCTCAATAAAGCCGCCCGAGCTGGTCATCACCACGTTGAGGTCAGTTTCGGCTGCGGAATCTTCAAGATAGTCCAGATCGAGAACCGGCTCGCCCTGATACATGCCAACCGAAACGGCCGCAATCATTTGCTTGAGCGGGTCGCCGCCTTTGAGGCCACCACGTTTCTTGATAACTTTCAGCGCATCAACCAGAGCGACCATGGCGCCAGTAATAGACGCTGTGCGGGTGCCGCCATCAGCCTGGATGACATCGCAATCGACATACAGCGTGACGTCGCCCAGCTTGGACATGTCCAGTGCGGCGCGCAGTGAACGACCGATCAGGCGCTGGATTTCCAGGGTGCGGCCGCCTTGTTTGCCACGGCTGGCTTCACGCTGGTTACGCTCGCCGGTTGCGCGTGGCAGCATGCCGTATTCCGCGGTCAACCAGCCCTGGCCCTGGCCTTTGAGGAAGCGAGGTACGCCATTCTCGACGCTGACCGTGCAGATCACTTTGGTGTCACCAAACTCAACCAGCACAGAACCTTCGGCGTGCTTGGTGTAGTTGCGGGTGATGCGGATCGAGCGGAGCTGATCGGCGGCGCGACCACTTGGACGTTTCATCTGGATACCTGTACTGAGACGGAAAACTGCCGAGCATTATAGAGGTGCAAGTCGGCGCTGGGCACATCTAAAACCATTGGATACCAAACCGTTGGGCTGGCAGGGCTCTGATTCGGGTATTTGCCCGGTTGAGCAAATGCCATGCATCGCATGTCGCATTAGTGGATTGGGGGCAGGGGTCGCACTGCGCTACAATCCTGCGCCTTTACAGACTGCCGTTTTTTCGTGACATCCAGTTATCGCGGATCGCGGCATATTCTGTTCACCGGATTACAGAGGTATTCCCATGGTCCACAGCATGACGGCTTTTGCCCGGGTCGAACGGGCCAGCACTCAGGGCACACTGAGCTGGGAGCTACGCTCGGTGAATCATCGCTATCTGGAGCCGCATCTGCGTCTGCCGGAGTCCTTTCGTGACCTGGAAAGTGCGATCCGTGAAGCGCTGCGCCAGGGCCTGTCCCGGGGCAAAGTGGAATGCACGCTGCGTTTCGTTGAAGAAACCGCCGGCAAGCCGCTGCAGGTGGATCGCGAGCGCGCCGGACAGTTAGTCGCGGCGGCGGAAATTGTGGCCAGCCTGATCAAGCAGCCTGCTGCCCTGAATCCGTTGGAAGTGCTGGCCTGGCCCGGCGTTCTGGTGGGTGATGCCACCGACCCGCAAGCCCTCAACAAAGAGGCGCTGACGCTGTTCAATGACGCCTTGGGCGAGTTGAAAAACGGTCGTGGCCGCGAAGGTGCCGACCTGGCCAAGCTGCTCAATGAGCGTCTGGATTCCATCACTACCGAGGTTTCGACTCTGAAAAGTCTGGTGCCGCAGATGCTGGCGACCCAGCGTCAGAAGGTGCTGGATCGCTTCGCCGACATGAAGGCCGAGCTTGATCCGCAGCGTCTGGAGCAGGAAATGGTGTTGCTGGCCCAGAAAAGCGATGTGGCCGAAGAGCTGGATCGTCTCAATACCCACGTCACGGAAGTGCGTCGCGTGCTCAAGGCAGGCGGTCAGGCCGGACGTCGTCTGGATTTCCTGATGCAGGAACTCAACCGTGAGGCCAATACCCTCGGCTCCAAAGCTTTCGATCCGCGTAGCACCCAGGCTGCGGTCAACCTCAAAGTGTTGATCGAGCAGATGCGCGAACAAGTCCAGAATATTGAGTAAGGCTAATTCCGACATGACACACAGCACCGGCACCCTGTACATCGTTTCCGCACCCTCTGGTGCAGGCAAGACCAGTCTGGTCAACGCCCTGGTCAACGCGCAGCCGCAGATTCGGGTTTCCGTTTCGCACACCACCCGGGCCATGCGTCCGGGCGAAGTCGACGGCGTGAACTATCACTTCGTCGATCGCACCCAGTTCGAGTTCATGATCGAGCATGGTGATTTCCTGGAGCAGGCGGAAGTCTTCGGCAATATGTATGGCACTTCCCGGAGCCACTTGCAGCAGACCCTGGACGAAGGTCATGACCTGATTCTGGAGATCGACTGGCAGGGTGCCGAGCAGGTACGCAAGGTCATGCCTGATGCGCGCTCTATCTTCATTTTGCCGCCGACCCAGCAGGCATTGCGTCAGCGCCTGACCAATCGTGGTACGGACAGCGACGAGATCATTGAGGGGCGGATGCGTGAAGCGGTCAGCGAAATGAGCCATTACGCCGAATACGACTACATCGTGATCAACGATGATTTCGCCTCCGCGCTGGAAGATCTGAAAGCGATTTTCCGGGCCAATCTCTTGACTCAGACCCATCAGCAGCAGCGTTTCAGCGGTCTGCTTGAACAATTGCTGGCCTGAAAGCAGGGCTTTGAGTGTCTTGCGCGTGGTCTAAATAAGACCGCTCGTGGCTTGGCGCTTGAAGCTTATGGCTTGCAGCTTGTAAACTACCGAGTCCGCTCGCCCATCCGGGCATCGCGCATCCGCATTTGCTACGAGGAATACCCATGGCCCGCGTAACCGTTGAAGACTGCCTAGAACACGTGGATAACCGCTTTGAGCTGGTCATGCTCTCTACAAAGCGTGCCCGTCAACTGGCTACCGGCGGCAAAGAACCAAAGCTGGCGTGGGAAAATGACAAGCCTACCGTTATGGCGCTGCGTGAAATCGCGGCTGGCCTGATGGATTACGCTGTAATCGCAGAAGCTGAAATCGTTGAAGATGAACCATTGTTCGCGGCGTTCGAAGACGAGTCCAACGAGGCCGTCTAAGCCTATGCCGTGTCGACGTAGTACGGCGCAGGGTAAAAGTCATTGGCAGGGGGTAGCGCCTTGCCGAGCATAGACGCCCTCGCCGATCGCATTTCGACCTATCTCGGCAAGGAACAGGTAAACCTGGTCCGCCGCGCGTATTTCTACGCCGAGCAAGCCCACGACGGCCAGCGCCGTCGCAGCGGCGAAGCTTATGTCACGCATCCTCTTGCGGTGGCGAACATCCTTGCCGATATGCACATGGACCATCAAAGCCTGATGGCTGCCATGCTGCATGACGTTATTGAAGACACCGGTATTGCCAAAGAAGCGCTGTGCGCACAGTTTGGCGAGACCGTGGCTGAATTGGTCGACGGGGTCAGCAAACTGACCCAGATGAATTTCGAGACCAAAGCAGAAGCCCAGGCTGAAAATTTCCAGAAAATGGCCATGGCCATGGCGCGCGATATCCGCGTGATCCTGGTAAAGCTCGCTGACCGCCTGCACAACATGCGCACGCTTGAAGTGTTGTCGGGTGAAAAGCGCCGACGCATTGCCAAGGAAACCCTGGAAATCTATGCACCCATCGCCAATCGGCTGGGTATGCACAGCATTCGTATCGAATTCGAAGATCTCGGCTTCAAGGCCATGTACCCGATGCGATCCTCGCGGATTGGCCAGGCGGTCAAGCGCGCCCGGGGCAATCGCAAAGAGCTGGTCAACAAGATCGAAGATTCCCTGAGCCATTGCCTGGCGGTCGATGAGATCGAAGGCGAGGTCAGCGGGCGGCAGAAACACCTGTACGGCATTTATAAGAAGATGCGCGGCAAGCGTCGCGCCTTCAATGAAATCATGGATGTCTACGCGTTCCGCATCATCGTCGACAAGGTCGACACCTGCTACCGCGTGCTTGGCGCTGTGCATAATTTGTACAAGCCACTGCCGGGTCGCTTCAAGGATTACATCGCAATTCCCAAGGCCAACGGCTATCAGTCGTTGCACACCACGTTGTTCGGCATGCATGGCGTGCCCATTGAAATCCAGATCCGCACCCGGGAAATGGAAGAGATGGCCAACAACGGGATTGCTGCTCACTGGCTGTACAAATCCTCGGATGACGAAGTGCCCAAGGGCACCCACGCCCGTGCTCGCCAGTGGGTCAAAGGCGTGCTGGAAATGCAGCAGCGTGCCGGCAACTCTCTGGAATTCATCGAGAGCGTGAAGATCGACCTGTTCCCGGACGAGGTTTATGTCTTCACGCCCAAAGGCCGGATCATGGAGCTGCCTAAAGGCTCCACGGCGGTCGACTTTGCTTATGCCGTTCACACTGATGTGGGCAACAGCTGCATCGCGTGTCGGATCAATCGTCGTCTGGCGCCGCTTTCCGAGCCGTTGCAGAGCGGCTCGACCGTCGAAATTGTCAGCGCGCCGGGCGCGCGTCCGAATCCCGCGTGGCTGAACTTTGTCGTCACCGGCAAGGCGCGTACGCACATTCGTCACGCGCTCAAGCTGCAGCGTCGCTCCGAGTCCATCAGCCTGGGCGAGCGTCTGCTCAACAAGGTGTTGAACGGCTTCGAAAGCAGTCTGGAGAAAATCTCCGCCGAGCGCGTTCAGCCGGTGCTGGCCGAATACCGGGTCGAGGTCATTGAAGACCTCCTCGAAGATATCGGTCTCGGCAATCGCATGGCTTATGTGGTTGCTCGTCGACTGCTGGGCGAAGGCGATCAGTTGCCCAGCACCGAAGGCCCGCTGGCGATTCGCGGCACTGAAGGGCTGGTGCTCAGTTACGCCAAGTGCTGCACGCCGATCCCGGGCGACCCGATTGTGGGTCATCTTTCGGCAGGCAAAGGCATGGTCGTACACCTGGACAACTGCCGCAATATCAGTGAAATCCGCCACAACCCGGAAAAGTGCATCCAGCTGTCCTGGGCCAAGGACGTTACCGGCGAGTTCAACGTCGAATTGCGCGTCGAGCTGGAGCATCAGCGCGGTTTGATCGCTCTGTTGGCCAGCAGCGTCAACGCGGCCGACGGCAATATCGAGAAAATCAGCATGGACGAGCGCGATGGTCGTATCAGCGTCGTCCAGTTGGTGGTCAGCGTGCATGACCGTGTACATCTGGCCCGCGTCATCCGAAAACTGCGCGCCTTGGCCGGGGTCATTCGAATTACCCGCATGCGTGCGTAGCCAATCATTCAACAGGAGTTCTTCATGACCAAGACCGTAATCACCAGCGACAAAGCCCCTGCGGCCATCGGCCCTTACTCTCAGGCGATCAAAGCTGGCAATACCGTCTACATGTCCGGGCAAATTCCACTCGATCCTAAGACCATGGAGCTGGTTGAAGGCATCGAAGCCCAGGTCGTCCAGGTCTTTGAAAATCTGAAGTCGGTTGCCGAAGCTGCGGGCGGTTCGTTCAAGGACATCGTCAAGCTGAACATCTTCCTGACTGATCTGGGTAACTTCGCCACGGTCAACGAAATCATGGGCAAATACTTCGAACAGCCATACCCGGCCCGCGCCGCCATCGGCGTTGCCGCATTGCCGCGTGGTTCGCAGGTCGAGATGGACGCAATTCTCGTCATCGAATAACACTCCTGCGGGGTTCGCAGCCCCGCTGCAGCTGATTAAGGAAGGACCTGCTATGCGCTTTGCGCTCGCCCTCTCGCTGACGGCCGTTTTTTTGAGCGGCTGTGCCAGCCACGCTGACCGCAATCCTGACGGCACGTGGATCAATCAAGCGGCTATCGAAGCCGCCGTAAAAGGCGACAACCTGCGTCAGGCCCTGCTCGCCAACGGCCCGAATCTGGAATGGCAGATCGATACCAAAACCAGCCAGGCCTTGTACTCCAACGGCTTTGAAGTCGGTGAGGGTAAAATTACCAGCGCCGCTGACGGCAAGTTGCGCATCGACTACTACAACTTTGTCGAAGACCTGCAGGTCAAGGGCGACGAACTGGTTCAAGCGGCCAGCGAGTCAGGGCCTGAGCAGCGTTTCGAACACCCGAAAACCCCTGCTGCGGATGGTGCGCCAACCGGTGCAAGCTTCGAAGCTGCGTTGTACGGCGCCTACATGGGCGGCAAATGGACCATCGTCAGCGGCGACGGCCAGGGCAATACCGTGCAATTCAAACCGGATGGCAGCATTCAGGGCTTGCCGGACAATGACCGTTACGCGTTGTGTTTGGCCGGCGATTGCGCAGCCATGAGCGGCGAGTACGACAGCATGTGGCTGGAGAAAAACGAGCAGGGCAATCCTTGGATTTTCTCTCGCAAAGGCAAACAGCTGGAGATTTTCCAGGCCGTCAATGCCGCAGAAGCTGACCAGATGCCAGAGCTACGCCCAGGCCCGCGTCGCTGGTTGCTTGAGTTGAATTAATCAGCAACACGGTTTTTCTGTAGGAGCTGCCGAAGGCTGCGAACAATGGTGTGTCAGGCATACTGATTTCGCATCCTTCGGTAGCTTTTATCAAGCGTAGAAGTCATTGAACGTATACGATTTTTATGTGGGAGCGGTGCTTGCCCGCGATAAGGGCGACGCGATCTGAAGGATAAATCGTGTTGTTCTTATCGCGGGCAAGCACCGCTCCCACAGGAGATCGAGTTTGCTGGGCGACAGCGTGGTTGCTTCCATGGGGGGTACTCAATCAGACCCCAGCAACACCTCATACCCTTCCTTATAAGTCGGATACCTCGGCACCCAGCCCAGTGCTTTGGCTCTCGCATTACTGCATCGTTTACTGCCCGCCCGGCGCACGGCGGCGCCTTCGGCCCAATGCGTCACGCCCAGATACTCGCGTATCCATTGCACGACCTCTGCCAAGGGTGCGGGCGCGTCGTCCACCCCAATGTAACAATCCTCAAGCGCAACGCCTTGAGCGTCTGACTTCAGTAGCAAGGCGAGCAAGCCCGCGGCGTCGTCGGCGTGTATCCGGTTGCCATATAAAGGCGGGTCAATTGTCACACTGTAACCCTGGCGCACCCGGTTCGACAGGTCATTGCGGCCGGGGCCGTAAATGCCGGTCAAGCGCACGATGCTGGCCGGAAAGCCGCTGTTCAGTGCGACCTGCTCGGCCTCGAGCATGATCTTGCCCGAGAAGGTGTCGGCTTCGGTTGGTGATGTTTCGTCCACCCACTCTCCGTTTTGCTGGCCATAAACACCACTGCTGGACACAAAAATCACCCGCTTGGGTTGCTGACCACGCTCGTTCAGCCAGTGAAGCACCCGCTGCTGACCTTCAACATAGGCGGCGCGGTAGCCTGTCTCATCGCGCTCGGTAGGCGTAGCGCAATACACCAGATAATCGATGGCTGTAGTGGGCCAGGTGGTGGGAATCGTCGGGTCGAACAGGTCGCCAGCCACGCCATTCACGCCTTCGGGCAGCAAGGAAATGGTGCGGCGCAGGCCATGCACGACCCAGCCTAGAGACAGCAACTGCGTGGCCAGACGACTTCCGATATCGCCGCAGCCAGCGATCAGGACAGAAGGTGTAGACATGTTGGACTCCCTACAAACAATGCGGGCCAGACGGCCTGAAACATGGGCCAAAGCTGACCAGCCAGATGCGTATGATGGAAAAAAAGATACTCTATTACTTTTGTTAACAAGAATTACTTGCAATAATACCGGCCCGTTTGTTCTCCTCCTGACGTCGAACGCTCCAGCGCGACGTAGCAGAGCGACCCACCTTCTTCTTTACTCAGGTCCGGCCAGCATGACACGTACTACCTCCTCCGCTTCGCCAACCCAGCTACCCAGCCTGCCGCGTGCATGGCGTGGTATCGCAGCTCTGCTGCTGAGCCTGATGCTTGCACCTGCCGCTTTCGCTGGTCAGGCTTCCCCCACTAATCCAGCCACATCACCGGCTCCTGCTACGGCTCCGGCGACGACCAATGCTCCGTCGGCGCAAACCACTGCACCGGTTGCGCAGGAAAGCACAGCGCCAGTTGAAGGCCCTGCGATTGTCGAGCCCGAGGATAACAGCCTCGGCATGTCCCATGACCTGTCGCCGTGGGGCATGTATCAGAACGCGGACATCATCGTTAAAGCCGTAATGATCGGTCTGGCGATTGCTTCGATCATTACCTGGACTATCTGGATCGCCAAGGGTTTCGAATTGCTGGGTGCCAAACGTCGTCTGCGCACTGAAATCGCCAACCTGAAAAAGGCTCGTACCCTGTCCGAAGCCAGCGAAAGCGCTGCCAAGGAAGGAACGCTGGCGAATCTGCTCGTACATGACGCCATGGAAGAGATGCGGTTGTCGGTCAACAGCCGCGAACGTGAAGGTATCAAAGAGCGCGTGAGCTTCCGTCTTGAGCGTCTGGTTGCTGCCTGTGGGCGTAACATGAGCATGGGGACCGGCGTGCTGGCCACCATCGGTTCGACTGCGCCGTTCGTAGGTCTGTTCGGGACCGTGTGGGGCATCATGAACAGCTTCATCGGTATCGCCAAAACCCAGACCACCAACCTCGCCGTGGTTGCGCCGGGCATCGCTGAAGCTTTGCTGGCGACCGCGCTGGGTCTGGTCGCAGCGATTCCTGCGGTTGTCATCTACAACGTCTTCGCTCGCTCCATTGCCGGTTACAAGGCACAGGTTTCCGATGCTTCGGCACAGGTACTCCTGCTGGTCAGCCGTGATCTCGATCACCAGCCGACCGCCGACCGTACTCAGTCGCCGCACATGGTCAAGGTGGGCTAAACCTTGGGCATGCATCTGAAAGAAGGCGACGACGATCTCGCCGAAAACCACGAAATCAACGTAACGCCGTTCATCGACGTCATGTTGGTACTGCTGATCATCTTCATGGTGGCAGCGCCTCTGGCGACGGTTGATATCAAAGTCGACCTGCCTGCCTCGACCGCCAAGCCGCAGCCCCGACCCGAGAAGCCGGTGTTCCTCAGCGTCAAGGCTGATCAGAGCTTGTACCTGGGCGACGACAAAGTCGCTCCTGAGCAACTGGGTCAGATCCTCGACGCCCGAACCAAGGGCAAGAAGGACACCACGATTTTCTTCCAGGCTGATAAAGGCGTGGATTACGGTGACCTTATGGAGGTGATGAACGCCCTGCGCAGTGCGGGCTACCTCAAAGTCGGTCTGGTCGGTCTAGAGACGGTTGGTAAGAAATGATCAGTACGCGCCAAAAACTGACGCGCTATAGCGGTAGTCTGTTGTTGGTGCTGGCCGTGCATGCCATTGCGATCGTGGTCGCGCTCCGGTGGCCTGCATCCCAGGCCATCGAGCTGCCTCCGGCGGCCATGATGGTGGAGTTGGCACCTGAGCCAGAACCGGCCCCGCCGCCGCCACCGCAAGTGGTTCAGCCGCCTCAGCCTCCAGCGCCCGAGGAAGAAATCATTCCCAAGGTAGCTGAAGTCGAAAAGGCAGAAATTGCTGTGCCCAAGCCTGTGGTCAAGCCCAAACCCAAGCCTCAGCCGCCAAAGCCGGTGAAAAAGCCTGAGCCGCCGAAGGATTTGCCCGCTGACGAGAAGCAGGTCGATACACCGCCGACGACGGCCAAGGTCGAGAAATCGGCTGCGCCAACGCCGCCCAGTCAGCCTGCGCCGCCGAGCAATGCGCTGCCTACCTGGCAGGGCGATTTGCTGAAGCATCTGGCCAAGTTCAAGAAGTACCCGGAAGACGCTCGCCGTCGCGGCATGCAAGGGGTCGCTCGTCTGCGCTTTGTGGTTGATGCCGATGGCAACGTGTTGTCGTATTCGATTGCAGGCAGCTCAGGCAGTCCGTCGCTGGACAGGGCCACCATGGAGATGATCCGTCGTGCCCAGCCATTGCCTAAACCGCCAGCGGAAACGTTGAACAACGGCACTATCGAGATCCTGGCTCCGTTCGTTTATTCACTTGATCGGCGTTAGCTCGTAATTTTGATACAACGCAGTTACTTGATAACGTGCGTCTATCGATTGCAGCCGCTATGCTGGGGCCGCAACTTCATGGACGCACGTTATGACTCTCACAGAATTGCGCTACATCGTTACCCTTGCTCAGGAACAGCACTTCGGCCACGCGGCTGAACGCTGTCACGTCAGTCAGCCGACATTGTCGGTGGGCGTCAAAAAGCTTGAAGATGAACTGGGTGTGCTTATTTTCGAGCGCAGCAAGAGTGCTGTGCGTCTGACGCCAGTGGGTGAAGGCATCGTCGCTCAGGCACAAAAGGTTCTGGAACAGGCCCAAGGCATCCGTGAGTTGGCCCAGGCTGGCAAAAACCAGCTAACCGCGCCCCTCAAAGTCGGTGCGATCTACACCGTCGGCCCTTACCTGTTCCCGCATTTGATTCCGCAACTGCACCGGGTCGCCCCGCAAATGCCGTTGTATATCGAAGAAAACTTCACTCACGTGCTGCGCGACAAACTGCGTAACGGTGAGCTGGATGCGATCATCATCGCCCTGCCGTTCAATGAAGCCGACGTGCTGACCATGCAGCTTTATGACGAGCCGTTCTACGTCCTGATGCCTGCAGATCACCCATGGACTCAGAAAGAAACCATCGACGCTTCGGCGCTCAACGACAAGAGCCTGTTGCTGCTGGGCGAAGGTCATTGCTTCCGTGATCAGGTGCTTGAGGCTTGCCCGACCCTGACCAAGGGCAGCGAAGGTGCCAAGCACACCACGGTGGAATCCAGCTCCCTGGAAACCATTCGCCACATGGTTGCTTCCGGCCTGGGGATTTCGATCCTGCCAATGTCGGCGGTGGACAGCCATCATTACGCACCTGGTGTGATCGAAGTGCGTCCGCTGACGCCACCGGTTCCGTTCCGTACCGTCGCGATTGCCTGGCGCGCCAGCTTCCCGCGGCCCAAGGCGATTGAGATCCTCGCGGACTCCGTGCGTCTGTGCTCTGTGGCACGTCCGAAAACCCAAGCGAGCTGAGTGGGCCCATGAGCGAGTTGTCTCAAGTCTCGGTCACCGCGCTGAAGGGTGTCGGCGAGGCCATGGCCGAGAAGCTCGCCAAGGTCGGTCTGGAAAATCTGCAGGACGTGTTGTTTCACTTGCCGCTGCGTTATCAGGACCGGACCCGTGTTGTGCCTATCGGTCAGTTGCGCCCCGGCCAGGACGCGGTGATTGAAGGGACCGTAAGCGGCGCCGATGTGGTGATGGGCAAGCGACGCAGCCTGCTGGTGCGACTGAACGATGGCACCGGAAGCCTCAGCCTGAGGTTCTATCACTTCAGTAACGCGCAGAAAGACGCACTCAAGCGCGGCACCCACATCCGCTGTTTCGGTGAAGCAAGGCCCGGCGCATCAGGTCTGGAAATCTATCACCCGGAATACCGTGCGCTGACCGGCAGCGAACCCGCGCCCGTGGAGCAAACGCTCACGCCGATTTACCCGACGACCGAAGGCCTGACCCAGCAACGTTTGCGCCAGTTAAGCCAGCAAACGCTGACCATGCTTGGGCCAAAAAGTCTGCCCGACTGGCTGCCTGAAGAGCTCGCCCGGGATTATCAGCTCGCGCCACTGGATGACGCGATCCGCTATCTGCATCACCCGCCCGCAGACGCCGATGTCGAAGAACTCGCCCTTGGCCATCACTGGGCCCAGCATCGATTGGCGTTTGAAGAGCTACTGACCCATCAGCTTTCCCAGCAGCGTTTGCGCGAGAGCCTGCGCTCGCAACGGGCTCCGGCGTTGCCGCTGGCGAAGAAGTTGCCAAAACAGTTTCTCGCCAATCTCGGCTTCTCGCCCACCGGGGCGCAGCAACGTGTCGGCAAGGAAGTGGCCTACGATTTGAGTCAGCCGGAGCCAATGCTGCGTTTGATTCAGGGCGACGTGGGCGCGGGCAAAACCGTGGTGGCTGCCCTGGCCGCGCTGCAGGCGCTGGAGGCTGGTTATCAGGTTGCGTTGATGGCGCCGACCGAGATTCTTGCCGAGCAGCACTACATCAACTTCAAGCGCTGGCTGGAACCGCTGGGCATTGAGACCGCCTGGCTGGCGGGCAAGCTCAAGGGCAAAGCTCGGGCCAGCTCTCTTGAGCAGATCGCGGGCGGCGCGCCAATGGTGGTCGGCACCCACGCGCTGTTTCAGGACGAAGTGCATTTCAAGAATCTCGCCTTGGTGATCATCGACGAGCAGCACCGTTTTGGCGTGCAGCAGCGTCTGGCCCTGCGCAAGAAGGGCGTTGGCGGCCTGATGTGTCCGCACCAGTTGATCATGACGGCCACGCCGATTCCACGCACGCTGGCGATGAGCGCCTATGCGGATCTGGATACCTCGATCCTTGATGAGCTGCCACCCGGACGTACCCCCGTCAACACAGTGCTGGTGGTCGACACCCGGCGCATCGAAGTGATTGAGCGTGTGCGTGCTGCCTGTGCGGAAGGTCGGCAGACGTATTGGGTCTGCACGTTGATCGAGGAGTCCGAAGAACTGACGTGTCAGGCGGCGGAAACCTCCTTCGAAGAGCTGACCAGTGCATTGGGTGAATTTCGCGTCGGGTTGATCCACGGCCGCATGAAACCGGCCGAAAAGGCAGCCGTCATGGCCGAATTCAAGCAGGGTGCGCTGCAATTGCTGGTGGCGACGACTGTGATCGAGGTTGGCGTGGACGTGCCCAATGCCAGCCTGATGATCATCGAGAACCCGGAACGACTCGGGCTTGCTCAGTTGCACCAGTTGCGCGGCCGGGTCGGGCGAGGCAGTGCTGTCAGCCATTGCGTGCTGCTTTACCATCCGCCGCTTTCTCAAATAGGCCGCCAGCGGTTGGGCATCATGCGTGAAACCAACGATGGCTTTGTGATTGCCGAGAAAGATCTGGAATTGCGCGGCCCTGGCGAGATGCTTGGAACCCGGCAAACCGGCCTGCTGCAATTCAAAGTCGCCGACCTGATGCGCGACGCAGACCTGTTGCCCGCCGTCCGCGACGCGGCTCAGGCCCTGATCGAGCGCTGGCCGCAACATGTCAGCCCGCTGCTCGAACGCTGGTTGCGTCATGGGCAACAATACGGTCAGGTGTGATGCAAATCGTCGCTTTGATGATCGCATCACACCGGAAACACCCAAGCTGGTTATACTTCAGCGACTGTAGGAAATTGGATACCCGTCATGACAGAAGTTGCCCACGTCGATGAAGCGCCTCACGCCCCGTCCGTCATTCGGCAGTTGCTTGGCAAACTAGCGATCAGCTACCGAGAGGTTGATGATTCCCCGCACCTGCCAGCAGCACGAAGAGTCCAGGCGGTCCTGGTCGAGGATGCCGTCGGCGCACTTCTGATCCTGTTCCCGCAAAGCCAATTGCTGGACCTCAGCCGCATCACCGAGCTGACCGGTCGCAAGCTGGTGGCCGTGCCGCACTCGCGCATGCTGAAGATGCTGGCCAAGCACAGCCTGCAAGTGCTGCCGGGCTTGCCTGCCCTGACCAGTTCGCCGTGTCTGTATGACGATCGTTTGCTGCAAGAGCCTTCGGTGCTGATAGGTTCGGGCGAGCCCGGCATCCTGCTGGAAATCAGCAGCGACGATTTCAAGACCATGTTGAACAAGGCCAGCGCCGCTCATTTTGGTGAGCTACTGAGCACTATTCACCCCAATCTCGATCGTCCTGATGATGATCGCGAAGAAATCACCCAGGCCATGCAAGCCTTCACGGCGCGTCGCATCCAGCAGCGTCTGGAAGCGACCCTGGAAATCCCGCCATTGGCCGAAACTGCGCAGAAGATCATCAAGCTGAGGGTCGACCCCGATGCAACCATTGATGACATTACCGGTGTCGTCGAGACCGATCCGGCGCTGGCTGCACAAGTCGTGAGCTGGGCGGCGTCGCCTTACTACGCGTCGACTGGCAAGATTCGCTCGGTTGAAGACGCCATCGTGCGCGTGCTCGGGTTTGATCTGGTCATCAATCTGGCATTGGGCCTCGCTTTGGGCAAAACCCTCAGCTTGCCCAAGGATCATCCGCAACAGACCACGCCTTACTGGCAGCAGTCGATTTATACCGCCGCTGTCATTGAAGGCCTGACCCGTGCGATGCCTCGTGCCCAGCGCCCGGAAGCGGGTCTGACTTACCTGGCGGGGCTGCTGCACAATTTCGGTTATCTGCTGCTGGCCCACGTGTTCCCGCCGCATTTCTCGCTGATCTGCCGCCAGCTGGAAGTTAACCCGCACTTGCACCACAGCTATGTGGAGCAACATTTGCTGGGGATCAGCCGTGAGCAGATGGGCTCGTGGTTGATGCGCTACTGGGACATGCCGGATGAGTTATGCACAGCCCTGCGCTTCCAGCACGACCCAACTTATGATGGTGAGCACAGCGCCTACGCGAATCTGGTGTATCTCTCGGTACGTTTGCTGCGCCAGAACGGAATCGGTTCGGGTCCAAAGGAAGATATCCCCGACGAACTGTTCGCCCGCTTGAGCCTCAGCCGTGAAAAAGCGGAAGAGTCAGTGCGCAAGGTGCTTGAGGCCGAAGTGCTGCTGCGGGAACTGGCTTCGCAGTTTTCTTCGTAACGCAGATCCCTTGTGGGAATTCTACGTCTGCCCGCAAGCTGATTGACGACGTGGGACC
>NZ_JACONW010000091.1 GCF_014357575.1 Pseudomonas folii | reverse complement strand
TTCACTGCGCGACGGCGCTCTCCTACAGAGGTTGCGAGGCAGGTAGAATGCCCCACCCACCCGCAAAGACACGCACCTCGCCATGACAGACATCACGCCGACCACCACCCCCTCAGTCGCCATCATCGGCGGCGGCCCTGCTGGTTTGATGGCGGCCGAGGTGTTGAGCCAGGCCGGGATCAAGGTCGATCTGTACGATGGCATGCCTTCTGTGGGTCGCAAGTTTCTGCTGGCGGGTGTCGGTGGCATGAACATCACCCATTCCGAGCCCTACCCTGCCTTCCTTTCCCGCTATGCTGAACGCTCTGGCGACATCGCTCCGCTGCTGCGCAGTTTTGGCGCGGATGACCTGTGCGAGTGGATTCACGACCTCGGTATCGAAACCTTCGTCGGCAGCTCGGGCCGGGTCTTTCCTACCGACATGAAAGCGGCGCCGCTGCTGCGCGCCTGGCTCAAACGCTTGCGCGAGAACGGCGTCACGATCCATACGCGACATCGCTGGCTTGGCTGGGATGCCGCAGGCAACGTACGTATTGCACACCCTGAAGGCGAAACAGCCTTGAGCCCCGATGCCGTGTTACTTGCACTAGGTGGCGCAAGCTGGTCCCGTCTGGGCTCCGATGGCGCATGGTGGCCGCTGCTCGCCGAGCGAGGCGTTGATCTCACGACACTGCAAGCCGCCAACTGCGGTTTCGAAGTGGCCGGATGGAGCGAGTTGCTGCGCAGCAAGTTCGCGGGCGCACCGTTGAAAAACATTGGCATCGGCATGCGCGGGCAGACGCCTCGCCTCGGTGAATGTGTGATCACCGACAACGGCGTAGAAGGCAGCCTGATCTATGCACTGTCGGCGCAGATTCGTGAAGAAATCAATCGGCAAGGTTCTTCCACCGTCCTGATCGATCTGCTGCCGGCAAAAGCGTCTCCAGCCATTCAGAAAGCCCTGGAAAAACCTCGGGGTTCGCGCTCCATGTCCAAACACTTGCACAGCCAACTGGGTATCGATGGGGTGAAGGCCGCCTTGTTGCGAGAGCTGGCCCCGCGTGAAGCGTTCGATGATCCCGCTCAACTGAGCCAGATCGTGAAAGCCCTGCCGCTGAACTTGATCAAAGCCCGCCCGCTGGACGAAGCCATTAGTACGGCTGGCGGTGTAACCTTCGAAGCCATGGACCAACGCCTGATGCTCAAGCAATTACCCGGCGTATTCTGCGCCGGTGAAATGCTCGACTGGGAAGCGCCAACCGGTGGTTACCTGCTCACCGCATGCTTCGCCAGCGGCAAGGCTGCGGGGCTGGGAGTGCTGGAGTGGTTGAAACAGGGTCAACATAACTCTTCTGTGGGAGATTCGATATTGGCCTGCAAACGCTGATAGGTAGGAGCGAATTTATTCGCGAGGGCGCCGGTTCATACGCAGCTTATGCATGGCTTTAAGTGCTGCCTTCCCGGATGAAGCGGCGCGCCACGCCCAAGCCTGTGGGAGCAGGGCTTGCCCGCGATAAGGCTGGACGCGATCCAAATCAAACCTAGTTGTCTTCATCGCGAGCAAGCTCTGCTCCCAAAGAATTCACTGATGACGAGGGCAACATAGAATCCCCCGCATAGCCATGGCCAGGCACAAACTCTTTGATACTCAGGACACTCCATGAACCTAGAAGAACTCACCCAACGCCTGCACCGCATCCGCGATCAGAACGACTGGAAGCAGTTTCACAGCCCGAAGAATCTGACCATGGCCGCCAGCGTGGAGATGTCCGAGCTAGTGGAAATCTTTCAGTGGCTGACTGAAGACCAGTCCCGCCAACTGCCACCCGAGAAGCTGGAGCATGCCGGTCAGGAAGTGGGCGATATCATTCTTTATTTACTGCTGCTGTGCAGCGAACTGGGGATAGACATGGACACCGTGGTTCGCAGCAAACTGGCTGACAGTGAACGCAGGTTTGCCAAATGAGTGATCGCCACTTTGATCAACTGGCGACCCGATTCGCCGAAAAAATCTACGGCGGAGCCAAGGGCGCGATTCGCCTCGCAGTACTTCAGGCGGACCTGACAGAAGCACTGCCCGAACGGCCACTGCGCGTGCTGGATATCGGTGCCGGGCTGGGCCATATGTCGTTATGGCTGGCCGAGCGCGGCCATGAAGTCACCCTCGCCGAACCGGCCGCACCCATGCTTGAAGGTGCGCGCCAACGATTCACCGACGCAGGTCAGACCGCTACGTTCATTCAGGCACCCTGGCAAGAACTCTCGGATCAGCTGCATGAACCTTACGATCTGGTGCTGTGCCACGCCGTGCTTGAATGGCTGGCCGAGCCGCACACCATCCTTCCGGTGCTGCATCAGTTGACCAGAGCGGATGGCTGGCTGTCCCTGGCATTTTACAACCGCGACGCGCTGATCTATCGCAACCTGCTCAAAGGCCACTTCAAGAAAATGCGCAAGAACGACATGGCCGGTGAGAAGCAAAGCCTGACCCCGCAACAGCCCCTTGATCCCCGTGAACTGGCGGCGCAACTTGAAGGCCTGTGGCGTGTCGAAACCCAGAGCGGTGTCAGAGTGTTTCACGACTACATGCCCGTGGAATTCCAGGCACGGGCCGAACTGGTGGATTTGCTGGAAATGGAGCTGGCTCACCGTCGGCATCCCGTCTATGCAGGGCTGGGTCGATATCTGCATTGGGTGTGCCGCCCACTCTGACTCTTGATAAGCGCCGGGTTGATCACAGGCAGTCCGGCATCGCTGATCCCCGTTTTCCTGTCTTCGAAGGCCACTTTGCGGAGGCCATGATGAAACGCCGCCTTGCTTTGATTCCTCTGTTCCTCGGTCTGGCTGCCTGCCAGAGCGATAACCCGTACCGCGCCGATTCCAGACCACTGCCCCCGGCCCCCGCCCACGCCGCCAATGCCGTGGACATGAGCGCTTACCCGGCTCCGCCACGGGACTACGGGCGCTATCGCAACTGGACCTGGCGCAACAACCAACTGCCCGGCGGCTCGGCGTGGGCCGATTCGGCGCAAATCGCCGAGGCGGTCAGCAATGGTCTGGATCAGCGTGGTCTGCGCCCGGCGAACGGCACGCAACCTGCCGACCTGCAAGTAAGCGCGCAAACCCGTATGGAGATCCGCACTCGCCAGGTGCGTGACGACTATTACGATCCTTACTATGGCGGAAGCGGAATCGGCTATGGCCGTGGCCCATACGGCAACCGCTATGGCGGTTATGCCAGCGTGCCGATCGTGCGCACTTATCAGGAACAGGTGGTCGTCGTCAGCATCAGCCTGTTCGACGCCCGCGACGGTCAGCCGGTGTGGAGTGCCAGCGCAGAAACGCAGAACGGCGGCGATCAGTCCGATCGGTCCAAGGCGTTGCGTCAGGCTGTGCAAAAAGCATTGAGCGCGTATCCTCCTTCCTGACATCTTCGGAGAACTGCCATGTTTCGCCGTCTTGCTCTGCTGTCCCTGCTAGTGCTGCTCAGTGCGTGCCAAACCAACCAGATCAATCGTGACTTCGACGCCAGTCGTGACTTTGGCGGCTACCGCAGCTGGAGCTGGAAAGAGCCCGGCGTGCAGTACCAGCCTGATGACCCACGGATCAAGAGCGACCTTACCGACCAGCGAATTCGCCAGTCGATTGGCGAGCAGCTCGACCAGCGCGGCTTGCGCATGGCTCCGTCGGGTGCCAATGGTGATCTGAGGGTCCAGGCCTGGCTAATCATGGAAAACCGTCAGCAACTGGTCAGCACCAATTACGGTGGAGGCTGGGGCCCGTGGGGAGGTTACGGGTACTGGAACGCACCGATGACCGAGACCCGTAGCGTGGACTACAAGGTCACGACTCTGCAGATCGACCTCTTCGATGGGAAAGACGGCAAACTGGTCTGGCGCGGCAGCACCGAGCGCATCCTCAATCAGGACAACGCCCCAAATGCCCGTGAAACGGCTATTCGTCAGACAGTGGCGAAGATTCTTGAGCAATTTCCGCCACGTTAAGTGGGTTCGTTAGTTGAGGGGCCGACGATAATGGCCCCTTTTTAAATAGGTGTAAGAAGTAAATACTGGCTACTTCAATACGTTAACTATTCTCGTCGTTGAAAACCGATTAAACGTCAAAAAAGCACTTTTTAACGTGGAAATACCTTGACTGCAGACGGCAAAATTTCGGCTTCCATCAATAAATATCGCGATAGTGAGGCCTACACCGTGCCTGTAGGAGTGAGCTTGCTCGCGATCGCGTCAGTTCAGGCGATAAATTCTTCAACCAGAAACCAAATCGCGAGCAAGCTCACTCCTACAAGGTCAGTGTTTTCCTCGCAACAGCGCTGTCTCAGTGACACAGGGAGAACTCCTGAATAGGACCGCGTTCAACCCAGAGGAGCGATTATTGAGTTAACAACTACAGCCAACGCTCCCAAAGAAGCCGCCCACTAGTCGCAAACAATGCTTAGCACTATGTACATAACGCGAAAGTCTGACTACGGTAGTAAAGGTCTCAGGGAACACGTGACCTTAGATCGTATCGATAAAGCGTGAGTTTCGACTCTGACACGCTTTGTATTTCGCAGACAGGGAGTAGCGCGTGAACATCAATTCTTCAGTGAAAGTACTAGTCGTCGACGACCAGCCCTCCGTTGTAAACGAGCTAAGCGGTTTTCTTCAAAGCAACGGCTACGAATGCGCTGGCAGTTATTCAAGCAAAGAAGCACTCGAACAATTTCGTAACGACCCCGAAGTCGGCATCGTCCTTTGCGATTTGCATATGCAAGCGCCCGACGGCCTTGAGCTGGTTCAGGCACTCAAGCTGGCCGCTGGTAAAAAGCGGGTGTTCGAAACCATCGTCCTGACCGTTAACGATGACAAGCAGGATGTGATCAAAGCGCTGCGTGCCGGTGTTGCTGATTACTTTCACAAGCCGGTCAATCTGCGTGAGGTGCTCGAAGGCGTCCAGCGTCAGGAAGCCGTGCTGCATGAGCGGCAAAAGAGCTACCGGCAACTAGGTGAACTCAACGAAAAGCTGCGCTTTCTTGCCGCGTCCATTGATGGTCTTTATGAAGATCTGGACCAGCTCCGTCGTCCGCTATTAACCACTGTCAGTGCCGAGGAAGACGCCGAAGGTGAGATGGATCTGTCGATGCTCTTCGCGCCCCTCTCCCCTCGCCAGCAAGACGTAGCGAAGCTGGTCGCCAAAGGCCATACCAACTATCAGATCGGCTGCAAGCTGGGCATCACTGAGAACACCGTCAAACTGTACGTGTCGCAAGTGCTGCGCCTGACCCACATGCACAACCGCACGCAACTGGCGCTAGCCATGTCGCCAAACGGGCAAAGTCGGCAGCGGGACACGGCTCATTGATGTCCGTTGTTCAATCGACGGTATCAAACACGACCCTTGCAGTCTGACCGCTTTCATCCAGCACGCTTAGTTCATAACGACCGAGGCGTGTCAGGGTCGGGCTGAAATGGGCCTGATTGTCGGTGTCGGCCATCGGCACGCCATCGACAAACCACCAGCGACGACCACTGCCGCCCAAGGCGGAAAGATTCAGGCGTAGCGCCTGGCGACTGCCAGCAGGCAAGCGCAGATGATCGCCCTCACGCACGCCGACGATCGACAGTGGCGGTGCCAGGCTCAGACCCTGCGGCGGGCATGCAGGATCGACTGCGGGCAAGCGCGCTTCTCTGCGTTCGTCACGCGCCAGCCAGGGTTCAAGGGCGGCGGGCCATAGCGCCAGAACCTGCGCCTTCGCCCCAGGACAATCCGCCGCAACCCGCAAACCCTGAGCATTGACCCAAATCTTTTCCTGCAACCCCAGCCCCAACGGTTGATCAATGGCCTGCAACGTTGGCGGCGTGGTGCCCTCCAGCGTCCAGGCAAACCGCTGCCTGCGACAGTTCGGATCGTTCTTGCTCATGGGCTGGCCCAACGGCCAACAAATCGCCGCCACGCCCACGCTCGACGGCACTGGCTGAATCGGCGCGGTGATCCCTCGCTGACTGTCTCTATTAGCCAGCACGTCATGAACCTGCAGCATCAACGGCGCGGCCGACGCCAGGCCAAACTGCCCCGGCACCGGCGTACCGTCGGGACGACCGATCCACACGCCGACCAGATAACGCGGCCCGACACCAATGGCCCAGGCGTCACGAAAACCGTAACTGGTCCCGGTCTTCCAGGCCAACTGTGGGCGCTGTACCAGCTCAGCGTGAGGATCGAGATCCGGGCGCGACTGACCACTGAGGATCTTGCGAATAATCCACGCTGCGCCCGGCGACATCATGCGTCGCTCCCGCAGCGGTGCATCGGGTTGCAAGCGAATATCAGCGCTGCGCCCGCCCCGCGCGAAAGCGCTATACCCACCGACCAGATCCTCCAGACGACTGCCAACGCCACCCAGGATCATCGCCAGATTGGGTTCGGCCAACGGCGGCAGGGTCAGCGGCACTCCGCCGTTGCGCAACTCGGCGGCAAAGCGCTTCGGTCCGTAGGCCTCCAGTAGTTGTACCGCCGGCAAGTTGAGGGACATGGATAACGCTGAACTGGCGGCCACCGCCCCGCTGAACCCCGCCGCAAAGTTACCCGGTCGGTAGTCCCCGTAGTGGCGTGGCACGTCCTGCATCAGGGATTCGGAATGGATCAGTCCGGCATCCATCGACAGCCCGTACAGAAAAGGTTTGAGCGTCGAACCTGGCGAACGCAGGGCGCTGATCATGTCCACGTGGCCAAAACGTTTGGCGTCGTTAATGTCTACCGAACCAACGTAGGCGCGTACCGCCATGCTTTGCGCCTCGACCACGAGGATCGCCGCCGAGGTGCGCTCCGGCAATCGGGCACGCCAACCCAGCAGTAAATCCTCAAGACGACGCTGCAGACCGGCATCCAGCGTGGTGCGAATCAATGGCGGGCTGTCCGGACGGTTCAAACGCCGCGCCAGCAGTGGAGCGAGGCTTGGCTCCTGACGCGGGGCCAGCAGTAACGGCTCTTCCAGCGCTTCATCCACCGATCGTTGCGGCCAGACCTGAAATTGCGCCAGACGCTTGAGCACCTTGTCCCGTGCAACCTGCGCCCGCTGTGGATGACGATCGGGCCGCAAGCGACTCGGCGCCTGGGGCAGCACCGCCAACATTGCTGCTTCGGAGCGGGTCAGTTGCTGCGGTGACTTGCCCAGATAGGCCCAGCTGGCCGCGGCGACACCCTGCAAGGTGCCGCCAAACGGCGCACGATTGAGGTAGATGGCGAGAATCTCATCCTTGGACAGATGCCATTCCAGCTGCATCGTGCGCCACAGTTGTCGCACCTTGCCGGGCAAGGTGCGCGCATGCGGGTCGAGCAACCGTGCCACTTGCATCGACAACGTGCTGCCGCCCGACACCACTCGCGCACCTTTCAGGTTCTGCCACGTCGCTCGCACCAGCGACAGCGGATTGACCCCGGGATGGGTGTAGAACCAGCGATCTTCGTAAGTCAGTAATGCCTCGATGTAATACGGCGAGACCTGGTTGATCGACACCGGATAACGCCATACCCCGTCGGCATCGGCAAAACGCCAGAGCGGCGTACCGTCTTCGGCCAGCACCACGCGGGCCAGATCGTCCTTAGGTAAAGGCAACGGCCAGAGACGGTCGGCGAGCCAGAGCAGGGCGATGATCAATGCCAGTCCGGCAATAAGCCCACCCAGGCACTGTGTGACTAACCTGTGGGAGCGGTGCTTGCCCGCGATAAGGCTGGACGCGATTGACCTGATATCTGCGGCGCCCTTATCGCGGGCAAGCACCGCTCCCACAGGTTCCGTGGACCCCAAAGGTTGCACAGGTCTCCGGCGCTTGAAGAATCGTGACAATATTCCCGGCTTCAAGGCAAAACGCCCTTACACTCCACGGAACTCGCCGCGCCAATTGATAGCCAAAGCGAACAGTCGCCTTTAATCATGACCTTCATCAGGACGCACATATGCAGGTAGAAAGCTTTTTTGAATGGCTGGGCCAGGCGCTCGGCGCGGTCATCCGCTTTATCGTCGATGGGCTGGAATGGTTCTTCAATCTCTTCGCCAGCGCGGGCGGAAATTTTGTCGATGGGTTGTCCCGCACTCTGGGCATGGACACTTCACTGGTCAGCATCCTGGCATTGATCGTCGGTTTGCTGTTCCTGTACTCGGCGATCCGCGCATTCATGCGCGCTTCAATCATCATGGGCATCATCTGGCTGGTGCTGGGCTTGTGGCTGCTGAGCTGGATTATTCATTGATGCGCCTGCCCTTGTAGGAGCTGCCGAAGGCTGCGATAGCGGTGTGTCAGATAAATCGCTTTCGCAGCCTTCGGCAGCTCCTACAGGAATTTGCATCGTTACTTACCCTTCACCACCATCTGCGCAGCCGCTTCACCCAGCGCTTGCCAGTTCGGCCGATACATCGACTCCACTTGCGGCGGCGGTACGCGATAGACACCCGGCGTCACGGCGCGAGCCAGGTACAGCAGATGCACCGTGTTGTAGCCATTCAAATCCAGTGCAGCAACGAAGCGATCACCGCGGTATTCCTGATGCTTGATACCGGCATTCTCCATCGACTGACGCCACTCTTTTACTGATTCGCTGGCGTCTTCCAGGCTGGCAGCGCTTTGCGCCAGATTCTGGTTTTCCAGCTCCAGACCGGCAGGCAACAGATCCACGACCAGTGCGTCCGGCACCCGTTGCTGAGCTTTGACCTCGATGTGCACCAGCAACAGCTGGCCGCTTTTCAACGCGTTGAGGTTGGCAGGTTCGCCATCAAGGCCAAGGTACTCGCGACGAATACTGAGGTTCTCGCCTCCCGCCACCGGTGCCTGAGTCGGATAACCCGACAGCGTCAGTTGCTGATACAGCGTCGCACCGCCCTGATTCTGCACAGACATCGGCGAAGCCAGCAGTGGTCCGTCAAGCTTCAGGCCCGGCTGTTCGTTGCTCAGCTCGCGACTTTCAGCACCCGTATAAAGCGTCGCAGTCCATTTGCTTTCCGGCTTACCCAACAGATCACGTCCCGCGAGGAACAGCGCGTTGCGCTCCTGGGTGGACAGATAGCGGCTTGCGGCCACTTCATCGGCAAGGGCAAACAGGCGCTGGTCGCGCTTGTCAGCGGCCAGATTGTTTTCTTCCAGCAGCGCCAGGATCAACGCCTGATCACGCAACGGACTGCCGTAATCGGCGAGCCATCCGTTACCTTTGCGACCTGCTGCCAGACCAGCCAGCATGGCTTGATCGGCACGCGGCTTGTCGCCCATTTTCTCCAGTGCCACCGACAGCTGCACCAGCGGTAAACCGGAGCGGGCATCGGTGCGACGATCAAACAGGCTGCGCAACGCGCCCAGCGGAGCTTGTTGACTGCGGGACAACACCAGGCCAGCGTACGCCTGCACGGCAAAGCGCGTGTGCTCGGCGTTCTGGCTGTAACTGACTTCGATCTGATTGCGCTCCTGCAGATAACGCAGCAGCCGCTCGTTGGCTTTCTTCAGCGCATCAGGCGGCACCGCAAAACCCTGATCACGCGCACGCAGCAGGAAGTCGGTAACGTAAGCCGTCAGCCAGTATTCTTCCTCGCCATCAGCGTTCCACAACCCGAAGCTGCCGTTATGGCGCTGCATCCCCAGCAGCCGCTCGATGCCCAGTTCGACCTTGCGCTTGCGCACGGCATCGGCTTCACCTTTGATGCCCAGGCGCTTGAGAGTGGCGGCATCCGCATACAGCGATGGATAAAGCCCGCTGGCGGTCTGTTCAAGGCAGCCATAGGGGTAGGCTTCCAGGGCACGAATCTGCTCACCCAGATTGAGCGGCGGACGGCTCGACACCGACAGCATGGCTTCACGCCCCGCAGGTTCGAACGCATCGAGCGCGCCTTCAGGCAGGTTCCACGGCTGCTCGTTCAGCGTTGTGCGGTAATGCTTGAGCATCGCCGGATAAACCGGGCGCACGCCGATGGTCCACTCGCGGGAGAACGGCGGCAGATTTTCGCCTGGCAACACTAAGCCGTTTACTACGATTTTGAACTTGCCCTGCCCCAGCCCGCCCTCGGCGCGCACCGGAATGCGCAGCGTTGTACGTTGCCCCTGGGCCAGTTGCACGCTCTGGCTGAGCGCGCCGTTGGCGAGGCTCAACTGACCTTCGGCGGAGGCTTGCACGGTCAGTTTTTGCGCCTGACCGGACAGGTTTGAAAGGTCCAGCGCTACCGTGGTCTGATCGCCACCGGCAAGGAAGCGCGGTGCCGACAGCTCGGCAATGATCGGCGCGGCCACTACGGTTTTCGCTTCGGCCATGCCGTAACGCTCGCCGGTCCAGGCCTGGGCCATGATGCGCAACTCGCCATTGAAATCCGGAATGTCGACGCTGACTTCACCTTCGCCCTGCTCGTTGAGCGTCACCGGCGCACTTTGCAACGCCACGATCGTCACCGAGGTATCAGGACGCTTGCCGCCCTTGGCCAAGGCGTCACCACCGAAGGCCAGACTTGCCAGACGGTTGCGACCGGCCTCGATCAACTGGCCGTAAACATCCAGCTGATCGGCACCATACTCTTTGCGGCCAAACAGAATGGCGAATGGATCCGGCGTGGCGTAGCGGGTGATATTAAGGATGCCCACGTCTACCGCAGATACCAACACGTGGACTTCTTTCGGCACGCTGCCATCCGCGTTCTTCGCCGCAACCTTGAGTTTCAATGGCTGTTTAGGGCGCATTTTTTCCGGAGCAGTCACGGTCAGCGCCAGCTTGCGTGGCGAGCGATCCAGCGGCAGATGCAGCACGCCAACGGCACGTTTAGGCGTGACGTTAGCCTTGCGCTCACCGGGACGAACCACCAGTGCACTCACGTATAAATCATGCCGCGCCCATTGCTTGTCCAGCGGCACATCGAAGGTCTTGCCCTCCGCAGGCACGTCGATCTCTTGCCACCACAGCGGCCCGTCACTGGACTCAACCAACAAGTAACCTTTGCCTGCTGCAGGCGGCGTGACCGTTACTTTGGCCGTGTCGCCATCGTTGTAACCCGGTTTATCCAGCGCCAGCTTGACCTGGTCGGGACGTACCGCGCCGCCTTCAGCATTGTCCTGCCAGCGATAACCGGCCCAGAAACGCAGACTGCTGATCAAACCGGTTGCAGGATCTTCGACTTCAACCCGGTACGGGCCCCATTCCACCGGGAACGTGACCTTGGCAGTTGCGTCTTGCTTGATGTTGATGGTTTCTTCGCTGAGGTTGAGGAATTTCTCGTTGAAGTGATAACTCCAGCCTTCGCTGTCCGAGTAGTTCCAGTAATAGTCACGACGCTCGCGAACCAACCGGACTTTGACGTTATCGGCAGCCAGCTTGTTACCCGCGTAGTCGGCGACCAGCACTTCGAACTCAACCGGGCCATCACCGTCGGTCTGCGGCATGCCGCTGGCTTCATCGTATTCATCGTTGCTGCCCGGATTGCTACCGAACAGCGGGCGCAGCCCCGGCATCTGATCCGCAGGCCACACCGGCTGCACCAGCCGCCGAGTGATCGGTCGTCCACCGGACTCTTGCAGGCTGGCTTGCAGGATCAACTGCACCGGCGACTTGGCGTTCGACCATTTGCTTTCGACATCCAGGCTCAGCTTGCCCTGTGCGTCCAGGGTGGTAGCTTCAATCTCCAGATCCTGCTTGAGCTCCGGCTCGGTAATCGAACCAAACTGATAACCCGGCAAGCCCGCCACCGCGTCACGCAACGGCCTCACATAGAGCAAACCGGTCAGGTTATTGCCAGACGCCGGAGCGCCGTAGAGGTAACGACCAGTGATGTCGAAAACCGCGTTATCGGTCGTTGCGATGGGTGTTTCGCTGCCTTTGATTTCCAGCGCCAGTCGTTCCGGCAGGAAGTCTTCGACCTGAAATTCATACAGCTGAGGCTTGCCGTCACCCAGGTCGAACACCAGTTGCCAGCGCCCTGTGGGGGCCTCGTCCGCCAGTTGCAACTGATACTGATACAACCCGGACTTATCGGCTTCCCAGACAAACTTGCGGCTGACTTGCTCGTCCGGTCGACGTACTTCGACGGTAATCGGTTGTGGTTTTACGTCTTTGCCGTCGTTATCGCGTAACAAGCCGTTAAGCAGCACGGTTTCCCCCGGACGATACAAATCCCGCGGGCCAAAGATGAAGAACTGCAAAGGGTGGGCTTGTGGCCCGGTGATGTCGAACTCGGCCAGATCCAGCGCCGAGCTGTCCAGACGCAACATACTGGTCTGCTCGTCTTTATGCGCCAGCAGCACGGCAGCCTTGGCCGGCAGAGGTAATTCGGCATGGCCTGCAGAATCAGTTTTCGCCTGACCCACAACTTTGCCATTGCTGTCGTAAAGCTCCAGTTCGACGCCGCTCAACGCTTTACCGCCCTCAAGCGCCTGGGTAAAAGCATCAAGGCGATTGGCGTAGCGATGCACCGACAAACCGATGTCACTCAGGGTAAAGAGCGTCGCGGGATTGGAGTAAGTGTAAGTCCCCGAGGCGCGCATCACGGCGAGGTAAACTCCAGGCCCTTGCAGTGCTTTGATCCCGGCAATCGGCAACAACAGGGTTTCCCGAGTGTTGCGCGCCGGGTTCAGGTCAAAGCGACCTTCGTAAACCAGATCGGCCTTGTCCAATAGCTCTTTGGATTCGTAATACTCGATGCTGGACCCGCCGCGCCAATTGCTGAGAAAGGCTGGCAACGCGTCGGGCTTGACCCGGAAGAACTCGACATTGACCTTGTCGACGTTCAACGCGATTACCGGCAAACCCTCAGCCAGACGAGTCGGCAACAGGCTGCCACGGCTGGCGAAACCGACGGTCGGTTGCAGGTCGGCGGTCTCCAGGCGGCTGATGAATTCCGCTGCGAGTTTCGCTTTGTTGACGCCGATCAATCCCGCATCAACCGTCAGAACCAGTTTGCGCTTGGGTTCCAGATGCCGCAGACGCAGTTCCATGAGGTTGTCGGACAGCTCCCATGCGCCGTCGACCTTGCCATTCTTGCTGTCCACCAGATGCAGTTTTTCAGCGAACTTCTGCTCCGGGTCCAGCGGCACGGAAAAGCTAACCGACAGGGTGCTCGCCCCGTCCACCTGAATCTCTGAAACGTCCACGACAGTCAGGTCGCGGCCCTCATAACGTTTGCTCAACGCGGGAAGATCCACCGCTGGCTTGGGCTTGCTCGCCTCCACCGCTACGGGCTGTGACGCCGGGGCAGGTTTGTCCGGAGCAGAAGAATCACAGGCGCTCAGCAGCGCAAGCGCGCAGGCCAGAAACAGTCCTTTGTTAAACATGGGGCACTCATCGGGGCAGGTTGAGAGAGGGTAACTATATAGCAGGCAAATGACCGCAGAGGTCAGAGCGCGAGAATAGACAGCCAGTTTGAGACTTTGTTCTCAGGGAGCCGTGTAGGAAAAGTGGACAGAGATTGTAGGGTACAGGTTTCAGTGTGGAGGCGGTGGTTCCCCGCGAGAGTGGCTTACGCGGTGATTCAGGCCTGACGCCCTCGCGAACAAGTTCGCTCCTACCGTGTGGCGCGGTGTCAGGTAGGAGGCAACTTGTTGGCGAGAGGGCTTACGCGGCGAATCAGGTCTGACGCCCTCGCGAAGAAGTTCGCGCCTACCGTGTGGCGCGGTGTCAGGTAGGAGGCAACTTGTTGGCGAGAGGGGTTACGCGGTGAATCAGGCCTGACGCCTCGCGAACAAGTTCGCTCCTACCGGTTGGTGCGGTGTGGGGTAGGAGGCAACTTGTTGGCGAGAGGGCTTACGCGGTGAATCAGGTCTGCCGCCCTCGCGAACAAGTTCGCTCCTACCGGTTAGCGCCCTGTCACTCAACCACCTTTTGGGGGGCAGTTCACTCTACAATGCCCGCCTTGCCCGGGAGCTTTCATGTCAAACCTGCTCAACGACTGGCGCGATCGCGCTACCCATCGCAGCGTTTGGGCGCTGGCGGCGCCGATGATTCTGTCGAATATCTCCGTACCGCTGGTGGCGCTGGTCGACAGCGCGGTGATTGGCCATCTGCCCCACGCCCATCAACTGGGCGCTGTGGCCGTGGGCGCGACGCTGTACACCTTTCTCGCCTGGACCATGGGCTTCCTGCGCATGGGCACCACCGGCTTTGCCTCTCAGGCTGCGGGGCGCAATGACGGTTCTGCGTTACGTCAGATCCTGCTGCAAGGCCTGTTGCTGGCGATGGGACTGGCGTTATTACTTGGGGTGATCGGCCTGCCGTTCAGTCATCTGGCCCTGAGCCTCATGCAGCCATCCGCCGACCTGCAACAGCTGACTGAAGCATTCTTCCACACCCGGCTCCTGGGCTTGCCCGCCGCCCTGGCCGGTTACGCACTGGTCGGCTGGTTTCTCGGCACACAGAATGCCCGCGCGCCGCTGATGATTCTGTTGACCACCAACCTGGTCAACATCGCCCTGAACCTGTGGTTCGTACTCGGGCTGGACTGGGGCGTGGTGGGTTCGGCCCGTGCTTCGGTCGTCGCCGAGTGGACAGGCGCACTGCTCGGCCTGGCACTGACCCGCAAGACCCTGCTCGCCTGGCCGGGCCAGGTGCTGTGGCCCGCCCTTAAACGCTGGGGAAACTGGCGGCCGCTGCTGGCTGTGAACCGTGACATCTTCATCCGCAGCCTGGCGCTGCAATCGGTGTTTTTCCTGATTACCGTGCAGGGCGCACGGCTCGGCGACGCCACGGTGGCCGCCAACGCGCTGCTGCTCAACGGCCTGCTGCTGACCGCCCATGCGCTGGACGGGCTGGCCCATGCGGTTGAGGCGCTGTGCGGCCATGCGATCGGTGCCAAAAACAAGCTCGCATTGCGCCGCTCGCTGACGGTCGCCGGAGGTTGGTCGCTGATCGCCAGCGTGGCGTTCGCGCTGCTGTTCATGGTCGCAGGCCATCTGTTTATCGGTCTGCAGACCGATATCGTTGAAGTACGCGAGACCGCTTTCATCTACCTGCCCTATCTGGCCGCGCTGCCCTTGCTGGCGGTCTGGAGTTACCTGCTCGACGGCCTGTTCATCGGTGCTACCCGCGCCAGGGAAATGCGTAACACCATGCTGGTCAACATGTTGCTGGTCGCTCCGTTCGCGTATGGGCTGCAAAGCTTCGGCAACCATGGCTTATGGCTGACGTTGCTGCTATTCATGCTGCTACGAGCGTTGACCCTGGGGTATGTCACCTGGCGACTGAGCAAAAGCGGTGCGTGGTTCAGCGCTCCGGATCAACATCAGACTTGAGCCCGGCGGTCATCTGAATTTGCGGGCTGCTCAGTTTCACTCCAGCAGCGTCGATGCTCAGCGTGCTGTCACCGACGGTGAAGGACAATTCGCAGCCTTGCTGATAACTGACCCGCGAGCCACCTTCGATTTGAATCCATGACCTGCCATCCACGGCCGTTATAGGCATCAGGTTCACCTCAAGCTTTTCAGGCGGCGATGACGTTTTCGGCGATTCGGCAATGGCGTCCGTGGATTGCCACACACAGGCGCTGATCAATGGCCGATCCATATCACCCTCAATAAAACTCACCACCACCGGCATGCCGCCACGCAGTGTCTTGCTCAGGTGTGTAGCCACCGGCAGCCAACAGTCGCCCCCTTCCCCGCCTTGCCCTGGATAACTCCAATCAAATTGCACATTGATCCGGCCTTCGGCGTCAGCGCTGACGGGCTCATCTACCGCACCGACCACATAAGCACACTGAATCGTCGCCACACAGGCTCGCGGCCGAGGCGGCGGTTTGAAACCCGACTCCCACGGCGCGACCTGAAAATGATTGATGTACATACCCTTCTGAACAGTGGGCACGCTGCGCAACTGACGGGTATCAAAGCCGCGGTGTACCACGCCCGTCACCAGCCAAAGATGGTTCAGATCTTCCTGCGGATGCCCCATGAGCGGTAGCAAGTGCCCCGCCGAAACGAAGGGCAGTGTGCTTTCACCTTCGCCCTTCTGGCGTGTGCGATCCGATTGCTCGCCACCTTCCGTCACCGCAAAACGGATAACGCCCGCCTGCATCGGTACCTGCTGAACGTTGGCCGTCGAGGTACGGCGAAAAACCCGTAAACCATCGCCAAACACCAGCTCATGGCCTTTTCTGGAATGGTGAAAGTGGTAGTGAATGCCCTCTTCCGCACATAACCGCTGCACCAGTTGCAGATCGGATTCCCGGTACTGCGCGCAGAAATCGCGCTTGCGGTACTCGGCTCGCAGATCAAAGCGGTAGCTGTCTTCGCGCAGACCATGTTCCAGCAGCACACGACTGATGATCTGTGGCGTACTCATGTGCTGAAACACCCGCGGCGTGTAGCGTTGCCCCAGACAGGCGAGGCGAGGCCCGATGGACAGGCGATAACACGCGGGGCCCGGTTTGAAGTGGCTGCGCGTGACACTGTGAATCTGCCCGTGCACGCCGGTTTTATCGTCTTGAAAACTCAAGAATGCGGCGCGATACATCAGGCTTTGCTGATCCAGATACGGTTCGTCGATCAGCACTTCCAGCTCAAAGACAAAAGGCTCGCTGATAGCCTCCGTTCCGGTGAACGACAGCACCTGCAACCGCCGAAACAGCGGAGCGATATCCAGATTGAAAGGGTGGTCGACGGCGGGGCCGGACATGGGGAAGGCTCTCTACAGGAACGCGGCCGTGGATTCTGGCCGAGAAGACGCGTGGGGTAGAGGGCGAAACGAAGAATAGGACGTTGCCTACAGAAGAATAGGAAAGTGGAGCAGAGAAGATGGTCTTAAGCTGGAATGCAGTCCCATGTGGGAGCGGTGCTTGCCCGCGATAAAGGCAACACGGTCTGAAGGATAAATCGAGGTGTTCTTATCGCGGGCAAGCACCGCTCCCACATAAAATCGTATCTATTCAGTAACTAATTTTTGTTTGGCGGGAGCCAATAGGTTGGCTCCCGCGTCACATCAAGAAGACAGGTAAGAAGACCTTGTCAGCCCCAAACGCAAAGCATCAAGGAAGTACGTGCGTTCACGCGGGGTGATTTTGGCGCTGGCGACTTTGTCCCGGTAATGGGTCATCAGTTCTTCCGGCGACAAGTGCACGTAGCGCAGCATGTCTTCGATGGTGTCGTGGGTTTCGATGCCGGCGGAATAAACGCTGCCATCCGGGTTCTGGTAGATATTCACCGAGTCGGTATCACCGAACAGGTTATGCATGTCGCCCAGAATTTCCTGATACGCGCCAACCAGGAACACGCCCAGCAAATAGTCTTCGCCTTCGTTCAGGCCATGCACTGGCAAGCTGGTTTCGATGCTTTGCTCGTCCACGTACTGATTGATCTTGCCGTCAGAGTCGCAGGTCAGGTCTTGCAGCACCGCACGACGCAGGGGCTCTTCGTTTAGGCGGTGCAGCGGGATGATCGGCAATACCTGATCGATAGCCCAGGTGTCCGGCAGGCTCTGGAATACCGAGAAGTTGCAGATGTACTTGTCGGCCAGCTTGTCGTTGAGCTCGTCCAGCACCTGACGATGGGAGCGTTGACGCGCTTTCAACGAGTTGTGCAGGCGGCGGCAAACGGCGAAGTAGCACTGCTCACCCAAGGCTTTTTGCGACAGGGAGATTTTGCCATCGGCGTACTGGGTCGCGATGTCACTCATGTAGTGAGTGGCGCGCCAGTAGGTTTCGGTGACCATTTCGATATCGGTCGGGCCGAGCAGATCGACCAGCCACTGCAGGGTTTCCGGCAGGCTTTCCTTGTCTTCGATCTCCGGGACTTCGTCGTTATGCTTCTCGACGTCGGTGACCTGGATAACCAGCATGGCATGGTGCGCGGTCAGCGAGCGGCCGCTTTCCGAGAAAATGTGCGGATGCGGCAGGCCCTGCGCATCGCAGAACTCTTTGAGCATGCCCACGACCACACCGGCGTAATCGTCCATGTCGTAGTTGATGGAGCTGGCGTTGCGCGAGTGAGTACCGTCGTAATCGACACCCAGACCGCCGCCTACGTCGATGTGATCCACCGGCAGGCCAAGGTTACGCAGCTCGCCGTAGTAACGAATCGCTTCCTTGAAACCGTGCTGATAGTCCGCAAGGTTGGCGATCTGCGAACCCATATGGAAGTGCAGCAACCGAATACCCTGATCCAGACCCGCTTTGCGGAAGCGATCAACGACGGACAGCAACTGCGCCGCCGACAGACCGAACTTGGATTTTTCACCACCGGTATCGGCCCATTTGCTGGACGCCAACGACGACAGACGAACACGCAAGCCTACCTGCGGCGCGACTTTGAGCTCGGCGGCCTCTTCGATCACCAGTTCAACTTCGGATTCTTTCTCGATCACGATGAACACGTTGTGACCCAGTTTCTGACCCATCAGCGCCAGACGAATGAACTCACGGTCCTTGTAACCGTTGCAGACGATAGTGCCGCCTTTCGGGGCCAATGCCAGCACCGCCATCAGCTCAGGCTTGGAACCGGCCTCCAGACCGATGGACACGTTCTGGGTAGCGATGATGTTTTCAACCACCGCCTCCTGCTGGTTCACCTTGATCGGGTACAACGCGGTGTACTGGCTCTGGTACTCCAGACGCGCAATATTGGCGTCGAAGGCACCGGTCAACTGACGCACACGGTCTTGCAGAATATCGGGGAAACGCACCAGCAATGGCAGGCTCAGCCCACTTTTGCGCAAGTCGTCGACCTGCTCGTAAAGATCGATAGGCGAACTGCCCGGCCCATTCGGACGAACCTCTACACGGCCCGCTTCATTGATCGCGAAATAACCAGCGCCCCAATGGCGGATACCGTAGACACTGCGGCTATCCGCAACGGTCCATTGGCTGCCATCGTCTTTACGTGTGCGTCGTACGGACATCGAAGTCCCCTATAAAAAAGTCTGGTAGCGCCAGCCATAGACAGGCTGGGCGCAGTGTAAAGAGTGCAAGTGACGGTTTGGTGCCAGGCACTGATGGAAAGTAGACCCGCGATGCAAGCCAGAGTTTGCCTGCGGTCCGCAGAGCCATCAGCCGCCGGATTTCTTCGCCTTGAAGCCCTGCTTGATCAGCTCGGCCAGCAGCAGTTCGACGTGATCGCCCTGAATCTCGATCACCCCGTCCTTGAGCGCTCCGCCGGTGCCACATCGTTGTTTGAGGGTTTTGGCCAGATCCTTGAGGCCATCTTCAGGCAATGGCACGCCGGTAATAGTCGTTACCGTTTTACCGCCACGGCCTTTGCTTTCGCGGCGCACACGGGCAATGCCATCCCCTTCGGGAATAAGCGTCTGTTTGCAGATGCAGGCATCAATGGGCTGACGACAGTCGGGACAATGCCGTCCCGCGTCGGTGGAAAATACCAGGCCACCCAGGGCGGCGAAGGATGAGGCTTTTTTAGCCACCGCAAATCCTCTTGTTGAGGACTGAAGATTGGTCGACATCCATAAAGGGTCGGCCGCGAAGCCCCACTCAGGCAGGGGCAGCGCAGCTGGACGGAAAACCCCGGCCAGCTTGAAAAGGTCGCGCAGTGTAACGGCAAAAAGCCCGGTTGCTAAGGGCCAATGTGCGCCAATTTACTCAACATTTGCGACGTAGGGGATGACTCGTCATCTAACTGATCACTGCGTCATGTGGGAGCGGTGCTTGCCCGCGATAAGGGGACCGCGATTCACTTTGGATCGCGGTGCCCTTATCGCGGGCAAGCACCGCTCCCACAGGATTAACGCGTCGCTCCCAGATACCGCTTCAACGCCGCCACCGAGTCCGGGCAATACGGCTTTTGTTCGGCTTCGCGCAGGGCGTCGTCTATCGGTACGAACCGTGCCTCCAGCACCTCTTCGGGCTGCAACGTCAAAGGCCCGTCCCAGACCGCCGAGAACACTGCGCACCAGAGCCGGTTGCCCGGTTGATCAAAGAAAAAGTGCTCATGCTCGGTCAGCGGTACGCCGCTGACGCCCAACTCCTCAGCCAGCTCCCGTGCAGCGGACTCGGCATAGCTCTCGTCGGCCTGCACCATGCCGCCCGCTGCTACATCCCAATAACCGGGATAAATGGCTTTGCTCAGCGTACGGCGATGCACGCAAAGCTCGCCTGCGGAATTGAACAGCAGAATATAAGTGCCACGCCCGATCAGCCCTGCCTCACGCAATTGCGAGCGGACCATGCCCCCAAGTGGCTGATCCAGCTCATCAACCCAGGCGATCAGTTCGGCGTCCGAGGCGGCGCGGTGCGCAGCCTCGGTGGCTGAGAACGACATCGATCAGCCCTGGGACAGCAGTTGACGAAGGTCGATCACAGCGGCGTTGGCGCGGGAAATATAGTTGGCCATGACCAACGAGTGGTTAGACAACACGCCGAACGCACTGCCGTTGAGCACCATCGGGCTCCACAGCGGTTCTTGCGACGCTTCCAGCTCACGAATGATCTGACGCACGCTGACGGTGGCGTTCTTTTTGGCCAATACGTCGGCAAAATCAACTTCGATGGCGCGCAGCAAGTGCGAAAGCGCCCAGGCCTGACCGCGCGCTTCATAGAACACGTCGTCGATTTTCAACCATGGCGTTTCAACGATTTCCTCATCCACCTGTGGCACTTCGCCCGGTTTCACGGCAACCAGCGCCTCGGTTTTCAAGGTGCTGTTGAGTTTCACACGGCCAACACTGGCCGAAAGACGCTGCGACAGCGAACCCAGACGGGTGTTGACGTCGCCCAGCCAGTTACTGAGATTGTCAGCGCGCGCATAAAACAGCGCAGTTTTTGAATTAGGGTCGGACAGACGCTCTTCGTAACGATTCAGTGCCGCAATACCGTCGCGGTACTGAGACTCACTGGAAGGCAGAATCCAGCTGTTGTTGCTGAAGTTGAACAGCGGCTCAGCGCGGGCCAGATCACCATCTTCAGCCGATTGGGACTGGGAACGGGAAAAATCCTTACGCATGGCACGGCTCAAATCCCGCACCTGGAACATCACTCCGTATTCCCAGCTGGGAATATTGTCCAGCCACAGGCCAGGCGGGAAGCGGTCGTTGGACAAATAGCCGCCACGTTTTTCAAGCAGGGTGCTTACAACGGTCTTAAGGGTTTCAACAGTGGTGTAACCAATCACCATCTGCTTGCCTTCACGCTCGGCCGCAGCCTGAGCATTTTGCTGGACGGGGAACAACGCCGGTTCACTGCTCCAGTACCAGCCGATCAGCAAGGTGACCACCAGGTAAATCGCAACCACGGCACCCAGCGCACGGCTGTAAAACAGCCCACTCAGGTACCCGCGGCGCTTGACCGAAGACGGTTCATCGACGCGCTCTTTCGCGCTGCCTGCGCGGTTCTTCCAATCCAGCATGGCTATGTCCTTTCAATCACAGGGTTCAGTGCTCTGACCGCAACCTTACAGCAAGGTGCCTTTTGCAGGTATGTCAGGGTGGGAGGTTTTGTTAAGGATAGTCACCCAGCAAATGCAAAATCTGTAGGAGCTGCCGAAGGCTGCGAACGCAATCCTCCTGAAACACCGCCATCGCAGCCTTCGGCAGCTCCTACAGGGGTTGGTGTTGTTACCTATGAAACAACCACAACAAAACCAGAAACGTCCTACAGCATTGGCCATTGACCCAAAACGGCTGCTCTTTGATCATTCCGCCCCTGAGCCTAAGAACTCACAATCCGTACACCCGCCACGATAGACAGCGGTTTTTTTGCGCCTGCGCTAAGGTCACTTAGCGCAGGCGTTTAATGCGTCTGTTCGTCTGTCATGTCGGGAGTCGGCTAATAAAAGACCCTCCGGGGGAATATGCCGGCACTAGATTGGGTGTTCTTAGCTCCCGACGCCTTCAGCTAATAACAAGGACAGACAGCATGGACACGCCTTTCGAACCCCTACGCTTCACCCATCAGAAACGCCATCTGCACGCCCTGATCATGGAGCAACAAGCCTGGTTCTGTGCCCGCGATCTGGGCCGGCTGATGGGCCTGTTCCTTGAAAATCGTTTAGTCCGCAAACTTGACCCCGACCAGCGCTGCACCCTGAATCTAGACTACTACGACGAAGCCCAGGAAATGCTCATGGTCAGCGAGTCTGCGGCGTATGCATTACTGGTCCACCACCATCACCCGGCCAATAGCCAGTTGCGCCAGTGGATCACCCACGAAGTCATGCCCACGCTATTCGCTGCTCGACTTCATTCACTGCACAACAGCCCGACGCCCGCACGACTGGAATGGCAAGGCGGCGAGCTAAGCGTTATTCATTGGCAAAATGAGCCGTGGATCAGGCTGCGGGATATGCCAAGTCTGTTGCCGGGGCGAGAAGCATTACCTGCAAAAACCGAGAAATGGAGCGCCACAACCGGGCGATGAGGGGCAAAAACCGTCCAGTCATCTAAATGTTGCCAACTATTTGACTTGGGGTACGTGCTAGGCGGAAAGTAGGTGGTAGCATAGCGCCAGCAGTGATCCATCAGAGAACACACACGTAGCCCGATATGACCGAGCCAGCAGATCCAAATCGCGATCGTCTCAAACATCACTTCGCTCAGCGCGTCATTCATCAGGCACGTCAGATTCTTGAGGCCTGGCAGCGACTGCAGCAGGGCGAGTGGACTGCGACGGATATGGCGGAATTTCAGGATGCCAATCAGCGTCTGCTACGTTTTGCCGAGCGTTTTGAGCAAATCGAGCATATCGAGCTGGCCCAAGCCATCAATGCGTCGCTGGAAGCGGTCGAAGCGAATCGTGGACGGTTAACCAGCAACCTGATTACTGAACTCAACAGTTTGATGCAGCGGCTGTCCCGCACAGGTCTGCGTCATGGCGATCGTTTCGAGCAAACCTCGCTACCGCCGTTGCGCAAGCCTATCTATATCGCGCTGCAGGATTTCGAACGCGCCGAGCGCTTGAGCAAGCAGCTGGACTTTTTTGGCCTGTACGCTCAGGCGCTGGACGGTCTGAGTGATTTCCAGACAGCCATGGCTCATCGTCATCCCTCTGCCATCGTGATCGATGTGGATTTCTGCGGCCCGGGCGAAGGCCTGAAACTGGCGGCGGGTGTCCAGCAGGGACTTGAGCAAAAACTGCCGCTGATTTTTTTCAGCCATCACGAAACGGATACCCCGACACGTCTGGCCGCTGTGCGCGCCGGTGGCGAGGAGTTTCTGACCGGTACGCTGGAGGCTTCGAGCCTGTTGGAGAAAATCGAAATTCTCACCTGTGTGGCGCAATACGAGCCTTACAAGGTGCTGATCATCGATGACTCCCGCGCCCAGGCCTTGCATACCGAGCGCCTGCTCAACAGTGCCGGGATCGTGACCCGTACGTTGCTTGACCCGATCCAGGCCATGGCCGAGCTGGCAGACTTCCAGCCGGACCTGATCATCCTCGACATGTATATGCCGGGCTGCACCGGTACCGAACTGGCCAAGGTGATCCGTCACAACGACCGTTATGTCAGTGTGCCGATCATTTATCTGTCTGCTGAAGATGATCTGGACAAGCAGCTGGACGCCATGAGCGAAGGCGGCGATGACTTCCTGACCAAGCCGATCAAGCCGCGCCACCTGATTACCACCGTGCGCAACCGTGCTGCGCGGGCACGCAATCTCAAGGCGCGCATGGTTCGGGACAGCCTGACCGGCCTTTATAACCACACTCATATCCTGCAACTGCTGGAAGATTGCTGCTTCCGTGCCCGCCGGGAAAATCAGCGGCTGTGTTTCGCGATGCTGGATATTGATCACTTTAAAAAGGTCAACGACAGCCACGGCCATCCCATGGGCGACCGGGTAATCAAGAGCCTGGCGTTGTTCCTCAAACAGCGGCTGCGCAAGACGGACTATATTGGCCGATATGGCGGAGAAGAATTCGCCATCGTGATGCCTGACACGGATATCCAGAGCGCTCATTTCACGCTGGATGAAATCCGCCGGCGCTTTGCTGAAATCCACTACCCTGCGCAACCCGCCGATCTGTTCTGCACATTCAGCGCTGGCGTTGTGGAAATGGGTGACAAGGACGACAGCCTGCTGCTGGCCTCCCGCGCCGACGAAGCGCTGTACCGGGCAAAACATGCCGGGCGTAATCATGTGTTTCTGGAATATGACGCGAAACAGAGCTCGATACTGCTGAGTGTGGCTGACAAGGCCTGAGTTCGTCAGCACGCAAACGCTCCCATCAAAATAAAGTTATAACTACCTGAATAGATGAGATTTTTATGTGG
>NZ_JACONW010000090.1 GCF_014357575.1 Pseudomonas folii | reverse complement strand
TTCGCGATACGACAGCATGGACTCGCGCAAAGCGCTTCAGGCAACAAATATTTACTGGATATTAAACCCCGCCCATAAAAAAGGCCTCCCGAAGGAGGCCTCTTTTGTGCGTCAAAGTTGCTGACGCGACTGGATCAGCAGCTGTAGTACAGCTCGTATTCCAGTGGGTGTACGAAGGTGCGTACTTTGATTTCTTCTTCGCTTTTCAGAGCGATGTAAGCGTCGATGAAGTCGTCGCTGAAAACGCCGCCTTTGGTCAGGAACGCACGACCTTTGTCCAGCTCTTCCAGGGCTTCTTTCAGGCTGCCGCAAACTTGTGGGATCTCTTTGGCCTCTTCAGGCGGCAGGTCATACAGGTTTTTGTCAGCGGCGTCGCCAGGGTGGATCTTGTTCTGGATACCGTCCAGACCGGCCATCAGCAGTGCTGCGAAAGCCAGGTAAGGGTTGGCGGATGGATCCGGGAAGCGAGCTTCGATACGGCGGCCTTTAGGGCTGCTGACGTAAGGAATACGGATCGAAGCGGAACGGTTACGAGCCGAGTAAGCCAGCATTACTGGAGCTTCGAAGCCTGGAACCAGACGCTTGTAGGAGTTGGTAGCCGGGTTGGTGAAGCCGTTCAGTGCTTTACCGTGCTTGATGATGCCGCCGATGAAGTACAGAGCGGTGTCGGACAGGCCGGCATAGCCTTCGCCTGCGAAAGTGTTCTTGCCATCTTTGGAGATGGACATGTGAACGTGCATACCCGAACCGTTATCGCCGTACAGAGGCTTAGGCATGAAGGTCGCGGTGCGGCCGTAAGCGTCAGCAACGTTGTGAACAACGTATTTCAGGGTCTGAACTTCGTCAGCCTTTTTAACCAGCGTGTTGAATTTCACGCCGATTTCGTTCTGACCAGCAGTCGCCACTTCGTGGTGGTGAACTTCTACGGTCTGGCCCATTTCTTCCAGAGCGTTGCACATTGCGGTGCGGATTTCGTGGTCATGGTCGAATGGTGGAACCGGGAAGTAACCGCCTTTGATGCCTGGACGGTGGCCCTTGTTACCGCCTTCGATGTCGGCGTCGGACATCCACGAACCTTGTTCGGAGTAGATCTTGAACATGGAACCGGAGATGTCGGATTTGAATTTCACTTCGTCGAAGATGAAGAATTCTGGCTCTGGACCGGCGAATACAGTGTCACCGATACCGGTCGACTTCAGGTATTCCTCGGCGCGGTGAGCGATAGCGCGTGGGTCGCGGTCGTAACCTTGCATGGTCGAAGGTTCGATGATGTCGCAAACCAGGATCAGCGTTGGGTCTTCGGTGAACGGATCGAGAACGGCAGTTTCGTCGTCCGGCAGCAGGATCATGTCGGAGGCTTCGATGCCTTTCCAGCCAGAGATGGAGGAGCCGTCGAACATCTTGCCGACTTCGAAGAAGTCGTCTTCCAGCGCATCACGAGCCGGCATGGTCACGTGGTGCTGTGTACCTTTAGTGTCCGTGAAGCGCAGATCAATCCACTTAACGTCATGATCTTTGATGAGTTGAACCGACTTCGACATGGTGTCCTCCGGGTGGCTTCGGGCCTATTTAATGGTTTGGGCCCTTAGAATTTGGGTGATGCCGGCGCAAATACTCTGCCAAGGCAACCTGCCTCACAAGGGAGCAAATTGCATGCCAGTGCCCCGAGATGGGTTTTATGCCCGAAACGCTAGCAATTCGGGGATAAAAATCGACGATTTTAGAATTCGGTGCACCACAATGAGGCTTGATAATGGGCGTCAGGTCTTTTTTGGTGCGTCGATGATTGGTTGCACGATAACTGGTTAAACCTTGAGCAATTTCCGCTATAATCCCGCCCCCTCTTTTTCGGCTGGCACCTCGCGCGCTGTTTTCATGAAACTAATCGTAAAAGTCTTCCCCGAAATCATCATCAAAAGCCCGCCGGTGCGTAAGCAATTCATCCGCCAGCTGGCCAAGAACATCCGCACCGTGCTCCGTGATCTGGACCCGGTGCTGGTGGTGGATGGCTCGTGGGACAACCTCGAGGTTCAGACGAAACTGACCGACCCCAAGGTCCTGCAGGATATGACCGACCGCCTGAGCTGCATGCCGGGCATCGCCAATTTCCTTCAGGTGGCCGAATACCAGCTGGGCGACATGGACGACATCGTTGCCAAGTGCAAACTGCACTACGCCGATTTGCTGCCGGACAAGATGTTTTCAGTGCGCTGCAAGCGCGCCGGCAAGCACGCATTCAGCTCCATGGATGTCGAAAAGTACGTTGGTAGCCAGTTGCGCAAGCAGTGCGGTGCAGCCGGTATCGAGCTGAAAAAGCCGGAAATCGTGGTGCGAATGGAAATTCGCGACAAACGGTTGTTTGTCATCCACAGCCAGCACAACAGTGTCGGCGGATACCCGTTAGGCGCCCTCGAACAGACCCTGGTATTGATGTCCGGCGGTTTTGATTCGACCGTGGCGGCCTATCAGGTCATGCGTCGCGGGCTGATGGCGCATTTCTGCTTCTTCAATCTGGGCGGTCGTGCCCATGAACTGGGCGTGATGGAAGTCGCGCATTTCATCTGGAAGAAGTACGGCAGCTCCCAGCGCGTGCTGTTTATCAGCGTGCCGTTCGAGGAAGTTCTCGGAGAAATACTGCAGAAAGTCGATAACAGTCATATGGGTGTAGTTTTGAAGCGTATGATGTTACGCGCTGCATCCTCTATCGCTGACCGTCTTGATATCGATGTGCTGGTTACCGGCGAAGCGATTTCACAGGTTGCCAGCCAGACGTTGCCGAACCTGTCGTTGATTGACGCCGCGACTGACAAGCTGGTCTTGCGCCCGTTGATCACCAGCCACAAGCAGGACATCGTCGATCAGGCGGTTGAAATCGGTACTGCCGATTTCGCCAGGCACATGCCTGAGTATTGCGGGGTGATTTCGATCAACCCCAAGACCAACGCCAAACGCAACCGCGTTGAGTACGAAGAGCAACAGTTCGACATGGCGGTTCTCGAGCGAGCGCTGGAGAACGCCAAACTGGTTTCGATTGATCGTGTGATTGACGATCTGAGCCAGAGTGTCGAGATAGAAGAAGTCAGTCAGGCACTGGCAGGGCAGGTCATCGTTGACATCCGTCACCCGGATGCTCAGGAAGATCAGCCGCTGGTATTGCCTGGTATTGAAGTACAGGCGCTGCCGTTCTATGCATTGAACAGCCGCTTCAAGGAACTGGATAACACGCGCCAGTACCTGTTGTATTGCGACAAAGGCGTCATGAGTCGCCTGCATGCTCACCATTTGCTCAGTGAGGGGTATGCCAATGTGCGCGTTTATAGACCGAGCTAAGTGCCCGGGGCTGTTTGCCTGTGGCTTGCGTCACCGGCCCCCCGACGCCAGTCGTCTAGCCGTAACGGCTTTGGCCGACTCTGACGTTATAAATAGCTGTTTAGCAGTATTCAGCTAACCGAATCCTCTGATCGAGATACACAAGTGATCGAAAATCTACGCAACATCGCCATCATTGCTCACGTTGACCACGGTAAAACCACCCTGGTAGACAAACTCTTGCGCCAATCCGGCACTCTGGAGCGTAACGAGCTCAACGACGAGCGCGTGATGGACTCCAACGACCAGGAGAAAGAGCGCGGTATTACCATTCTGGCGAAAAACACCGCCATCAACTGGAACGGCTACCACATCAACATCGTGGACACCCCGGGCCACGCCGACTTCGGTGGTGAAGTTGAGCGCGTAATGTCGATGGTTGACTCCGTGCTGCTGCTGGTTGACGCTCAAGACGGCCCTATGCCGCAAACCCGTTTCGTGACCAAGAAGGCTTTCGAAGCCGGCCTGCGTCCAATCGTGGTCATCAACAAGGTTGACCGTCCAGGCGCGCGTCCGGACTGGGTTCTGGATCAGATCTTCGACCTGTTCGACAACCTGGGTGCTACCGAAGAACAGCTGGACTTCAAAGTCGTCTACGCCTCTGCCCTGAACGGTATTGCCGGTCTGGACCACGCTGAAATGGCTGAAGACATGACCCCGCTGTACCAGTCGATCGTCGACAACGTACCAGCGCCGTCTGTTGACCGTGACGGTCCTTTCCAGATGCAGATCTCCGCTCTGGACTACAACAGCTTCCTGGGTGTTATCGGTGTTGGCCGTATCGCTCGTGGTCGCGTCAAGCCGAACACCCCGGTTGTAGCGATCAGCGCCGACGGCAAACGCCGTAACGGTCGTATCCTGAAGCTGATGGGTCACCACGGTCTGCACCGCATCGACGTTGAAGAAGCAGCAGCTGGCGACATCGTCTGCATCAGCGGTATGGATTCGCTGTTCATCTCCGACACTCTGTGCGATCCACTGAACGTGGAAGCAATGGTGCCGTTGACCGTTGACGAACCTACCGTTTCGATGACTTTCCAGGTCAACGACTCGCCGTTCTGCGGTAAAGAAGGCAAGTTCGTGACGTCCCGTAACATCAAGGAACGTCTGGACAAAGAGCTGCTGTACAACGTTGCTCTGCGCGTTGAAGAAGGCGACACCGCTGACAAGTTCAAGGTCTCGGGCCGTGGTGAGCTGCACTTGTCGGTACTGATCGAAACCATGCGTCGCGAAGGCTTCGAAATGGGTGTCGGTCGTCCAGAAGTGATCATCCGTGTTGTTGACGGCGTGAAGCAGGAACCGTTTGAAAACGTCACCATCGACCTGCCAGAAGAATCCCAGGGTTCCATCATGGAGCAAATGGGTCTGCGCAAAGGCGATCTGACCAACATGGTTCCGGATGGCAAGGGCCGTGTGCGCCTTGAGTACAACATCCCTGCTCGTGGTCTGATCGGCTTCCGTAACGAGTTCCTGACCCTCACCTCCGGTGCAGGCATCCTGACCTCGATCTTCGACCGCTACGACACCATGAAGTCGGGCGACGTGTCGGGCCGTCAGAACGGCGTTCTGGTTTCGGTTGAAACCGGCAAGGCTCTGACTTACTCGCTGGAAACCCTGCAGGCTCGTGGCAAGCTGTTCGTTGAACACGGTCAAGAGATCTACTGCGGTCAGATCGTTGGCTTGAACAGCCGCGACAACGACCTGGGTATCAACCCAACCAAAGGCAAGAAGCTCGACAACATGCGTGCTTCGGGTAAAGACGAGACCATTGCTCTGGTTCCACCTGTCAAGTTCACCCTTGAACAGGCTCTGGAATTCATCCAGGACGACGAGCTGTGCGAAGTGACTCCTAAGTCCATCCGTCTTCGCAAGAAGATCCTGGACGAAAGCGAGCGTACCCGCGCTGCCAAGAAAGCCAAGAACTGATTAGTTTTTAATCAGGCTTGAAAAAACGCCCGCGACCGCAAGGTCGGGGGCGTTTTTGTTTGTGTGGCGTTTGCTGATCGTAGACTTTGATGACGTGGGACCGGCTTCAGCCGGGAAAAGGCCGGGACAGATGCTGAATCTTCATCTGCAGAAATACTGTATTCCCGGCTAAAGCCGGTCCCACGTCGTCAATCAGCTTGCGGACAAACATAGAGTCGCCCACAGGTGCCCATGTCAAAAGCGCCGCGCGGTGTCAGAAGCTGCTCAGAACTTCGGAAACGGCGTGCTGGTGTTGTTCTTCAGCGTGCCGCTCGCTTGGCGAACCACATCTTTGGGCTTGTAAGCGCAGTAGCCGGGACGCGGGCCAACCTTGGGGTGATTGCGGCAAGTGTCCGGGCGTTTGTCGTAGATGGTGCACAAGCGGCTCTTGCGATCCAGATACAGGCAGTCGTTGTTGCTCATGCGCTGCAAGGTGAAGATTTCGGATTTCTGGTTGTAACGCTCGACAATCCCTTCCTTCTGCAAACGCTTGGCGATGTTCTTCGCCGGTTCGCCCCGTTCGAATTCATCGACGATGCCGATGCGGATCAAGTCCTTGATCTTGACTTCAACAGGCAGCGTGCAGCAGCTGGAAATACAGCCTCCGCACATATGGCTGGAGTATTTGGCCCAGGTATCGATACGGTCGATTTCTGCGGCGGCGATCAAGGTCGGTTTCATGAGCAATACGGTTCCGGGTGTATCGGGCGCGCGATGATACCGGTGTCCGGGGAAATCGAGTAATCAAAAATCACGAATGCGACTGCCGGACATTTGCAAACGGCGCTGCACCTCTGTGGGAGATTCTATGTCTGCAAGTTGACGTGGGACCGGCTTTAGCCGGGAAGGCGGCATTCCTGACGATAAAGATGTAGTGAATGAGCCGGCCTCTTCCCGGCTAAAGCCGGTCCCACGTCCTTAGTGCTTCCTGTGGGATGCAGGGTTCGCGGTGTGATCCCCAAGCATTCATAAAGTCAGGTTTTTACCAACACTTTCGCCAATTCTTCAATCTGCTCCTGCCGCTCAGCCTGATTCAGCTTCGCCCCAGGATTCAGCGACGACCATTGCGGATGAGCGCGGGCTTTTTGCAGCGCGTCGGGCAGTTTGCCTTCACGCCAGGTTTTATCCTGTGGTGTGGTCAACTGGATGCTTTCCATGGCGGCATGGCCTCTGGCGCCCAAGGCGATCAGCAAATGGCGCTGCCGTAACGCGAGCAGCCGCAGCACCGCGTCGTCCACCGTCAGTTCGCGCTGGCCTTTGATCTTGCCGAGCAATCGTCCGCCGTAACTGCGTGCAGTCTGTAATGCACCACCGGCAATCGCCCCGGCCAAGGCCGCTGCGCCCATGGTGAGGCCGCCCACCAGCAAATCGACACCGGCACCCGCTGCTGCGCCTGCCGCAATTCCGCCGCCGACTCGTACGCCCAGTTGCTTAAGGGTTTCCGGGTTGAACAAATCGTCGCCCCAACGCCCGTCCAGCAGCGGCAAATCGCTGGCTGCCGCGTCCTGAACGCGAAACGCATAAAGCTTGAGCAGCTCTTCCACGCAGCGCTGTTCGCGCTGGCGCACCGCTTTGCGCAGCTCATCGATAGCTTGTTGCTCTTGGCCCGATTCAGTTGAAACACTGCGGCGGCAGGCGGCACAGTCGATGAGTAACTGCGCGATCAACCGGCTAGCACTTTGTCGTCGGATTTCGCGCTGGACCTCAAGATCCAGAATCAGCCGTTCCAGTTGATCTCTGGAGTTTTCCAGCAGCAGGGCAAGGCTTTCATAAAGCCGCCGCTCCCCATCTTCTGGCGGCGCGATGCTGTCGAAACGGACCAGTGCATGCAGGCCCAAGCGTGCGAGGGCCTCGCGCCACGCGGGTTCCCGATGTTCTATGCTGCTGACGAAGTTGAGGACGGGCAGCAACGGTTTGCCACAACTGGCCAGGATCGACAGCTCGTCACGGTACTTGGCCAGCACCGGCTCACGGGCGTCGATGATGTACAGCCCCGCGTCCGACGCCAGTAACTGGCGCAGGACTTTGGCTTCTTGCTCGAAGCGCTGTCTCGCCTCGCTGCCTTCCAGAAAACGCGCGAGCCGGGCGGGACCGTCCAGCCGCTCGCCCGGTCGATCCTGGCGTTCGAGAAAATCCAGCAGCGCGATGGCGTCTTCCAGGCCCGGCGTGTCGTACAGTTCAAGCAGCGCCTGGCCATCCACGGACAGCCGCGCACCTTCCACATGGCGGGTGGTGCTTGGCCGGTGAGAGACTTCCCCAAAGCCTACATCGCGAGTCAGCGTTCTTAGCAGCGAGGTCTTGCCGACATTGGTGTGGCCGACCACCGCCAGTTTCAGCGGGCGGATCTTGTCCTCGTCAGTCATGGCCTGTCTCCAGCCAGTTCAGGGGTGCACTGTCGCTCCACGCGAGATCCATTTGCTGCAGCGCTGCATGCCAGTCGCTGACTCGCTCCGCGTTCAGATGTTGCCCATCAGGAGCCGGTAGCAACCAGACCCGTGTTGCGCCTGCGCAGCGAGCCAGTTCGGCAACCAGTGCAAGGCTGCCGCGATCAGGTGAGCGACGCGGATCGCAGGCAATAACCAGTCGTGCGGGTGGAAAGCGGGTCAGTTGATCGAGCAGTTTTTGCCGGGATTCCCGGCTGTCGAGAATGCCTGCATCGACCACGCCTTCCGGCAATAGCGGTGGCCAGGGCTGTTCATCGTCCAGCTCGATAGCGACCAGCAATGCGCCATCGCTGTGTTGTGCCGCGCCATTGGGCAGTACTTGATGCAGTTGCTCTGGCGCTGCGTCGCTGACTCCAAGTCGTTCGCTGCTAGGCATAAGCCGTTCGCGAAGTTGGCTGTAACCGGGCAAGGTCAGGTCCAGACTCAGCGCAGCCCGACCGATGCGCCAGCGCCACAGGCAGACCAACGCAAGGATCAGGCGCGGCACGATGCCATAGACCAAGAGCACACCCACCAGCCACGCCGCCCAGGCCTGGCGACCTGATTCAACAATTAGAGCGCTGTCACCGCTGGCGCGGATCATGGACTCGTCCGGCACAGTGAAGCCCAGCATAGCGGGGAGAATGCCGAGTGTCTGGGTCAGACTGACGAAGGTGTCGCTGCCCAAAATAGTCGTTTCCCACACAAAGCCGTAACGTCGCGTCGCCATTAACATCAGCAGCAGCACCAGCGCGCTGACCAGTGCCAGCAGCCACAAGCCATGGATCAGCGCCCCCAGCACCCATCTATTCAGGCGTTTGCGCTGCAGCAGCACAATCAGCGCAGGGGCAAGCTGTGCGGCCTGGGCATCACGGGCGAGCTTTTCGCTGAGCCATAGCCAGAGACGTCCAAGGCTTGCAGTATTTTGTCCGGTGACGCTAAAGCTCATCGCCCAACTGAACAGCATAATCAGGTTCAGCCCGAGCAGGCTGCCCAGCGCCCAGAACACGTTGACCGGCGTCTGGCCGTCGCCCAATGCCGCGAATGCCAGCCCGGCACCGCTTAGCACCGAGAAAATAGCCAATGCGATCAGCGCCAAACGGGCGCCTTGTTTCCAGTGCGGTAGCGCGGCGCGCATGCCGTCTCGCTCGGCCAGCCACAGGGCCCGGTTTTGCACGCGGTTCGTCAGGTCGCCACCGTTGGCCCGGGCGCGACGGTTGGCTTCAAGGTCTTCCAGCGGGCCGGCCTGTTCTTCGCGCAGGCGCACGGCTTCAGTCAGCCAGAGGGTATCGAGGGGAGTCAGAGCAGTCACACAGCGTCTCGTCGAATGAATCAGTAAAGGAGCATAACCTCTGCGCCCTGCATTCGAGCAGTTCGGCCGCTACGAATTCAGTGTCAGCGTCTGTTATTCTCGCCGCCATGAAAAATCAACTTCCGCTTAGCCTGATTGCCGCTCTTGGTGAGAACCGAGTGATTGGCGTCGACAATTCCATGCCTTGGCACTTGCCGGGGGATTTTAAATATTTCAAGGCGACGACCTTGGGCAAGCCCATCATCATGGGCCGCAAGACCTGGGATTCGCTGGGTCGGCCGCTGCCCGGTCGCTTGAATCTGGTGGTCACGCGTCAGGCGGACCTGCAACTGGAGGGGGCCGAGGTCTTCACATCGCTGGACTCCGCCGTTGCCCGCGCTGAAGAATGGGCGCTGGAGCAGGGCGTTGCGGAGGTGATGCTGATCGGCGGCGCGCAACTGTATGCCCAAGGGTTGGCTCAGGCAGATCGTTTGTATCTGACCCGTGTGGCGTTAAGCCCCGAAGGCGATGCGTGGTTTCCAGAGATTGATCTCGCCGAATGGGCGTTGGTGTCCGAGGTGTTGAATCCGGCGGTGGATGACAAGCCTGCGTATAGCTTCGAGGTGTGGGAGCGCCGGTAGGAGGCAACTTGTTGGCGAGGCATTTGTTCCTGTCGCCGTCTGGAATATCGCCTCGCGAACAAGTTCGCTCCTACCGAGGATCGATTGGTCCTGTCATAAAAGTGTCGCAATCGGAAAGCTCCGTCGCGAATCGCGTTCAAGGTGACGCCTTCGGGACGTACACAGTCGCTGGTATCCCCAATCAGTCATCATAATTTGTTACGGTCGATCCTCTTAACTTTCAGGGGGATACCACGATGAAGTTCGCTCCACGATTGCTTGCCGCCGCACTCTGCCTTGGTCTGGCCGGGCAGGCGTTTGCTGCCACCGAGTTGAAACACTGGCCTGAGCCCGCCGCAAAAGCACTCGACGCGATGATTGCCGCCAATGCCAATAAGGGCAATTACGCGGTTTTCGACATGGACAACACCAGCTATCGCTTCGACCTCGAAGAGTCGCTGCTGCCGTACATGGAAAGCAAAGGGCTGATCACCCGGGAGAAGCTCGATCCATCCCTCAAGCTGATGCCTTTCAAGGACATGGCTGATCACAAGGAAAGCCTGTTCAGCTACTACTACCGCCTGTGTGAAGTCGACGACATGGTTTGCTACCCATGGGTCGCTCAGGTGTTCTCGGGCTTTACCCTCAAAGAGCTCAAGGGCTATGTCGATGAGCTGATGGCCTTGGGTAAGCCGATCCCGGCGACTTACTACGAGGGTGATGTGGTCAAGAAGCTCGATGTCGAGCCGCCCCGCATCTTCACCGGCCAGAAAGAGCTGTTCAACAAGCTGATGGAAAATGGCATTGAGGTCTACGTGATGACCGCCGCATCCGAAGAGCTGGTGCGGATGGTCGCCTCTGATCCCAAGTACGGCTACAACGTCAAACCGCAAAACGTGATTGGCGTGACCCTGCTGCTCAAGGACAAGAAAACCGGAGAATTGACTACCGCGCGCAAGCAGATCACGGCGGGCAAGTACGATGAGAAGGCCAACCTTGGTCTTGAGCTGACGCCTTATCTCTGGACACCTGCGACCTGGATGGCGGGCAAGCAGGCGGCCATCCTGACCTACATCGACCAATGGAAGAAGCCGGTTCTGGTCGGTGGCGATACCCCCACCAGCGATGGCTACATGCTGTTCCACGGTGTAGATGTCAGCAAGGGCGGTGTGCACCTGTGGGTTAACCGCAAAGACAAATACATGACCCAACTCAACGGCATGATCAAAAGCAATGCCGAGGCCCAGGCCAAAGAAGGTTTGCCGGTGACGGCGGACAAGAACTGGGTGATCGTCAAGCCGGATGAGATTCAGTAGGAACTACTTTCAGGTTTACGCTGGATCTGTGGGAGCGAGGCTTGCCCGCGATAAGGCTGGACGCGATGTGCCTGATACCTGCGGCGTCCTTATCGCGGGCAAGCCTCGCTCCCACAGGTTTTGCGTTGATCCTGGCAGTCCAATAAAAAACCCGGCATCGCTGCCGGGTTTTTTGTGTTCACTGAGAAAGCTTAAGGCACCAGCTTGTCCAGCAACGCCTTGTCGCGCACAGCGCCTTTGTCGGCACTGGTGGCGAGCAGGGCGTAGGCTTTCAGGGCAGTCGTCACCTTACGTGGGCGGGATTCGACCGGCTTCCAGCCTTTCTTGTCTTGTTCGGCACGGCGCGAGGCCATTTCTGCGTCATCGATCAACAGGTTGATCGAGCGGTTCGGAATGTCGATCAGCACTTTATCGCCGTCACGCACCAGACCGATTGCACCACCCGCAGCTGCCTCAGGCGACGCGTGACCGATGGACAGGCCGGAAGTCCCCCCCGAGAAACGGCCGTCGGTGAGCAATGCGCACGCCTTGCCCAGACCTTTGGATTTCAGGTAAGACGTCGGGTACAGCATTTCCTGCATACCCGGGCCGCCTTTCGGGCCTTCGTAGCGGATGATCACGATGTCGCCCGCTTTGACCTCGTCAGCGAGGATGCCACGCACTGCGCTGTCCTGGCTTTCGAAGATCTTCGCGTTGCCTTCAAACAAGTGAATCGACTCGTCAACGCCAGCGGTTTTCACGACGCAGCCGTCCAGCGCGATGTTGCCGTACAGCACGGCTAGGCCGCCTTCTTGCGAATAGGCGTGCTCGAAGCTGCGGATGCAGCCGTTTTCGCGGTCGTCATCCACGGTTTCCCAGCGAGTCGACTGGCTGAACGCCGTCTGCGTCGGAATACCGGCCGGGCCTGCACGGAAGAACGTGTGCACGGCTTCGTCGTCAGTCTGGGTGATGTCCCATTTGGCGATGGCTTCGGCCATGGACGGGCTGTGGACGGTCGGCAGGTCGGTGTGCAACAGACCGCCGCGGGCCAGGGAGCCGAGGATGCTGAAGATACCGCCTGCGCGGTGCACATCTTCCATGTGGTACTTCTGGATGTTCGGCGCCACTTTGCACAGCTGCGGAACGGTGCGGGACAGGCGATCGATGTCACGCAGGTCGAAAGCGATCTCGGCTTCCTGAGCGGCTGCCAGCAAGTGCAGTATGGTGTTGGTCGAGCCACCCATGGCGATGTCGAGCATCATCGCGTTCTCGAACGCCTTGAAGTTGGCGATGTTGCGCGGCAGCACGGCGTCGTTGTTTTCGATGTAGTACTGACGGCACAGGTCGACGATGGTCCGGCCAGCCTGCAGGAACAGCTGCTCGCGGTCGCTGTGAGTGGCCAGTGTCGAACCGTTGCCCGGCAATGCCAGACCCAGTGCTTCGGTCAGGCAGTTCATCGAGTTGGCGGTGAACATGCCGGAGCACGAGCCGCAGGTCGGGCAGGCGCTGCGCTCGTATTCGGCGACTTTTTCGTCGCTGGCTGTCGAGTCGGCTGCGATGACCATGGCATCGACCAGATCCAGGCCGTGGGAGGCGAGCTTGGTCTTGCCAGCTTCCATCGGGCCGCCGGAAACGAAAATCACCGGGATGTTCAGGCGCAAAGCAGCCATCAACATGCCGGGTGTGATCTTGTCGCAGTTGGAGATGCAGACGATGGCGTCAGCGCAGTGAGCGTTGACCATGTATTCCACGGAGTCGGCGATGATCTCGCGGCTCGGCAGCGAATACAGCATGCCGTCGTGGCCCATGGCGATGCCATCATCCACAGCAATGGTGTTGAATTCTTTGGCGACACCACCGGCCCGCTCGATTTCACGGGCAACCAGTTGGCCCATGTCTTTGAGGTGGACGTGGCCCGGTACGAACTGCGTGAACGAGTTGGCAACGGCAATAATCGGTTTCTTGAAGTCCGCGTCTTTCATCCCGGTGGCGCGCCACAAGGCACGAGCGCCGGCCATATTGCGGCCGTGGGTGGACGTTTTCGAGCGGTAATCAGGCATGGAGCACTCCGGGCGGCTAATCAGTTGAATAAACAGGAAGTGAGCTTCTAGTGTCTTCACAGAACAAACGGCAGTGACCGCTTGCTGCGAGGGAAACCGACGCCACGGGATCGCCGTGCGCTCGGCCTGAGCTCATAAACCCGCCGGGGATGAATGGCGATGAATAGCGCGATTCTACACCTGTGAGGGGGAGAAGGGATGTTAAGCGGGGGATTTATGGATGAATGCCTGGGCCTATACATTCGGCATCACTTACCTTGCGGCAATATCAGCGCCGAAGGGCTAGCGTTTTAAGCTTTCAGCGGAGTGCAATGGATTGCCAGATTTGCATCGTAGTGAACAAGCACGGGCGGGGCGATATTCCGAAACGGGCCGCCCCTATATACTTACATCGGTGGTTCAGAGCCGACGGCCTGTTTTCGTGGACTGGAGGCTGGGCCGATTAGTCGTAAAAGAATTTCGATGGGCGCAAGAACAGGGGCTGGCTAACTCCCTGGCCTGGGTCATCATGCCAGATCACTTCCATTGGCTTGTCGAACTAAGGTCTGGAACATTGAAAGCGTTGATGCAGAGCACAAAATCCCGTAGTGCGATTGCGGTCAATCGTATGAGGGGATGTAGCGAACAGCTTTGGCAACGAGGATTTCACGACCGTGCTCTGCGCTATGACGAGGATTTACTGACGGCCGCTCGCTATATCATCGCGAACCCGCTAAGAGCAAGGCTGGTAAGGCGCGTTGGGGATTATCCGCTCTGGGATGCTGTTTGGCTTTGAGTCCGTCATCGCGAGCAAGCTCACTCCTACAGGGGAACGCATTCCAACTGTAGGAGTGAGCTTGCTCGCGATAGCGTCATGTGCAGCAACGCAAAATTCAGGATTGATAATGCGTTTGGTTGTGATCCTGTAGGAGCGCGATTGCCCGCGATAACGTCAGTTGCCGCTACGCAGGTTAAACCCAACCATCATTCTTCTTACGCCCACGGGTCATGGCCGGGATGATCAGGCCGACCAGCAGGCCTGCGCCGGCGATGCTGCCGCCATAGACCATGTAGCGCATCAGGACGAGGTTGTTTTCGTCGCCGAGTTTGGCCTGGGTTGTGCGCAGTTCAGACTGAGCTGCGGTGAGTTGTTCGTTGAGGTCTTTGCTGCGGGCCTCCAGCTCGTCAATCAGCTTCTTGCGGGTATCCAGGGTTTCCTGCATTCCTTGCACGCGCACCTTCCAGCCATCATCAATGGTCTTGAGCTGGCCGCTCAGGTCCGCCACCTGCTGAGTCAATTCCGGCAGACGCTCAGCCTGGCCGGGCTGGCTTTGCAGGTCGGCGGTCGGAATCCACACCGAGTTGCCACCCTCGCGCACCTGGCTGTAATCGCCCTGGGTGCTGATCAACTCAACCTTCTGCCCGGACTTGAGGGTGCCCACAATACGATAGCCGTCGGTGGGTCCGCTGCGCACGTAGGTGTTGAGGCTGTCACTGACCCAGCGGTCGTTGGGTTTGGTTTCTGCCGCATGGGCTGTACTGCAAGCCGCAATCAGCAAGCCCGCGCCCAGAGTGCGGTAGTTGAAAACACGAGGAAGACGAGAAATGAGCGCTGAAAGATGACGAGACATAGACATGGTTATCTTCGATAAAAGGAAAGATAAAGGCGCCGATGTTCGGGCCGGTAAAGATGGGGCAGTGATCTGCAGGGCAAAAGCGCTGCAACTGCGATGGATGATCGGCATAGGCGACAAGGGGAATACATGAGCCTTTTGGGGCTCAACGCCAGCAACGCCATCCTTTTTTATCCCCACACACTGACCGTCATAATCGGTTCAGGTTCATTACCGGGGTGGGGCGGTGACGGTTTTCTGACTTGCGGTAGGGAATGTCTGGGCCTGGACGACCGCAAAATCGTTTGGCAGATGGTCGTGATATCCAGATTACAGTTTTGTTTGTAGGAAGCTTCTGAAAGTGCTGCTGACGGATTTTTTACATCCAATCATCTCTATAGGATGCCGACGCACCGGAGCGCTTTCCACGAAGGAGGCCCGGTTTGGTCGGGAGGATGAGGTGGGCGACAATTTTGTTTGTGTCGTAGGCATGAAGGCGGATTGCGGTGAGTGCGGCAAAACGTTCTTACCGAGCAAGGAACAGCAAAAAACATTGTTTATAAGGCAGCCTTTGGCCTGTCCACATTGTCAATGCATGTTGATCTCGCCTCAAGAGCAGCTTGATGCTCTGAGAGATAAGGGCAATCCTGGAATGAGCTATATCCCGACGATGATAATCATGGGCATCTGCAACATGGTGTTTTTTGGGATGGTTATCGCGGAGATAATCGACCAGGAGGCCGTAATTCTTTTAGGCTTCGCGGTCGCTATTTTTGGGCTCATGATAGTCAGCTTCGGTTTCAAGTCAGCTACTCGTGACCTGAAACTCCAGCTGGAGAAAAACGACTCCCCTTGATTCAAAGAGAGTCGTTGCAGCTTAGCTATTCGGCAACAACCGGCAGGTGATGCTCTTGATGTAACGCGTTTCGGCGATCGCCGGGTGTACCGGGTGATCCGGGCCCTGGCCGCCGCGCTCAAGCAGCTGGATGTTGCGATCCAGGTGGCGGGCGCTGGTCAGCAGGATGTTTTGCAGGTCATCTTCCGGCAAGTGCATCGAGCACGACGCGCTGATCAGGATGCCGTCCTTGCTGAGCAAACGCATGGCTTGTTCGTTCAGGCGACGGTATCCGGCTTCACCATTTTTCAGGTCTTTCTTGCGCTTGATGAAGGCCGGTGGGTCGGCGACGATCACGTCGAAGCGCTCTTCGCTGGCTTTCAGCTCTTTAAGGGCTGCGAACACGTCACCTTCGATGCAGGTGAGTTTCTCCGCGAAGCCGTTCAGTGCAGCGTTACGCTCCACGCCATCCAGTGCAAATGCAGATGCATCAACGCAGGTCACGTCAGTTGCGCCGAACGCTGCCGCCTGAATGCCCCAGCCGCCGATGTAGCTGTAGAGGTCCAGAACGCGTTTGCCTTTGACGTACGGAGCAATGCGGGCGCGGTTCATGCGGTGGTCGTAGAACCAGCCGGTTTTCTGACCTTCCATGACCGGCGCTTCGAACTTCACGCCGTTCTCTTCCAGTGCGACCCATTCCGGGACCAGACCGAAAGCCGTTTCCACGTAACGGTTCAGGCCTTCTGCATCACGGGCAGCCGAGTCGTTCTTGAACAGAATGCCGCTTGGCTTGAGCACTTGAACCAGAGCGGCAAGCACGTCTTCTTTGTGTTTTTCCATGGTGGCGGAAGCCAGCTGGACCACCAGAATGTCGCCGAAGCGATCAACAACCAGACCCGGCAACAGGTCCGAATCGCCGTACACCAGGCGATAGAACGGCTTGTCGAACAGGCGATCACGCAGAGACAAGGCTACGTTGAGGCGATGCACCAGCAACGACTTGTCCAGCGGCAACTTGACGTCCCGCGACAGCAGGCGGGCGCAGATCAGGTTGTTCGGGCTCATGGCGACGATGCCCAGCGGTTTGCCGCCTGCGGCTTCCAGCACGGCTTGATCACCTGCGGCAAAGCCGTGCAGCGGGGTCGCGGCTACGTCGATTTCGTTGCTGTAGACCCACAAGTGACCGGCGCGCAGGCGACGGTCGGCGTTGGCTTTGAGGCGCAAGCTAGGCAGGGACATGACGTCGCTCCGGAAAAAAGAGCGGGATTATACCGCGTCATTCCGCTCTGGGGCGCGATGATGTGAATTAACCGGCTGGCGGTTGTGTGAGTACGAGCACGAGCATCCCGACTGCCCGAGTCCTGTTTTTGAAATGAATTTCTACAGAATCTTCCCGGCTTGAAATTACCGCACATATCGATATCTTTTAGCTGCTTGCAAGGGCTGCTACTTCAATGACGGGATAATTGACGCCTTGAAGTCGATTACCGTCAGCATTGGTGGCTATAAAGCCACGGGCATGAAGGAGTAGAATCCAGATCTGTCCTTGAGTGTTTACCTATGTCCGAAGAGCTTACGTCCGAGCAGATTCAGCAAGTCTTGCAGGGCATCAGTGTGCCTCCGCAACCGCAAATCATGGTTGATTTGCAGATGGAACAGTACATGCCAGACCCTGATCTTGATGTGATCGCGAAGCTGATTTCTCAGGATCCTGGTTTGTCGGGTGCTTTGCTGAAAATCGTCAACTCGGCTCACTATGGACTTGCCAACAAGATTGCCTCGATCCAGAAGGCGGTCAATCTGTTGGGGATTCGCTCAGTGATCAACCTGATCAATGCGCAGTCGATCAAGGGCGAAATGAGCGACGAAACCATCGTGACGTTGAACCGTTTCTGGGATTCGACGCAGGATGTGGCGATGACAAGTCTGACGCTGGCCAAGCGCATTGGCTCGCAGACTGTGGACGAGTCCTACGCGTTGGGTCTGTTCCATGACTGCGGCATTCCACTGATGCTCAAGCGCTTTCCCAACTATATGGACGTGTTGGAGCAGGCCTATACCAGCGCGAGCGGGGAGCGCCGGGTGGTGGACACCGAGAACGAAACGTTTGATACCAACCACGCCGTTGTCGGCTATTTCACTGCAAAGTCCTGGCGTTTGCCCGAACATGTCACCAATGCCATCGCTAATCACCATAATGCGCTGGCGATTTTTCAGGATGACTCCAACCGCAATGCCCCGCTGAAAAATCTGCTGGCGGTGCTGAAAATGGCCGAACATATCTGCGCGTCGCACAAGGTGCTCGGCAATGAGGATGAAGATCATGAGTGGAATGCCATCGGGCATCTGATCCTCGATTACGTTGGGCTGTCCGATTACGATTTCGAAAACCTCAAAGAAAGCATTCGCGAGCTGTCCGCGCACTGATCCCGCGCGCGGTCGCATCGCTTCGCGCATCACCGAGTTACCCATGCCTGAATTACCCGAAGTTGAAACTACCCGCCGGGGCATTGCGCCTCATCTTGAAGGTCAACGTGTCAGCCGCGTCATCGTGCGTGACCGGCGTCTGCGCTGGCCGATCCCTGAAGATCTGGATGTCCGCCTTTCAGGGCAGAAGATCGTAGTGGTCGAGCGACGCGCCAAGTATCTGCTGATCCAGGCTGAAGTAGGGACGTTGATCAGCCACCTGGGTATGTCGGGCAACTTGCGTCTGGTGGAAGCCGGCATGCCTGCGCTCAAGCATGAGCATGTGGACATCGAGCTGGAGTCCGGCATGGCGCTGCGCTATACCGATCCACGTCGGTTCGGTGCGATGCTCTGGAGTCTGGACCCGCTTAATCATGAGCTGCTGGTACGCCTCGGGCCTGAGCCGCTGACCGATCTTTTCGATGGCCAGCGCCTGTTCGAGCGTTCGCGGGGCAAGTCCATTGCAGTCAAACCGTTCATCATGGACAACGCGGTCGTGGTGGGCGTGGGGAATATTTACGCCACCGAGGCATTGTTTGCAGCGGGTATTGATCCGCGCCGTGAGGCGAAAACCATTTCTCGTGCCCGTTATTTGAGATTGGCGATTGAGATCAAACGCATCCTGGCCGCCGCCATCGAGCGTGGCGGTACGACGTTGCGTGACTTCATTGGTGGTGATGGTCAGCCCGGTTACTTTCAGCAAGAGTTGTTTGCCTATGGCCGCGGCGAGCAGCCCTGCAAAATCTGTGGCACTACGTTGCGTGAAATCAAGCTGGGGCAGCGGGCGAGTGTGTATTGCCCGAAGTGTCAGAAGTGATGCGGGTAAACGCTCGGAAGGCGGACGATTCGATGTTGGCTTGCAATCCCGTAGGACCGGCTTTAGCCGGGAGGGCGGTATTTCTGGCGAAGAAGATTTGGTGGGTGTCCCGACGCCCTCCCGGCTAAAGCCGGTCTTACGGAAGAGCGCAATTTCATGTGTGGTGCTTATCGCGGGCAAGCCCGGCTCCCACAAGGGTGAGTCGCTTCAACATGTTGTTGTGTTTGCCCCACTTGCTTAACCGTCATCGCTGTTTATAGTTAACGGCAACCCATCCCGCTGTACATGAAGGACCATGCCATGAAGCCGTTTCGACTGATCGCCGCCAGCCTGACTTTGAATTTCGGTTTGCAGGTGATGCCCGCAATGGCTAGTGAAACCGTGAATCACGGCAGCGGAGACCCGGTTTACAGCATCCAGAATCCACCGGCCTACGCCATGATCGGCGACTTGCTGATTGCCAGACCGTTGCTAATCGCGGCTACTATTGTCGGCGCCGGTCTGTTTGTCATTGCCTCCCCATTCGCTGCCGCTGGCGGCAACCTCGGTGCAACCGGCAAAGCATTGGTGGTCGATCCTGGCAAAGCCGCTTTTGTACGCTGCCTTGGGTGTACTGGCGATGGCTACGCGAAGCAGGAGTAGACCTGTCCGCTCAGGGCGCGATTTGTCTGACCTTCGGATCGAAGGTCTCTGACACCCCAAGGCCCCTCGGATCGCTCGCCGCTTCGACACGTTTCCCTGTCTTGTCCCACAGCAACACTTGCTGATTGCCATAGCCGCGGGAAACTTCCTTGAAGTCATAACCACGCGATTGCAGCGCTTTCATGTCTTCCTGACTGAACGCTCCCGGCTCGTGCTCGACCACGTCCGGTAAATACTGGTGATGGTAGCGCGGCACGGCAGGCCAACTGGCAATCGGTTGGCCGTTCAGATACTCCAGCATCGACAGCAGCACCATGCTCGGGATGCGGCTGCCGCCCGGCGTACCAAATGCGGCGAATTCGTCAGGGCTTTCCAGAAAACTCGGGCTCATGCTAGACAGCGGACGTTTCCCGGCCGCAATCGAGTTGGCTTTGCTGCCTGCCAGTCCATAAGCATTGCTGCCTTGCGGGTCGGCAGCGAAATCATCCATTTCGTCGTTCAGCACAACGCCTGTACCCGGTACGGTGAACGCTGCGCCGAACGGTAAATTGACCGAGAGCGTCGCCGCGACCGCATTGCCGTCAGTATCCAGCACGGCAAAGTGGGTGGTGTGTTCGCCTTCACGCCAGCGCGGTGAAGGCTCAAGGCTGCTGCTTGGCGTCGCGTTTTGAGGGTCAATGCTGCCCGCCAGATGCACCAGATACTCGCGATCAAGCAGATGATCGAGGGGATTGGCGACGAAGTCCGGATCGCCCAGCAAACCACGGTCACGATAGGCGCGCCGTAGCACTTCCAGCACATAGTGGGCGCGCTGCACTTTGTCTGACTGCTGCCAAGGTAATTGCTGCAACATCATCAGGCTTTGGGCCAACGCTACGCCGCCAGCGGAGGGAGGCGGGGCACTGATCAGCTCTCGCTGGTCGTCCAGACGAAAACGCAGCGGCACTCGTGTCGCAACCTGATACTGATCCAGATCCTCTGACTTCCAGATGCCGCCTGCTGCCTTTACGCCCTGGACCATCGACTGAGCCGTCAGGCCTGCATAGAAACCATCGCGACCATTGTTGGCCAGCCGGTTCAGCGTCACGGCCAGTTCCGGCTGCTGGATGATCGTGCCCATCGCGGGGACTTCGCCGTTACGCAGAAACAGCCGAGCGCTTTCCGGATCGTCGCGCAGTGCCGAAAGGCGAGCCGTAGCGCGTTGCTGATAAATTCTGTCGACCGGGAAGCCTTGGTAGGCCAGGCGAATGGCCGGTGCCATGGAGATGTTCAGCGGTAGCTTGCCATAGCGCTCGGCCAGCTCGACCAATGCTGCGGGCAGGCCCGGAATGGCGGCGGCCAGCGGTCCGTTCAAGGAAAGGCCGGGTTGCACCTTGCCGTCTCGGCGATAAAGGTCATAAGTCGCGTTGATCGGGGCTTTTTCTCGTGCATCCAGAAACACATAGCCTGTCTGCGCGCCGCTTTGGCGCAACAGGAAGAACCCGCCGCCCCCCAATCCCGAGCCGTAGGGTTCAACTACAGCCAGTGCGGCGCTGATAGCGACGGCGGCGTCGAAAGCGTTGCCGCCCGCTACCATGATTTCCCGACCCGCTGCCGTAGCTTCTGGATGCGGGCTGGCGATGGCGGACTGTGCCGGGCGGGGAAACGCTGTGCCAGCAGCGACGGTGGTCTGCGCTGACAAGGCGCAAAGCAGAAAAACGCTGGATAGAACGTGCTTGAGGATCATGCCGGGTTCGCTTTGGTCGGCCGGCAAGATAGCTGGATGTCGGCGATGCAGCGCCGAGGGGTCAAGCCTTGCCGGTAATGATCAGGTACTTGGTCATCAGCTCGTCTTTGCTTTCCACGCGATTTTCATCCAGCGGGATGCAATCCACAGGGCAGACTTGCTGACATTGCGGCTCGTCGTAGTGGCCAACGCACTCGGTGCACAGGCTCGGATTGATCACGTAGATCTCCTCGCCTTGAGATATTGCCTCGTTCGGGCACTCGGGTTCGCAGACGTCGCAATTGATGCAATCGTCAGTGATGATCAGGGACATGGAGCACTCCTGCCACGGTCGATGCCGGGGCATATGAAATCTAATGCGGCGAATTGTGCCGCATTAGTCGTTTCGTTGCACCCGGACGTTACCGTAAAACTCAGCGTTTGAAGCGTTCAGTCAGCGCCTCGGCGACAGCCGGGTGGACAAACTTGGTGATATCTCCGCCCAGGGCCGCGATTTCACGGACCAGCGTCGAGGAAATGAACGAGTACCGTTCGGATGGCGTGAGGAACAGACTTTCGACGTCCGGTGCCAATTGGCGATTCATATTGGCCAGCTGGAACTCGTATTCGAAGTCAGAGACGGCGCGCAGGCCTCGCAGAAATACATTGGCATTCTGTTCTTTGGCAAAGTGCGCCAGCAGCGTCGAAAAACCTACCACTTCGACATTCGGCAGATGCCTGGTGACTTCACGGGCCAGCTCCACACGCTGTTCCAGAGGGAAAAGCGGATTTTTCTTCGGGCTGGCGGCAACTGCAATGATCACATGATCGAACAGGCGCGATGCGCGCTCGACCAGATCGCCGTGGCCCTTGGTGATAGGGTCGAAGGTGCCTGGATACAACACTCGGTTCATCGCGTCGTCCTGGTCGGAGTCCTTGGGGAGTCGGATGGTAGCGCAGCATTCCCGGTGGGCCAAGTCGAAGTGCTGAAGGCTAAGGTCGTATTGCTATCAAAATTGAGGATTAAAGCGGTGTATCCCTTATCCCTGCGGGACATCGCGAAACGGTAGATATGTAGGAGTGAGCTTGCTCGCGATAGCGGTCTTTCTGTCACAACATAGTTGATTGGCAGAACGTTATCGCGAGCAAGCTCACTCCTACAGGGGCCATGTTTGCCGCGAGTCAGCGCGGTGTGATGGACACCGGGGCAGCTCCCATCAAACTAGATGTATGCAATTGAATTGGGATGCGTTCTGTAGGAGCGCACGAGCACCGCGAGGCCGCGAAAGCGATGTATCAGGTAGAACGCCATCGCTGCCTCGCGGTGCTCGTAAGCTCCTACAGTGGGGTGTCGATTCGTATGCACTAGACAGAGCCCCGCCATCACCGGATAAACAATTTATAGACCAGCCTTAGCATCGCCTTCCCATAAGGCGGATAGATCAGCCGCGCAATGTTGAAACGCTGTTTGATCAGCACGCCTTTGGCCTTGCTGAATGTCAGAAATCCTTCATGGCCGTGGTAGTGGCCCATGCCTGAAGGGCCGACACCGCCGAACGGCAGGTCATCCTGGGCGACGTGCAGCAGCGTGTCGTTCAGGCACACGCCACCGGAATGGGTCTGTTCCAGCACGCGTTGCTGTTCGGCTTTGTCGTAGCCGAAGTAGTACAAAGCCAGTGGGCGAGGGCGTTGGTTGACGTAGGCGAATGCCTGGTCGATGCGTGAGTAGGGCACGATTGGCAGCAGTGGACCGAAAATCTCGTCCTGCATGACCAGCATGTCGTCACTGACGTTTAGCAGCAGGCTGAACGGCATGCGTCGATCCTGGCCGCTTTTGTACAGGGAAATAATCTGCGCGCCTTTGTCTGCGGCGTCATCCAGATAGCGGTTCAGTCGAGCCAATTGACGTTGATTGATAATCGCCGTGTAGTCCGGATTGTCAGTCAGCGTAGGGTAAAACCTCAGGACGGCGGTTTTGTAGGCTTCAATGAATCCTTCGACACGATCCTCCGGCACCAGCACGTAGTCAGGCGCGACGCAGGTCTGCCCGGCGTTGAGCGTCTTGCCGAAAGCGATACGTTCGGCTGCGTCTTTGAGCGGCACATCATGGGAAACAATGGCCGGGGACTTGCCGCCCAGTTCCAGCGTGACCGGCGTGAGGTTTTCCGCTGCGGCACGCATTACGTGCTTGCCGACGCTGGTCGCGCCGGTAAACAGCAAGTGGTCAAACGGTAATCCTGAGAATGCGATGCCGACGTCCGCCTCGCCCAGCACCACTGCTACCAAGTCCTCCGGGAACACCCGAGCGAACAGACGCTTGAGCAGTTCACCGGTGGCCGGTGTTGATTCACTGAGTTTGAGCATTACCCGGTTACCCGCTGCCAACGCCCCAATCATTGGCCCGATGGCCAGAAATAGCGGGTAGTTCCACGGCACGATAACGCCCACGACGCCCAGAGGTTGATACACCACCTTGGCCGATGCGGGCTGAAAAGCGATGCCCACTTTACGCCGCGAAGGCCGCATCCATTTTTTCAGGTGTTTACGGGCGTCCCTGATACCAAACAGGCTGGGCATCAACTCGGCCAGTAACGTTTCATCAGCGCTGCGATGGCTGAAGTCGCTGCTGATTGCCTCGATCAACGGCTGCTGCTCGGCGCAAAGCAGCTCATGCAGACTGGCAAGCCATTGCAGGCGCTGACCTGCGGTGGGCATCGGATTGGCGGCAAAGGCCTTGCGCTGCTCAGCAAACACTCGCTCAAGTTCGCTCTTGGGGTGCGAACGATCAGGTAACCAGGCGAGTTCGGCAGGCATGAGGGCAATTCCGTTTGGAGTTATCCACTGGTTTTAGAGTTGTTGCTCTAGGAAGTCAAATTCCGCGTTGGGCTGCTGTGTTTTTCAGATCGAATGACCGGAGGCAAGTAGTGGCAGTGACGCAGGGCGACCTCCGATCAAACAAGATTCAACTATGTGATTTGGAATGCTTTTCTGTAGGAACTCACGAGCACCGCGAGGCAGCGATGGCGACCTTTCTGATACACCGCTATCGCGGCCTCGCGGTGCTCGTGCGCTCCTACAGGGCTTTGTTTGCTGCGCAACAGCACTGTGT
>NZ_JACONW010000009.1 GCF_014357575.1 Pseudomonas folii | reverse complement strand
CCTACCGGTCCAGCGTTCATGCGCCAACATCGGTAGGACCGAATTCATTCGGGAGGGGTGCATGCCAGGCGATACACAGGCTGCGGATGTTCCATCCCCTCTCGCGAACAAGTTCGCTCCTACCGTCCAGCGTCCATGCGCCAACCTCGGTAGGACCGAATTTATTCGGGAGAGCGTCATCTGTCCCGACGCTTATCTGTTTGGATGACTGCGCTTCGCGGCTAAAGCCGCTTCTACGAGCATCGCCAGGCTGCGCCGCCGCTTCCTGTCTGGCCATCGCCTCGCAGCCCGCTCCGTTCCGAAATAACCATAAGCCGTTTCTATGCATCTTCGGTTTGCGTGGCTATGATGCGAGCCTTATTGAATGGCGACCTTTAAATGCTGACGTTGTTAAAGCTCCTTCAGGATGGGAAATTTCATTCCGGGCAGGCTCTGGGTGAGGCTCTCGGAGTGAGTCGGACTTCTGTGTGGAAGCAGCTCCAGCAGCTGGAGTCTGAGCTGGATATCGGTGTTCATAAGGTCAAGGGGCGTGGCTATAGGCTGGAGAGCCCTATAGCCCTTCTGGATGCTGATGAGATATCTGCTGTCGCTGGCAGGGCGTGTGCCTGGCCTGTTGTCATCTACGATTCAATAGGTTCAACCAACGCCGCGGCTGTAAAGCTGATCGCTGATAATTCCCCGCCACCGTTTATTGTCTTGGCGGAGCGTCAGACTGCCGGTCGCGGTCGTCGAGGGCGCAAGTGGGTCAGTCCTTTTGGTGAGAACATCTACTACAGTCTGGCGCTACGTATTGATGGTGGAATGCGTCAGTTGGAAGGGATGAGTCTGTTGATTGGTCTCGCGGTTTTAAAAACGCTACGCGAGATGGGTGTTCAAAGTGCGGGTTTAAAGTGGCCCAACGATGTCCTGGTAGGGCGTCGCAAGATTGCCGGAATACTGTTGGAATTGGTGGGTGATCCTGCAGATGTCTGTCACGTGATTATTGGCATTGGTATCAATGTAAATATGCGTGCGACGGAGGAAGTGGATCAGCTGTGGACCTCCTTGAGATTGGAGGTCGGATCGATGGCGAGCCGTAATGAGCTCGCGGGTAAACTGACCCGCAATATCGAAGAGTATTTATCAGTGCATCAGGTCTCGGGCTTTGAGGTATTCAAGTCTGAGTGGGAAGCTAATCACCTATGGCAAGGCAGCGCTGTCAGTCTGCTTGCGGGTAATCAGGCAGTCGAGGGTGTCGTTCTGGGTATTGATCCACAGGGCGCGTTGCGATTGCAGGTTGGGAGCGACGAAAAAGTGTTCAGTGGTGGAGAGCTCAGCTTGAGGTTGCGTAATGATACTTGAGCTGGATTGTGGGAATAGCTTCATAAAGTGGCGTGTTATTCGGCGAGGGCTACCAGTCGTTGTGGCGGGTGGCGTTGTCGACTCTGATGAAAAGCTCGTTGATGCTATCGCTTCAATTCCCGGGTTGAGTCTCCGGCATAGTCGCATGGTGAGTGTCCGTAATGAGGAGGAGACACAGAAGCTGGCTCTTGCGATTACGGAGTCATTTGGCCTTCAGACTCAATGTGCGAGCTCGGCCAGGGTGCTGGCGGGTGTGAGGAATGGTTATGAGGCCTATGAACGCCTCGGCCTTGATCGATGGTTGGCGCTGGTAGGTGCTTACGCGACTGTCGGGAGGTCATGCCTGGTGCTTGATTTGGGTACAGCGGTAACCTCGGACTTCGTTGATGCGCAGGGAGAGCATCTTGGGGGATTTATCTGTCCTGGTATGCCGTTGATGCGCGGGCAGCTGAAAACTCATACACGTCGTATTCGATATGATGACGCGGCGGCTGAAGAAGCGCATTCCAGCTTCGCTCCGGGGCGCTCGACCGCAGAAGCTGTGGAACGGGGGTGCACCCTGATGTTAAGAGGCTTTGCTGTATCTCAGTTGGAGCTTGCACATCAGTATTGGGGGGATGACTTTGTTGTCTTCGTAACCGGGGGGGATGCGGATCTGGTCAAGGACGTTACGCCCGGTGCGAAGCTCGTGCCTGACCTGGTGTTTGTCGGCCTCGCATTAGCCTGTCCTTTGCTTTGAGGTTTCTATGCGGTGGTTGTTTCTTTTACTGCTGATGTTGAATGGCTTTTACTACGTGTGGCATCAGCAGGAAGCTCCGCTGAGAGCTAAAGAGGTTTTGCCATTGTCCCTGCATCGTGCTGAGCAGCAGAATATTCATCTGCTAAGTGAATCCGGCGCTCAGAGCGATCAAGCGTCAGATCGAGAGGCTCAAGACAAGTGCCTGTATCTTGGTGGCTTCATTCGGCAGGATGAAGCTCGTACGGTTGAGCAAAGACTCATGAGTCTGGATGTTCAGACGCAATTTCATGTGCAGCATCTTGGTGGTGTTAGTACGTACTGGGTCAAAATAGATCCTGCTAGTCGTCGACTCGTCGGGGATAGTCTCCTGGGCGGGCTCTCTCAAGATTTCCCTGAACTAAAAAGCAAAATAATGTTGTGCGAAGGCATTGCAACCGGAGAGTAGTTTGCATAGAATGGCGCCCGCTTCGCAGTGCTTGATAATTTGTCCAAAGCTGCAAAGTGACAGTCAACGCATGTAACCTCAGGTTTTTACTGAGAAAAAGGTTGACAGAAGGGTAGCATGAGTTGAGAATGCTGCCTCGTTCAGGAGGGGTTCCCGAGCGGCCAAAGGGATCAGACTGTAAATCTGACGTCTACGACTTCGAAGGTTCGAATCCTTCTCCCTCCACCATATTTCAGGCTGTGCAGCAAGTTAGGCGGGTATAGTTTAGTGGTAGAACCTCAGCCTTCCAAGCTGATGATGCGGGTTCGATTCCCGCTACCCGCTCCAGATTTGCTGTATGTCCAAAGAGTTTGCTCTTGTAGCTCAGTTGGTAGAGCACACCCTTGGTAAGGGTGAGGTCAGCGGTTCAAATCCGCTCAAGAGCTCCATTATAAAGGCAGATATGAAAATATCTGCCTTTGTTTTACTGATCGTTTTGCTGTCATTTCGAAGCGATTAGTTGATCCGTCATTGGCTATATACGCTTTCCCTGTTGGGTGCGGTGTGAGGGCTGGATCAAAAGGCTGTTGAAAAATTCTTGTTGGGCTGGCATATTGGTCGGCCTGATTTTGCTTTTAGGTCAGTAGCTCAATTGGCAGAGCGACGGTCTCCAAAACCGTAGGTTGGGGGTTCGATTCCCTCCTGACCTGCCAGATTCACTAGATTGTATCTGGCTTTCTTTTCACAGGATTATCGTAGATGACTCTCAAGGCTGAAGCCCAAGAATCTCGCTTCGATCTGCTCAAGTGGCTGGTTGTGGTCGCTCTGGTAGTGGTTGGGGTTGTCGGTAATCAATACTACTCAGCTCAACCTATTTTGTATCGCGTCCTGGTCCTGCTTGTGCTGGCTGGGGTTGCTGCATTTGTTGGTTTGCAGACTGCTAGAGGCAAGGCTTTCTTTGTTTTGGCTAAGGAAGCTCGTGCTGAAATTCGCAAAGTCGTTTGGCCGACTCGCCAAGAAACCACTCAGACCACGTTGATTGTTGTGGCTGTTGTTCTGGTTATGGCGTTGCTGTTGTGGGGGCTTGATTCCCTGCTCGGTTGGCTTGTTTCCTTGATTGTTGGCTAAGGGTGTCCCGTGGCTAAGCGTTGGTACGTAGTGCATGCTTATTCGGGTTACGAAAAGCATGTAATGCGCTCGTTGATCGAGCGTGTGAAGCTGGCTGGCATGGAAGATGGCTTCGGCGAAATTCTGGTTCCCACTGAAGAAGTGGTGGAAATGCGTAACGGCCAGAAGCGCAAAAGCGAGCGTAAATTCTTTCCAGGTTATGTGCTGGTCCAGATGGACATGAATGAAGGTACTTGGCACTTGGTCAAGGACACTCCTCGTGTCATGGGCTTCATTGGTGGTACGGCTGACAAGCCTGCACCTATTACAGATAAAGAAGCTGACGCGATTCTTCGTCGCGTGGCTGATGGCAGCGACAAGCCTAAACCCAAGACTCTGTTTGAGCCGGGTGAAGTGGTTCGCGTCACAGACGGTCCATTTGCAGATTTCAATGGCACGGTCGAAGAAGTTAACTACGAGAAGAGCCGCATTCAAGTTGCAGTGCTCATTTTCGGTCGCTCTACTCCTGTGGAGCTGGAGTTCAGTCAGGTCGAAAAGGTCTAACTGAGCGAGAATCCCATACCCCGTAGCCGTAGGCTGTGGGGTTTTTTCGTCACTGGGATAAACGTGCAAGTAACCGGGGAGCCTTGATTGGCGTTTGAACCCGTAATTGGAGTGCCTCATGGCCAAGAAAATTACCGCTTACATCAAGCTGCAAGTGAAAGCTGCTCAAGCTAACCCAAGCCCGCCAGTTGGTCCGGCCCTGGGTCAGCATGGCGTGAACATCATGGAATTCTGCAAGGCCTTCAACGCCCGTACTCAGGGTCTTGAGCCAGGTCTGCCGACTCCAGTGATCATCACTGTCTATAGCGACCGTAGCTTCACTTTCGAAACAAAGAGCACCCCTGCTTCGGTTCTGCTGAAGAAAGCTGCTGGTTTGACTAGCGGTTCGGCACGTCCGAACACCGTTAAAGTTGGCACCGTGACTCGTGCACAGCTGGAAGATATCGCCAAAGCAAAAAATGCGGATCTGACTGCTGCTGACATGGAAGCGGCCGTGCGTACCATCGCCGGTTCCGCTCGTAGCATGGGCCTTAACGTGGAGGGTGTGTAATGGCTAAGCTGACCAAGCGCCAAAAAGCTATCGCGGCTAAAATCGAGCCGGGCAAATCTTACAGCTTCACCGACGCAGCTACCTTGCTGGCCGAGCTGTCGACCGTCAAGTTCAGCGAGTCTGTAGACGTTGCTGTAAACCTCGGCGTTGATCCGCGTAAATCTGACCAGGTTGTTCGTAGCGCTACCGTGCTGCCACACGGCACTGGCAAGACCGTTCGCGTTGCTGTGTTCACCCAGGGTCCTGCTGCAGAAGCCGCTCTGGCTGCCGGCGCTGATCGCGTTGGTATGGACGATCTGGCTGCCGAAATGAAAGGCGGCGATCTGAACTATGACGTCGTTATCGCTTCCCCGGACGCGATGCGTGTTGTTGGTCAGTTGGGTCAGATCCTCGGTCCTCGCGGCCTGATGCCTAACCCTAAAGTCGGCACTGTTACTCCTGACGTTGCTAACGCCGTCAAGAATGCCAAGGCTGGTCAGGTTCGTTATCGCACCGACAAAAACGGCATCATCCACACTTCAGTTGGCAAGGTCGGTTTCGACGCAGTCAAGCTGAAAGAAAACGTTGAAGCCCTGATCGCTGATCTTAAGCGTATCAAGCCAGCTTCCTCGAAAGGCATCTACGTTAAGCGCGTAACCTTGAGCACCACTATGGGCCCTGGCCTGGTGATCGACCAGGGTTCCCTGGACGCGTAAGACAAATTGGTGCGCTTGCAGCACCAATGAAAAAATTGGGGTCCCTGCCTGGCGGGGGCTATCCAAGACCGTAGGCGGCGCAAGTCTTAAAATACAAGCCTACGCAGATGGTGCTCCCGGTTCCTTACCGAATCAGACACCAAAACGACATTTGGCTCAGGTCAGATGAAACGGTAACAAGCAGGAGTTAAACCCGTGGCAATTAAACTCGAAGACAAGAAGGCCATCGTCGCTGAAGTCAACGAGGCTGCCAAAGTCGCTCTGTCTGCTGTCGTGGCTGATGCCCGTGGCGTGACAGTAGGCGCAATGACCGGACTCCGTAAAGAGGCTCGTGAAGCTGGTGTCTACGTACGTGTTGTACGTAACACACTGCTCAAGCGTGCTGTTGAAGGTACTGATTTCAGTGTCCTCAACGACGCGTTCACAGGCCCGACCCTGATTGCATTCTCTAACGAGCATCCTGGCGCTGCTGCCCGTTTGTTCAAAGAGTTTGCCAAGGGTCAGGATAAGTTCGAGATCAAGGCAGCTGCGTTCGAGGGCAAGTTCCTCGCAGCTAATCAGATCGACGTACTGGCAACCTTGCCGACCCGTGACGAAGCAATTTCCCAGCTGATGAGCGTGATTCAAGGCGCTACCAGCAAATTGGCTCGTACTCTGGCGGCTATTCGCGACCAAAAAGAAGCTACCGCAGCCTAAGGCTCCGTACCTTCTTTCGCGTATTTTTGTTTATTTCGATGGTCGCGTAGGCCGTCCCCCAATTCAGGAATTAGATTCATGTCTATCTCTCAAGACGATATCCTCAACGCAGTTGGCGAAATGTCCGTTCTGCAGGTTGTTGAGCTGATCAAAGCATTCGAAGAAAAGTTCGGTGTTACTGCCGCTGCTGCTTCTGCTGGTCCAGCTGCTGCTGCCGCTGTTGTTGAAGAGCAAACTGAATTCAACGTCATGCTGCTGGAAGCTGGCGAGAAGAAAGTTAACGTCATCAAGGCTGTACGTGAGCTGACCGGTCTGGGCTTGAAAGAAGCCAAGGCTGTAGTTGACGGCGCACCAGGTATGGTTCTGGAAGCAGTGGCGAAAGACGCTGCTGACAAAGCCAAAGCTACGCTGGAAGAAGCAGGCGCTAAAGTCGAGCTGAAGTAAGTATCGACCTTGAGTGTCCAGCCCAAGCGTTAAGCGAAAGGCTGATGGCTGGTGGCTCTTGCCACCGGCCTTTTTCCGTTATAGATGACTGGCTCGGCCGGCATCCATAATGTGTAAAACCACCGGAATGGTGGCGCAAACCAAGGGGTTTGCACGATTTTCTGGCTGCTCCCGTCGGGAGGAGCCAAACAAGCAGGTGACCAAGCTGGGGAACGCTGATGGCTTACTCATATACTGAGAAAAAACGTATCCGCAAGGACTTTAGCAAGTTGCCGGACGTAATGGATGTGCCGTATCTCCTGGCCATCCAGCTGGATTCGTATCGCGAATTCCTGCAAGCGGGAGCTACCAAAGATCAGTTCCGCGACGTCGGTCTGCATGCAGCCTTCAAATCCGTTTTCCCGATCATCAGCTACTCCGGCAATGCTGCGCTGGAGTATGTAGGTTATCGCTTGGGCGAACCGGCATTTGATGTCAAAGAGTGCGTGCTGCGCGGTGTGACTTACGCTGTACCTCTGCGAGTAAAAGTCCGTTTGATCATTTTCGACAAAGAATCGTCGAACAAAGCGATCAAGGACATCAAAGAGCAAGAAGTCTACATGGGTGAAATCCCCCTGATGACTGAGAACGGCACCTTTGTTATCAATGGTACCGAGCGCGTTATCGTTTCCCAGCTGCACCGTTCCCCGGGCGTGTTCTTTGACCACGACCGCGGCAAGACGCACAGCTCCGGCAAGCTGCTTTATTCCGCTCGCATCATTCCTTACCGTGGTTCGTGGCTGGACTTCGAGTTCGATCCAAAGGACTGTGTATTCGTCCGTATCGACCGTCGTCGCAAGCTGCCTGCTTCGGTATTGCTGCGCGCGCTTGGCTACACGACAGAACAAGTCCTGGATGCTTTCTACACCACCAACGTGTTCCACGTTCACGGTGAGAATCTCAGTCTGGAACTGGTTCCTCAGCGTCTGCGCGGTGAAATTGCCGTCCTGGATATCCTGGATGACAAAGGCAAGGTTATTGTCGAGCAAGGTCGCCGTATTACTGCTCGTCATATCAACCAGCTGGAAAAAGCCGGTATCAAGCAACTGGAAGTGCCTTTGGACTACGTCCTGGGTCGCACCACTGCCAAGGTAATCGTGCATCCAGCCACTGGCGAGATCATTGCTGAGTGCAACACCGAGCTGAACACCGAGATCCTGGCTAAAGTCGCCAAGGCGCAGGTCGTTCGTATCGAAACGTTGTACACCAACGATATCGACTGCGGTCCATTTGTTTCGGATACGCTGAAAATCGATTCGACCAGCAATCAGCTCGAAGCTCTGGTCGAGATCTACCGCATGATGCGTCCAGGCGAGCCGCCTACCAAGGACGCAGCAGAAACCCTGTTCAACAATCTGTTCTTCAGTCCGGAGCGCTATGACCTCTCTGCTGTAGGCCGGATGAAGTTCAACCGTCGCATCGGTCGCACCGAGATCGAAGGCTCTGGCGTTCTGTGCAAAGAAGATATCGTCGCCGTTCTCAAGACGCTGGTTGATATCCGTAACGGTAAAGGCATCGTCGACGACATCGACCACTTGGGTAACCGTCGTGTTCGTTGTGTTGGCGAAATGGCTGAAAACCAGTTCCGCGTTGGCTTGGTACGTGTTGAGCGTGCAGTCAAAGAGCGTCTGTCGATGGCAGAAAGTGAAGGCCTGATGCCTCAGGATCTGATCAACGCCAAGCCAGTTGCCGCAGCGGTTAAAGAGTTCTTTGGTTCCAGCCAGCTTTCCCAGTTCATGGACCAGAACAACCCGCTGTCCGAGATCACGCACAAGCGTCGTGTATCTGCACTCGGCCCTGGTGGTCTGACTCGTGAGCGTGCTGGCTTTGAAGTTCGTGACGTACACCCGACTCACTACGGTCGTGTATGCCCGATTGAGACGCCGGAAGGTCCGAACATCGGTCTGATCAACTCCTTGGCTGCTTATGCGCGCACCAACCAGTACGGCTTCCTCGAGAGCCCGTACCGTGTTGTTAAAGACGCTCTGGTAACTGACGAAATCGTTTTCCTCTCTGCAATTGAGGAGGCCGACCACGTCATCGCCCAGGCTTCTGCGGCGATGAACGACAAGAAGGTCCTGATCGACGAGCTGGTTGCTGTACGTCACTTGAACGAGTTCACCGTCAAGGCTCCAGAAGACGTGACATTGATGGACGTATCGCCGAAGCAGGTAGTTTCGGTTGCGGCCTCGCTGATCCCGTTCCTCGAGCACGACGACGCCAACCGTGCGTTGATGGGTTCCAACATGCAGCGTCAGGCTGTTCCTACTCTGCGTGCTGACAAGCCGCTGGTAGGTACTGGCATGGAGCGCAACGTGGCTCGCGACTCCGGCGTTTGCGTCGTGGCTCGTCGTGGCGGCGTTATCGACTCTGTTGATGCAAGCCGTATCGTGGTTCGTGTTGCTGATGATGAAGTTGAAACCGGTGAAGCTGGTGTCGACATCTACAACCTGACCAAGTACACCCGCTCCAACCAGAACACCTGCATCAACCAGCGTCCGCTGGTGAGCAAAGGTGATCGTGTTGAGCGTAGCGACATCATGGCTGATGGTCCGTCCACCGATATGGGTGAGCTGGCTCTGGGTCAGAACATGCGCATCGCGTTCATGGCGTGGAACGGCTTCAACTTCGAAGACTCCATCTGCCTATCTGAGCGTGTTGTTCAGGAAGATCGTTTCACCACGATCCACATTCAGGAACTGACCTGTGTGGCGCGTGACACCAAGCTTGGGCCTGAAGAAATCACTGCAGACATCCCGAACGTGGGTGAAGCTGCACTGAACAAACTGGACGAAGCCGGTATCGTTTACGTAGGTGCCGAGGTTGGTGCTGGCGACATTCTGGTAGGTAAGGTCACGCCTAAAGGCGAGACCCAACTCACGCCAGAAGAAAAACTGCTGCGCGCTATCTTCGGTGAGAAGGCAAGCGACGTTAAAGACACATCCCTGCGCGTACCTACCGGTACCAAAGGTACTGTCATTGACGTTCAGGTCTTCACCCGTGATGGTGTTGAGCGTGACGCTCGCGCACTGTCCATCGAGAAGACTCAGCTGGACGAGATCCGCAAGGACTTGAACGAAGAGTTCCGTATCGTTGAAGGCGCTACTTTCGAACGTCTGCGTTCCGCTCTGGTTGGCCGTAAGGTCGAAGGCGGCGCTGGCTTGAAGAAAGGCCAGGACATCACCGACGAAGTTCTCGACGGTCTTGAGCACGGCCAGTGGTTCAAACTGCGCATGGCTGAAGATGCTCTGAACGAGCAGCTCGAGAAAGCTCAGGCTTACATCGTTGATCGTCGCCGTCTTCTGGATGACAAGTTCGAAGACAAGAAACGCAAGCTGCAGCAGGGCGATGACCTGGCTCCAGGCGTTCTGAAAATCGTCAAGGTTTACCTGGCAATCCGTCGTCGCATCCAGCCGGGCGACAAGATGGCCGGTCGTCACGGTAACAAGGGTGTGGTCTCCGTGATCATGCCGGTTGAGGATATGCCGCACGATGCCAATGGCACGCCGGTCGATATCGTTCTCAACCCGTTGGGCGTACCTTCGCGTATGAACGTTGGTCAGATTCTCGAAACTCACCTGGGCCTGGCGGCCAAGGGCTTGGGCGAGAAGATCAACCGCATGCTCGAGGAGCAGCGTAAAGTTGCTGAACTGCGTAAGTTCCTGACCGAGATCTATAACGAGATCGGTGGCCGTCAAGAGAAGCTGGAGGACTTTAGCGATAAAGAAATCCTGGATCTGGCGAAGAACCTGCGTAATGGTGTGCCAATGGCTACGCCAGTGTTCGACGGTGCCAAGGAAGTTGAAATCAAGGCAATGCTGAAACTGGCAGATATGCCAGAGAGCGGCCAGATGCAGCTGTTCGATGGTCGCACCGGCAACAAGTTTGAGCGTCCGGTTACTGTTGGCTACATGTACATGCTGAAGCTGAACCACTTGGTGGACGACAAGATGCATGCGCGTTCCACTGGTTCTTACAGCCTCGTTACCCAGCAGCCGCTGGGTGGTAAGGCTCAGTTCGGTGGTCAGCGTTTCGGGGAGATGGAGGTGTGGGCGCTGGAAGCATACGGCGCGGCCTACACTCTGCAGGAAATGCTCACAGTGAAGTCGGACGATGTGAACGGCCGTACCAAGATGTACAAAAACATCGTGGATGGCGATCACCGTATGGAGCCGGGCATGCCCGAGTCTTTCAACGTGTTGATCAAAGAAATCCGTTCGCTCGGCATCGATATCGATCTGGAAACCGAATAACACGTGACGCGAATCGAGGGTGGGTCGGTATGACTGCCCTCTGCTCCGCCAGGAGGAAAGGCCTTGAAAGACCTACTGAATTTGCTGAAAAACCAGGGTCAAGTCGAAGAGTTCGACGCCATCCGTATTGGATTGGCATCGCCTGAGATGATCCGTTCGTGGTCGTTCGGTGAAGTTAAAAAGCCGGAAACCATCAACTACCGTACGTTCAAACCTGAACGTGACGGCTTGTTCTGCGCCAAGATCTTTGGTCCGGTCAAGGATTACGAGTGCCTGTGCGGTAAGTACAAGCGCCTGAAACACCGTGGTGTGATCTGCGAGAAGTGCGGCGTTGAAGTTGCACTGGCCAAGGTCCGTCGTGAGCGTATGGCTCACATCGAACTGGCATCGCCTGTTGCCCACATCTGGTTCCTGAAATCACTGCCGTCCCGTATCGGCTTGCTGATGGACATGACCCTGCGTGATATCGAACGTGTTCTCTATTTCGAGAGCTATGTCGTAATCGATCCAGGCATGACCACCCTTGAAAAAGGTCAGCTGCTGAATGATGAGCAGTACTTCGAAGCGCTGGAAGAGTTCGGTGATGACTTCGACGCCCGCATGGGTGCTGAAGCCGTTCGTGAGCTCCTGCACGCTATCGATCTGGAGCATGAGATTGGTCGTCTGCGTGAAGAAATTCCGCAAACCAACTCCGAAACCAAGATCAAGAAGCTGTCCAAGCGTCTGAAGCTGATGGAAGCCTTCCAGGGGTCGGGTAACCTGCCTGAGTGGATGGTTTTGACCGTTCTGCCGGTTCTGCCGCCAGATTTGCGTCCATTGGTTCCGCTGGACGGTGGTCGCTTCGCGACTTCTGACCTCAACGATCTTTATCGTCGAGTGATCAACCGTAACAACCGTTTGAAGCGTCTGCTTGATCTGTCCGCTCCGGACATCATCGTGCGCAACGAAAAGCGTATGTTGCAGGAAGCTGTCGATGCTCTGCTCGACAACGGCCGTCGCGGTCGCGCCATCACTGGCTCGAACAAGCGTCCTCTGAAATCCCTGGCTGACATGATCAAGGGTAAGCAGGGTCGTTTCCGTCAGAACTTGCTCGGTAAGCGTGTTGACTACTCGGGTCGTTCGGTAATTACCGTTGGTCCGACCCTGCGTCTGCACCAGTGCGGTCTGCCGAAGAAAATGGCTCTCGAGCTGTTCAAGCCTTTCATTTTTGGCAAGCTGGAAATGCGTGGCCTCGCCACGACCATCAAAGCTGCCAAGAAGATGGTTGAGCGCGAGCTGCCGGAAGTCTGGGACGTTCTCGCAGAAGTTATCCGCGAACACCCAGTGCTGCTGAACCGTGCGCCAACGCTTCACCGTCTGGGCATCCAGGCTTTTGAACCGGTACTGATCGAAGGTAAAGCTATCCAGCTGCACCCTCTGGTCTGTGCTGCGTACAACGCCGACTTCGACGGCGACCAGATGGCCGTACACGTACCGCTGACGCTGGAAGCCCAGCTCGAAGCGCGTGCGTTGATGATGTCGACCAACAACATTCTGTCCCCAGCCAACGGTGAGCCAATCATCGTTCCTTCGCAGGACGTTGTATTGGGTCTGTACTACATGACTCGTGAAGCGATCAACGCCAAAGGCGAAGGTCGTGTGTTCGCGGATCTGCAGGAAGTCGACCGTGTATTCCGCGCCGGCGAAGCCGCGCTGCATGCCAAGGTTAAAGTCCGGATCCACGAAACGATCAACGATCGTGATGGTGGCAGCGTCAAGAACACCCGTATCGTCGACACCACTGTCGGCCGTGCGCTGTTGTTCCAGGTGGTTCCGGCTGGCCTTTCGTATGACGTGGTCAACCAGCCAATGAAGAAAAAGGCGATCTCCAAGCTGATCAACCAGTGCTACCGCGTGGTTGGTTTGAAAGAGACCGTTATCTTCGCTGACCAGTTGATGTACACCGGTTTTGCTTACTCGACTATTTCGGGTGTTTCCATTGGTGTTAACGACTTCGTTATCCCTGATGAAAAAGCTCGGATCATCGACGCGGCTACTGAAGAAGTTAAAGAGATCGAAAGCCAGTACGCTTCGGGCCTGGTAACTCAGGGCGAGAAGTACAACAAGGTGATCGACCTTTGGTCCAAGGCGAACGACGAAGTCTCGAAAGCGATGATGTCGAACCTGTCCAAAGAGCGCGTTATCGACCGTCACGGCGTCGAAGTTGATCAAGAATCCTTCAACTCGATGTACATGATGGCTGACTCCGGTGCACGGGGTTCGGCTGCACAGATTCGTCAGCTGGCGGGTATGCGTGGTCTGATGGCCAAGCCGGATGGCTCGATCATTGAGACGCCGATCACTGCGAACTTCCGTGAAGGCTTGAGCGTACTTCAGTACTTCATCTCTACTCACGGTGCTCGTAAGGGTCTTGCGGATACCGCGTTGAAGACAGCTAACTCCGGTTATCTGACTCGTCGTCTGGTTGACGTTGCCCAGGATCTGGTTGTTACCGAAGTTGACTGCGGTACCGAACACGGTCTGCTGATGACTCCGCACATTGAAGGCGGTGACGTTGTTGAGCCGTTGGGTGAGCGCGTACTGGGTCGAGTAATCGCCCGTGACGTATTCAAGCCTGGCACCGACGAAGTCATCGTGCCTGCCGGTACGCTGGTAGACGAGAAGTGGGTTGAGTTCATCGAGCTGAATAGCATCGACGAAGTAATCGTTCGTTCGCCGATCAGTTGTGAAACCCGTTACGGCATCTGCGCCAAGTGCTACGGCCGTGATCTGGCTCGTGGTCACCAGGTAAACATCGGTGAAGCGGTCGGCGTAATTGCTGCCCAGTCCATCGGTGAGCCGGGTACCCAGCTCACCATGCGTACGTTCCACATCGGTGGTGCGGCAAGCCGGACCTCTGCTGCTGACAGCGTTCAGGTGAAAAACGGCGGTACTGTTCGCCTGCATAACCTGAAACACGTTGAGCGAGTAGACGGTCACCTGGTAGCTGTGTCCCGTTCGGGCGAGCTGGCCATCGCTGATGATTACGGTCGTGAGCGTGAGCGTTACAAGCTGCCTTACGGTGCAGTGATTTCGGTGAAGGAAGGCGACAAGGTCGACGCAGGTTCGATCGTGGCCAAGTGGGATCCGCACACTCACCCAATCGTTACCGAAATGAAAGGTACCGTGACCTACGTGGGCATGGAAGAAGGCATCACGATCAAGCGTCAGACAGACGAATTGACCGGTATGACCAACATTGAAGTTCTGGATGCCAAAGACCGTCCAGCAGCTGGCAAAGATATTCGCCCTGCTGTGAAAATGGTTGGTGTTGATGGTAAGGATCTGTTGCTGCCAGGAACCGATGTTCCTGCACAGTACTTCCTGCCAGCTAACGCACTCGTTGGTGTCGCGGATGGTGTGCAGGTTGCGATCGGTGATGTTATCGCCCGTATCCCGCAAGAAACATCGAAGACTCGAGACATCACCGGTGGTCTGCCGCGTGTTGCCGATTTGTTCGAAGCTCGTCGTCCGAAAGAGGCGTCGATCCTTGCAGAGGTCAGCGGTACGATTGCATTCGGTAAAGAAACCAAAGGCAAGCGTCGTCTGGTTATTACCCCGAACGATGGCAGCGATCCGTACGAAGAGCTGATTCCGAAGTGGCGCCACCTGAACGTCTTTGAAGGCGAACAGGTTAACCGCGGCGAAGTTATCTCTGACGGTCCTAGCGATCCACACGATATCCTGCGTCTGCTGGGTGTAAGTGCGCTGGCCAAGTACATCGTTAACGAGATCCAGGACGTTTACCGTCTGCAGGGCGTGAAGATCAACGACAAGCACATCGAGACCATCCTGCGTCAGATGTTGCGTAAAGTTGAAATCTCCGAATCTGGCGATTCCACCTTTATCAAAGGTGATCAGATGGAGCTGACTCACGTACTGGTCGAGAACGAGCGTCTGAACGCGGAAGAGAAATTTGTTTCCAAGTTCACCCGTGTACTGCTGGGTATCACCAAGGCTTCGTTGTCCACTGAGTCGTTCATTTCCGCGGCGTCTTTCCAAGAGACAACCCGTGTACTGACCGAAGCAGCAGTAACAGGCAAGCGCGACTATCTGCGCGGTCTGAAGGAAAACGTGGTTGTGGGTCGTTTGATCCCGGCTGGTACAGGTCTGGCTTATCACAGCGAGCGCAAGCGTCGCCGTGAAGTAGACAAACCGTTGCGCGTGAGCGCGAGCGAAGTCGAAGCAGCATTGACTGAAGCGTTGAACTCAAGCGGTAACTAAAGGGTAAGGCCTCGGCCTCCTGGCTCATCAAGCGGCAGATAAATTCTGTCGCTGGACGAGAAAGGACGTCGGGGCTTTGTCTTGACTGGGGACAGGATCCTCTTTAGACTCTTGTACCCCTAAATTTGGCGGGACTCGCGTCCTGCCATTTTGCTTTTCTTGCAAGACAATAGCGTCGCAAGACAACAGTGGAGCTAGTAGATGGCAACTATCAACCAGCTGGTACGTCAGCCGCGCAAGCGTATCGTCGAGAAATCCGACGTACCTGCGCTGCAGAACTGCCCGCAACGTCGTGGCGTATGCACTCGTGTGTATACCACCACGCCGAAAAAACCTAACTCGGCACTGCGTAAAGTATGCCGTGTGCGCCTGACCAACGGTTTCGAGGTTTCCTCGTACATCGGTGGTGAAGGTCACAACCTGCAAGAGCACAGCGTGGTACTGATTCGTGGCGGTCGTGTAAAAGACTTGCCAGGTGTTCGTTATCACACCGTTCGCGGTTCTTTGGATACTTCCGGCGTTAAGGGTCGTAACCAGGGTCGTTCGAAGTACGGTACCAAGAAGCCTAAGTAGTATTTGGCTTCCTGTGACAAATTGCAGATTTCTATTTTTCTGAGTCGATAAGAGTAAGGTCGGGCGCACTCCAGAGTGAGTGGTGGTCCCGAGCTACCTGAAGACCGTTTGAGGGCTTATCCATGCCAAGAAGACGCGTAGCAGCCAAGCGCGAAGTGCTTGACGATCCAAAATACGGAAGCCAAATTCTGGCCAAGTTCATGAACCACGTAATGGAAAGCGGCAAAAAAGCCGTTGCCGAGCGTATCGTTTATGGCGCGCTGGAAAAGGTTAAAGAACGCAAGAACAGCGATCCCCTGGAAATCTTCGAGAAAGCTCTCGACGCCATCGCTCCGCTGGTCGAAGTAAAGTCGCGCCGTGTAGGCGGTGCTACTTACCAGGTTCCGGTCGAAGTTCGTCCGTCCCGTCGTAATGCATTGGCAATGCGCTGGCTGGTAGACTTCGCGCGCAAGCGCGGTGAGAAGTCTATGGCTCTGCGTTTGGCTGGCGAACTGCTGGACGCCGCTGAAGGTAAAGGTGCTGCAGTTAAGAAGCGTGAAGACGTGCACCGTATGGCTGAAGCTAACAAAGCTTTCTCGCACTACCGCTTCTAATTTCAGCGTCACTAATTTTGCGAGGGCTTTATGGCTCGTACTACTCCGATTAACCGCTACCGTAACATCGGTATCGTTGCTCACGTGGATGCTGGTAAAACCACCACCACTGAGCGCGTCCTTTTTTACACTGGCGTAAACCACAAAATGGGCGAGGTGCATGATGGCGCCGCGACCATGGACTGGATGGTGCAAGAGCAGGAGCGGGGTATTACCATTACTTCCGCTGCTACGACGGCATTCTGGGCTGGCTCCGTCAAGCAGTTCGAGAAACATCGCTTCAACATCATCGATACTCCGGGTCACGTTGACTTCACCATTGAAGTAGAGCGCTCCCTGCGCGTACTCGATGGCGCGGTCGTTGTGTTCTGCGGTACGTCGGGTGTTGAGCCTCAGTCGGAAACCGTATGGCGTCAAGCCAACAAATACGGCGTTCCACGTCTTGTTTATGTAAACAAGATGGACCGTGCTGGTGCGAACTTCCTGCGCGTGATCGGTCAGATCAAGCAGCGTCTGGGTCACACTCCGGTGCCGATCCAGTTGGCTATCGGTTCTGAAGACAATTTCCAGGGTCAGATCGATCTGATGACCATGGAAGCTGTTTACTGGGATGACGCTGACAAGGGCATGGCCCCTCGTCGCGAAGCTATCCCGGCTGAGCTGCAAGAGCTGGCTGACGAGTGGCGCAGCAACATGGTTGAAGCTGCCGCTGAAGCCAACGAAGAGCTGATGAACAAATACCTCGAAGGTGAAGAACTCACCATCGCGGAAATCGAAGGCGCTTTGCGTCAGCGTACGATCGCTGGCGAAATCGTTCTGGCAGTTTGCGGTTCTTCCTTCAAGAACAAGGGTGTTCCCCTGGTTCTCGACGCAGTGATCAAGTACCTGCCTGCGCCTGTAGACATTCCTGCCATCAAGGGTTCAGACCCGGATGACGAGACTGTTGAAATGGAGCGTCATGCAGACGACAACGAGCCGTTCTCGGCTCTGGCGTTCAAGATCGCTACCGACCCATTCGTGGGTACTTTGACCTTTGCTCGTGTTTACTCGGGCGTGTTGAGCTCCGGCGACGGCGTGATCAACTCGGTTAAAGGCAAGAAAGAGCGTGTTGGTCGTATGGTGCAAATGCACGCGAACACACGTGAAGAGATCAAAGAGGTTCGCGCTGGTGACATCGCGGCTCTGATCGGCATGAAGGACGTCACCACTGGTGATACCCTCTGCTCGGCTGACAAGCCAATCATTCTGGTTCGTATGGACTTCCCGGAGCCGGTTATTTCGGTTGCCGTTGAGCCTAAGACCAAGGATGACCAGGAAAAAATGGGTATCGCTCTGGGCAAGCTTGCTCAGGAAGACCCGTCTTTCCGTGTAAAAACTGATGAAGAGACTGGTCAAACGATCATCTCTGGCATGGGCGAGTTGCACTTGGACATCCTGGTTGACCGGATGCGCCGTGAGTTCAACGTTGAAGCCAACATCGGTAAACCACAGGTTTCCTATCGTGAGAAAATCACGAAGGCTTGTGAGATCGAAGGCAAGTTCGTTCGTCAGTCCGGCGGTCGTGGTCAGTTCGGCCATTGCTGGATCCGTTTTGCTCCTGCTGACGAAGGTCAGGAAGGTCTGCAATTCGTAAACGAAGTAGTGGGTGGTGTTGTTCCTAAGGAATACATCCCTGCTATCCAGAAGGGTATCGAAGAGCAGATGAAGAACGGTGTTGTTGCCGGCTATCCGCTGATCGGCCTGAAGGCTACCGTTTTCGATGGTTCTTACCACGACGTCGACTCCAACGAGATGGCGTTTAAGGTGGCAGCCTCCATGGCGACCAAGCAACTTGCTACCAAGGGTGGCGGTGTTGTACTTGAGCCGATCATGAAGGTTGAAGTTGTTACACCTGAGGACTACATGGGCGACGTGATGGGTGACCTGAACCGTCGTCGCGGTCTGATCCAGGGTATGGAAGATACGGTTTCTGGCAAAGTGATTCGCGCCGAAGTACCGTTGGGTGAGATGTTCGGTTATGCGACCGACGTTCGCTCCATGTCCCAGGGTCGCGCGAGCTACTCTATGGAATTCTCCAAATACTCCGAAGCTCCGTCGAATGTCGTCGAAGCTATCGTTAAAAAACAAGGCTGATTTCAGCCCCTTTAGGCTAGGAGTTCACTGTCGTGGCTAAAGAAAAATTTGAACGTAACAAACCGCACGTCAACGTTGGCACCATCGGTCACGTCGACCACGGTAAAACCACTCTGACTGCTGCTCTGACTCGCGTTTGCTCCGAAGTTTTCGGTTCGGCTAAAGTCGACTTCGATAAAATCGACAGCGCGCCAGAAGAAAAGGCTCGTGGTATCACCATCAACACTGCTCACGTTGAGTACGATTCGGCCGTTCGCCACTACGCGCACGTTGACTGCCCAGGTCACGCCGACTACGTAAAAAACATGATCACTGGTGCTGCTCAGATGGACGGCGCTATTCTGGTTTGTTCGGCTGCTGATGGCCCGATGCCTCAGACTCGCGAGCACATCCTGCTGTCCCGTCAGGTTGGCGTTCCGTACATCGTTGTCTTCCTGAACAAGGCTGACATGGTTGACGACGCAGAGCTGCTGGAACTGGTTGAGATGGAAGTGCGCGATCTGCTGAGCACTTACGACTTCCCAGGTGACGACACCCCGATCATCATCGGTTCTGCTCTGATGGCTCTGAACGGCCAAGACGACAACGAGATGGGCACTACTGCCGTTAAGAAACTGGTTGAAACTCTGGATAGCTACATCCCAGAACCAGTTCGTGCTATCGACAAGCCGTTCCTGATGCCAATCGAAGACGTATTCTCGATCTCGGGTCGCGGTACTGTTGTTACCGGTCGTGTTGAGCGTGGTATCGTCAAAATCCAGGAAGAAGTAGAGATCGTGGGTCTGCGTGACACCACTAAAACTACTTGCACTGGCGTTGAGATGTTCCGCAAGCTGCTGGACGAAGGTCGTGCTGGTGAGAACTGTGGCGTTCTGCTGCGTGGCACCAAGCGTGACGACGTTGAGCGTGGTCAGGTTCTGGTTAAGCCAGGCACTGTTAAGCCGCACACTCAGTTCGAAGCTGAAATCTACGTTCTGAGCAAAGAAGAAGGCGGTCGCCACACTCCTTTCTTCAAGGGCTACCGTCCACAGTTCTACTTCCGTACTACCGACGTAACTGGTAGCTGCGAACTGCCGGAAGGCGTTGAGATGGTTATGCCAGGTGATAACGTGAAAGTTAGCGTTACCCTGATCAAGCCAATCGCAATGGAAGATGGTCTGCGTTTCGCAATTCGTGAAGGCGGTCGTACCGTCGGCGCCGGCGTCGTAGCCAAAATCATCGCGTAAGCAATGATTTGAAAAAAAGCCTCCGCTTGCGGGGGCTTTTTTTATTGGGTTGACACCCCGTTACCTCGTCTATAGAATTGCGCCTCCTTTTAACGGGCGTATTGCGCTCGGTGGGAACAGCAATCTGGAGTCTGAATCCAATGCAAAACCAGCAAATCCGTATCAGGTTGAAGGCTTTTGACCATCGCCTGATCGACCAATCCACCCAGGAAATCGTGGAAACCGCGAAACGTACTGGTGCTCAGGTGCGTGGTCCAATCCCACTGCCGACACGTAAAGAGCGGTTCACCGTTCTGGTTTCTCCGCACGTCAACAAAGACGCGCGCGACCAGTACGAGATCCGTACTCATAAACGCGTTCTGGACATCGTCCAGCCAACGGATAAAACCGTTGACGCGCTTATGAAGCTTGATCTTGCAGCCGGTGTGGAAGTGCAGATCAGCCTCGGCTAAGACTTGGGTCTTAGTCGTGTAACGCTCTGAAATGGGCGGCCATAGCGGGTGAAAGCCCCGTACACTCATGAGGTTTACAACATGACTATTGGTGTAGTCGGTCGTAAATGCGGTATGACCCGTATTTTCACCGAAGAAGGTGTCTCCATTCCGGTTACGGTCATTGAGATCGAGCCGAATCGCGTCACCCAGTTCAAAACTGAAGAGACCGATGGCTATCGTGCAGTGCAAGTCACTGTAGGCGAGCGTCGTGCTTCGCGTGTTACAGCTGCTCAAGCTGGCCACTTCGCTAAAGCGAACGTTGCCGCTGGTCGTGCCGTCATGGAATTCCGTCTTGAAGAAGGCGAGTACCAAGCAGGCGACCTGATCAACGCTGAAATCTTCGCTGCTGGTCAACTGGTTGATGTAACCGGTCAGTCCAAGGGTAAAGGCTTCCAGGGTACGATCAAGCGTTGGAATTTCCGCGGGCAAGATAACACCCACGGTAACTCCGTATCCCACCGCGTCCCAGGCTCTATCGGCCAGTGCCAGACTCCTGGTCGTGTATTCAAGGGCAAAAAAATGTCCGGTCATATGGGCGCTGAGCGCGTGACCGTGCAGTCCCTGGAAGTAGTGCGCGTGGACGCTGAACGCAATCTGTTGTTGGTCAAGGGCGCTGTTCCTGGCGCTACTGGCGGCAACCTGGTTGTACGTCCAGCAGCCAAGGCTCGCGGTTAAGGGGAAGCTGACATGCAATTAAATGTAAATGACGCTCAAGCAATCGAAGTTTCCGAACTGACATTTGGCGGCGAGTTCAACGAGACACTGGTACACCAGGCAGTCGTAGCCTACATGGCTGGCGGTCGTCAGGGCACCAAGCAGCAAAAGACCCGTTCCGATGTTCGTGGTGGCGGTAAGCGCCCATGGCGTCAGAAGGGTACTGGCCGTGCTCGTGCCGGTACTATCCGTAGCCCAATCTGGCGTGGCGGTGGTACCACTTTCGCAGCACGTCCTCAGGACCACTCTCAGAAGCTCAACAAGAAGATGTATCGCGCAGCTTTGCGCTCCATCCTTGCTGAACTGGTTCGTACTGATCGTCTGGTCGTGGTTCAGGACTTCGCTGTTGAAGCACCGAAAACCAAAGATCTGCTGAACAAGCTGACTGGCATGGGCCTGACTGACGTCCTGATCGTGTCTGACGCTGTTGACCAGAATCTGTACCTGGCTGCTCGCAACCTGCCGCACGTAGATGTACGTGACGTACAAGGTTCCGATCCAGTTAGTCTGATCGCATACGACAAAGTGTTGATCACTGTGTCGGCCGTGAAGAAATTCGAGGAGCTGCTGGGATGAACCAGGAACGCGTATTTAAAGTTCTGCTTGGCCCGCATGTTTCCGAAAAGGCTACGGTTCTTGCAGACAAAAAAGGTCAGTTCGTTTTCAAGGTTGCTACTGACGCAACCAAGCTGGAAATCAAGAAGGCCGTCGAAAGCCTGTTCAGCGTGAAAGTAGAGCGTGTTACTACCCTGAATGTTCTGGGTAAGAGCAAGCGCACTGCTCGCGGTCTGGGCAAGCGTAATGACTGGAAGAAGGCAGTTATCTCCCTTCAGCCAGGCCAAGATCTCGATTTCAGCAGCAGTGCTGAGTAAGGAAGGGGTGCATCATGGCAATCGTTAAATGCAAACCGACTTCCCCTGGCCGCCGTTTTGTGGTCAAGGTGGTCAACCAGGAGCTGCATAAAGGCGCTCCTCACGCACCGCTGCTCGAGAAAAAATCGAAGTCTGGTGGTCGTAACAACAATGGCCGTATTACTACCCGTCATATCGGTGGTGGTCATAAGCAGCATTATCGTCTGGTCGATTTCCGTCGCAACGACAAAGATGGCATCGCTGCCACTGTCGAGCGTATTGAATACGATCCAAACCGTACTGCTCACATCGCATTGCTGCTTTACGCAGACGGCGAGCGTCGCTACATCATCGCCCCTAAAGGCGTGAGTGCTGGCGATCAGCTGATTGCAGGCGCTTTGGCTCCAATCAAACCGGGCAACGCTCTTCAACTGCGTAACATTCCAGTTGGTAGCACCGTTCACGGTATCGAATTGAAGCCAGGTAAAGGTGCACAGATCGCTCGTTCCGCTGGTGCTTCGGCTCAGCTGATCGCTCGTGAAGGTGTCTACGTGACCCTGCGTCTGCGTTCCGGTGAAATGCGTAAAGTGCTTTCCGAGTGCCGTGCAACGCTGGGCGAAGTCTCGAACTCCGAGCACAGCCTGCGTTCCTTGGGTAAAGCTGGTGCTAAGCGCTGGCGTGGCGTTCGCCCAACCGTTCGTGGTGTTGCCATGAACCCGGTTGATCACCCACATGGTGGTGGTGAAGGTCGTACCTCTGGTGGTCGTCATCCGGTATCGCCGTGGGGCTTCCCGACTAAGGGCGCGAAGACTCGTGGTAATAAGCGTACCGACAAAATGATCGTCCGTCGTCGCAAGTAAATAGAGGGATACGACAGTGCCACGTTCTCTGAAAAAAGGTCCTTTTATTGATCTTCACCTACTGAAGAAGATCGAAGTGGCGGCGGAAAAGAACGATCGCAAACCGGTGAAAACCTGGTCGCGTCGTTCGATGATCCTGCCACAAATGGTCGGTCTGACCATTGCTGTGCATAACGGTCGCCAACATGTTCCAGTTCTCGTGAACGAAGACATGGTCGGCCATAAACTAGGCGAGTTTGCCGGTACCCGCACTTATCGTGGGCACGTGGCAGACAAGAAAGCCAAGCGTTAAGGGGTAAGGAACGATGGAAGTAGCCGCTAAGTTGTCGGGCGCTCGAATCTCCGCCCAGAAAACCCGCTTGGTCGCCGACCAGATCCGCGGGAAGAAGGTGGGCGAAGCGCTCAACCTGTTGGCTTTCAGCAACAAGAAAGCTGCCGAGATCCTGAAGAAAGTGCTGGAGTCGGCTGTAGCCAACGCCGAGCATAACGAAGGCGCAGACGTTGATGACCTCCGGGTCTCCACCGTTTTCGTCAACGAAGGGCGTTCGCTGAAGCGCATCATGCCACGTGCCAAAGGCCGTGCTGATCGCATCGTCAAGCGGTCTTGCCATATCACTGTCAAGGTTGCTGACAAGTAACGGAGTCGAAGAGATGGGTCAGAAAGTACATCCCATTGGCATTCGCCTGGGAATCGTCAAGGAGCACACCTCCGTCTGGTACGCAGACGGTCGGACTTATGCGGACTATTTGTTCGCTGATCTGAAAGTGCGTGAGTATCTCCAAGACAAACTAAAAAGCGCGTCCGTAAGCCGTATCGATATCCATCGTCCGGCTCAGACAGCACGTATCACCATCCACACTGCTCGTCCTGGTATCGTTATCGGGAAGAAAGGTGAAGATGTTGAGAAACTGCGTCAGGACCTGACCAAGCAAATGGGTGTGCCTGTGCACATCAATATCGAAGAAATCCGCAAGCCGGAGCTCGACGGTATGTTGGTTGCGCAGAGCGTAGCTCAGCAGCTGGAGCGTCGCGTTATGTTCCGTCGCGCTATGAAGCGCGCTGTACAGAACGCCATGCGCATTGGTGCCAAAGGCATCAAAATCCAAGTGAGCGGTCGTCTCGGCGGTGCTGAAATCGCACGTACTGAATGGTATCGCGAAGGTCGTGTGCCTTTGCACACCCTGCGTGCCGACATCGACTATGCCAACTACGAAGCTCACACCACTTATGGTGTGATCGGTGTAAAGGTTTGGATCTTCAAAGGCGAAGTAATTGGTGGTCGCCAAGAAGAACTGAAACCACAAGCACCTGCGCCTCGTAAAAAAGCTGCTAAGTAAGGGGTACGCCAAATGTTGCAACCAAAGCGTACGAAGTTCCGCAAGCAGATGACTGGCCACAACCGTGGCTTGGCATTGCGCGGTAGCAAAGTCAGCTTCGGCGAATATGCGCTGAAGTCTGTTGCTCGTGGTCGTCTCACTGCCCGTCAGATTGAGTCAGCGCGTCGTGCTCTGACCCGTCACGTTAAACGTGGCGGTAAAATCTGGATCCGTGTATTCCCGGACAAGCCTGTAACCAAAAAGCCCCTCGAAGTTCGTATGGGTAAAGGTAAGGGTAACGTGGAGTACTGGGTTGCCCAGATTCAGCCAGGCAAAGTCCTGTATGAAATCGAGGGTGTTTCTGAAGAGCTGGCGCGTGAGGCTTTCGCCCTGGCTGCTGCAAAGCTGCCGCTCGCCACCTCCTTTGTTAAACGGACGGTGATGTGATGAAAGCGAATGAACTTCGTGAAAAATCAGCACAGCAGCTGAACGAGCAACTGCTCGGCCTGCTGCGCGACCAGTTCAATCTGCGTATGCAGAAAGCAACTGGCCAGTTGGGGCAGTCTCACCTGCTCTCGCAAGTTAAGCGTGACATCGCTCGCGTGAAGACTGTGCTCAACCAGCAGGCAGGTAAGTAATCATGGCTGAAGCCGAAAAAACCGTCCGTACGCTGACTGGCCGTGTTGTCAGCGACAAGATGGACAAGACCATCACCGTTCTGATCGAGCGTCGCGTTAAGCACCCGATCTACGGTAAATACGTTAAGCGTTCGACTAAGCTGCACGCGCACGACGAAACCAATCAATGCCACATCGGCGACAAAGTCACGATTCGTGAAACTCGTCCTGTAGCCAAGACCAAGTCTTGGGCACTGGTTGATATTCTCGAACGCGCTGTGGAAGTCTAAGGACTAGGGGTCGGAGAAATTATATGATTCAGACTCAATCCATGCTCGATGTGGCCGATAACAGCGGCGCACGCCGCGTTATGTGCATCAAGGTGCTGGGTGGCTCCCATCGTCGTTACGCTGGTATCGGTGACATCATCAAAGTTACCGTCAAGGAAGCAATTCCTCGCGGTAAGGTGAAAAAAGGCCAAGTGATGACTGCTGTTGTAGTCCGCACTCGCCATGGCGTTCGTCGTGCTGACGGCTCCATCATCCGCTTTGATGGCAACGCTGCTGTTCTTTTGAACAACAAGCAAGAGCCGATCGGCACCCGTATCTTTGGGCCAGTGACCCGTGAACTTCGTACTGAGAAGTTCATGAAGATCGTCTCGCTCGCCCCAGAAGTGCTGTAAGGAGATCCGACATGCAAAAGATTCGTCGTGACGACGAGATCATCGTGATCGCCGGCAAAGACAAAGGTAAGCGCGGTAAGGTGCTCAAGGTTCTCGCTGACGACCGTCTGGTCGTTGGTGGGATCAACCTGGTCAAGCGTCATACCAAGCCTAACCCGATGTCGGGCGTACAGGGCGGTATCGTCGAGAAAGAAGCGCCACTGCACGCTTCTAACGTCGCTATTTTCAACGGCGCAACCAACAAGGCTGACCGCGTTGGTTTCAAAGTTGAAGATGGCAAGAAAATTCGTGTCTTCAAGTCGACCCAAAAAGCGGTTGATGCTTGAACACTGCTAGGTAGAAGACCATGGCACGACTAAAAGAGATTTACCGGAAGGAAATCGCTCCGAAGCTTAAGGAAGAACTTAAGCTCGCGAACGTGATGGAAGTTCCGCGCGTTACTAAAATCACCCTGAACATGGGTCTGGGCGAAGCGATCGGCGACAAAAAAGTCATCGAGCACGCTGTTGCTGACCTGGAAAAGATCACCGGTCAAAAAGTCGTTGTGACTTACGCTCGGAAATCCATCGCTGGCTTTAAAGTCCGTGAAGGTTGGCCGATCGGCGTCAAAGTGACTCTGCGCCGCGATCGTATGTATGAATTCCTGGATCGTCTGCTTTCGATCTCCCTGCCTCGGGTTCGTGACTTTCGCGGCCTGAATGCCAAGTCCTTCGACGGTCGTGGTAACTACAGCATGGGCGTAAAAGAGCAGATCATTTTCCCGGAAATCGACTACGACAAGATCGATGCTCTCCGCGGTCTGGACATTACCCTGACCACCACTGCCAAGAACGATGACGAAGGCCGCGCTCTGCTGCGTGCTTTCAAATTCCCGTTCCGCAACTGATTGGAGTAGGAAAATGGCCAAGAAGAGCATGAAGAACCGTGAGCTGAAGCGTCAGCTCACAGTTGCCAAGTACGCCACCAAGCGTGCAGCGCTCAAAGCAATCATCGTTGATCTGAACGCAAGTCCAGAAGCGCGTTGGGAAGCTACCGTAGCTCTGCAGAAGCAGCCACGTGACGCAAGCGCTTCGCGCATGCGTAACCGCTGCCGCATCACTGGTCGTCCGCACGGCGTTTACCGCAAGTTCGGCCTTGGCCGTAACAAGCTGCGTGAAGCCGCAATGCGTGGTGATGTGCCAGGTCTGGTTAAAGCCAGCTGGTAATACGCCTTTCTCGCGAAGTTCCGGCTTATCGTGCAAGCGATTGGTCGGAATCAAGCCTGAATTTGAATCAAGCCCCTATTGGGGCTTGATTCATTTCCGGGGTACGCCTAGAATTGCCGGCTCGCCTGAGCCCGTGTTTTTCATTTGCCCGGAATTCTCGGCGATAAGCTGTAGCCGCAAGGCTAATTATTTTGTATTAGGAGCGTCTAGCCCATGAGTATGCAGGACCCGTTAGCGGACATGCTAACTCGTATCCGTAATGCCCAGATGGCTGAAAAGCCCGTCGTAAGCATGCCATCTTCCACTGTGAAGGTTGCTGTAGCCAAAGTCCTGAAAGACGAAGGTTACATTGCGGGTTATCAGATCAGCAGCGAAACAAAACCGCTGTTGTCTATCGAGCTGAAGTACTTCGAAGGCCGTCCAGTCATCGAAGAAGTGAAGCGCGTAAGCCGTCCAGGCCTGCGTCAGTACAAGTCCGTCGATGATCTGCCAAAAGTTCGTGGCGGCCTCGGTGTGTCTATCGTCTCCACCAGCAAAGGTGTGATGACGGATCGTGCTGCGCGCGCTGCCGGTGTCGGCGGCGAAGTGCTTTGCACAGTGTTCTAAGGGGGGATAAGCATGTCACGCGTAGCTAAGAACCCCGTTAAGTTGCCAGCAGGCGTCGAAGTTAAACTCGTCGGCCAGCAGCTTTCGGTGAAGGGCGCCAAAGGCACTCTAGATCTGAACATCCATTCGTCCGTTGAGATTGTTGAAGAAGCTGGTGAGCTGCGTTTCGCTGCTCGCAATGGCGATCAACAAACTCGCGCAATGGCCGGCACCACTCGTGCACTGGTTAACAACATGGTCCAGGGCGTAAGCCAAGGCTTCGAGCGTAAGCTCCAGCTGGTCGGTGTTGGTTACAAAGCGCAAGCAAAAGGCACAGTGCTGAACCTGGCTCTTGGCTTCTCGCACCCAGTGGATTACGACCTGCCGGAAGGCATCACCGCTGAGACTCCCAACCAGACCGATATCTTCATCCGAGGTATCGACAAGCAGTTGGTTGGTCAAGTGGCCGCTGAGATCCGCGACTTCCGCCGTCCTGAGCCGTACAAAGGCAAAGGTGTGCGTTACGCAGACGAAGTCGTCCGCCGTAAAGAAGCCAAGAAGAAGTAGGGCATAGCAAATGACCGTCAAAAAAGTTACCCGACTGCGTCGCGCTCGCAAAGCACGCCTGAAAATGCACGAGCTAGAAGTCGTGCGTCTCTGCGTGCACCGCTCTTCGCAGCACATTTATGCCCAGGTCATTTCGGCCGACGGCAGCAAAGTCCTGGCGAGCGCCTCGACTTTGGACAAAGAACTGCGTGATGGTGCCACTGGCAACATCGACGCGGCCACTAAGGTTGGCCAGCTGGTTGCTGAGCGTGCGAAAGCCGCCGGTGTATCACAAGTGGCTTTCGACCGTTCTGGCTTCAAGTACCACGGCCGCGTCAAGGCGCTGGCTGATGCTGCTCGTGAAGGCGGGCTGGAGTTCTAAGTTATGTCAAATAACGACCAAAAACGCGACGAAGGCTACATTGAGAAGCTGGTTCAAGTTAACCGCGTTGCAAAGACTGTAAAAGGCGGCCGTATCTTCACTTTCACCGCGTTGACCGTGGTTGGTGATGGTAAAGGGCGTGTTGGTTTTGGCCGTGGCAAGTCACGTGAAGTGCCTGCTGCGATCCAGAAGGCGATGGAAGCTGCTCGCCGCAACATGATCCAGGTTGATCTGAATGGCACTACTCTGCAGTACGCAATGAAGTCCGCCCATGGCGCTTCGAAGGTGTACATGCAGCCTGCCTCTGAAGGTACCGGTATCATCGCTGGCGGCGCTATGCGCGCAGTGTTGGAAGTTGCTGGTGTTCAGAACGTATTGGCCAAGTGCTATGGCTCGACTAACCCTGTAAACGTGGTTCACGCCACTTTCAAGGGTTTGAAGGCTATGCAATCTCCTGAGTCTATTGCTGCCAAGCGCGGCAAAAGTGTCAAGGAGATCTTCTGATCATGGCTACCGTTAAAGTAACGCTGATCAAAAGCATGACCGGTCGCATTCCTAACCACAAACTGTGTGTTAAAGGTCTGGGTCTGCGTCGCATCGGTCACACTGTAGAAGTACTGGATACTCCTGAGAATCGCGGGATGATCAACAAGGCTTACTACATGCTGCGAGTCGAGGGTTAATCGATGAAACTCAATGATCTGAGTCCAGCGCCGGGTTCCCGTCGCGAAAAGCATCGTCCGGGCCGTGGTATCGGTAGCGGTTTGGGTAAGACTGGTGGCCGTGGCCACAAAGGTCAAACCTCCCGCTCCGGTGGCACTATTGCTCCGGGCTTTGAAGGCGGTCAACAGCCGCTGCATCGTCGCCTGCCAAAATTCGGCTTCGTTTCCCTGAAGGCCATGGATCGCGCAGAAGTGCGTTTGTCCGAGCTGGCTAAAGTGGAAGGCGACGTTGTAACTGTGCAGTCCCTGAAGGATGCCAACGTGATCAACCAAAACGTACAGCGTGTGAAAATCATGCTGTCCGGCGAAGTTAATCGCGCTGTCACCATCAAAGGTATCGCAGCCACCAAAGGTGCGCGTGCGGCTATCGAAGCAGCTGGCGGCAAGTTCGAGGAATAAATGGCTAAGCAAGGTGCTCTCTCTGCGCTCGGCAAAGGCGGTATGTCTGAACTCTGGGCTCGTCTGCGTTTTCTATTCCTGGCGATTATCGTCTACCGAATAGGCGCACACATCCCGGTTCCAGGTATTAACCCGGAGCGACTCGCAGACCTGTTTCGACAGAATGAGGGGACCATTCTTAGCTTGTTCAACATGTTTTCCGGCGGTGCGCTGGAGCGGATGAGTATTTTTGCACTGGGGATCATGCCGTACATTTCGGCATCGATCATCATGCAATTGATGACCGCCGTCAGCCCACAGCTGGAGCAGTTGAAGAAGGAAGGGGAAGCTGGCCGTCGCAAGATCAGCCAGTACACCCGCTACGGCACCGTTGTCCTGGCCTTGGTTCAAGCTATCGGCATGTCCGTTGGCCTGGCAGGTCAGGGCGTCGCGTTCTCTGCAGACATAGGCTTCCACTTCGTTGCTGTCACCACCTTTGTGGCTGGTGCGATGTTCATGATGTGGCTAGGCGAGCAGATTACCGAGCGCGGTGTTGGTAACGGTATCTCGATGTTGATCTTCGCAGGTATCGTCGCCGGTCTTCCGAGAGCGATTGGGCAGTCTTTCGAGTCTGCACGCATGGGTGACATCAATATCTTCGCCCTGGTTGCTATCGGTTTGCTGGCAGTAGCGATTATCGGTTTCGTGGTGTTCATTGAGCGTGGTCAGCGTCGTATTGCTGTTCACTACGCCAAGCGTCAGCAGGGCCGTAAGGTTTTTGCTGCGCAGACTAGCCACTTGCCGCTGAAAGTGAACATGGCTGGCGTTATTCCAGCTATTTTCGCGAGCAGCATTTTGCTGTTTCCGGCGTCGTTGGGTGCCTGGTTTGGTCAGTCTGAAGGTATGGGCTGGTTGCAGGACATCTCGCAGTCGATCGCTCCTGGTCAGCCGTTGAATATTCTGCTGTTTAGTGCGGGGATTATTTTCTTCTGCTTCTTCTATACGGCGTTGATGTTCAATCCGAAAGACGTAGCGGAAAACCTGAAGAAGTCCGGTGCCTTTATTCCGGGTATCCGTCCAGGTGAGCAGTCTGCGCGCTATATTGATGGCGTTCTGACCCGCTTGACCATGTTCGGTGCTCTATATATGACGGCCGTCTGCTTGTTGCCCCAGTTCCTGGTGGTTGCAGCAAACGTACCGTTCTACCTTGGCGGGACCTCGTTGCTGATCGTGGTAGTGGTTGTGATGGACTTCATGTCCCAAGTACAATCGCACCTCGTTTCGCACCAGTACGAATCCCTGATGAAGAAAGCCAACCTGAAGGGCTACGGCAGCGGCATGTTGCGCTGATGTACCCATAAGGTTCGAGGAGCTGGTAATGAAAGTTCGTGCATCGGTGAAAAAGCTGTGCCGCAACTGCAAGATTATTCGCCGCGAAGGTGTTGTTCGAGTAATTTGCAGCGCGGAACCACGTCACAAACAGCGCCAAGGCTGAGTGTGATCTGTGCTTAAGCCCAGCAGCTAGTGCGCTGCTGGGTTGATTATTTGTTATTACAGCGATATTATCTCGCGCCCTATTTCTTGGCTTCCGGGGCGTAGGTAGCTGTCAATTGGAGTCCCACTGAATGGCCCGTATTGCAGGCGTTAACATTCCAGATAACAAGCATACTGTTATCTCGCTGACCTACATCTATGGTGTTGGTCGCACCACTGCACATAAAATCTGTGCAACCACTGGGGTTAACCCAGCGGCAAAGATCAAAGATCTGAGCGACGAGCAGATTGAACTACTGCGTGGCGAAGTGGCGAAGTTCACCACTGAAGGTGACCTGCGTCGCGAAATCAACATGAAAATCAAGCGCTTGATGGACTTGGGCTGCTACCGCGGTCTGCGCCATCGTCGTGGTCTTCCAGTACGCGGTCAGCGTACCAAGACTAACGCGCGTACTCGCAAAGGTCCGCGTAAGCCGATCCGCAAGTAATCGCATTAGCGCAACGACAGGAATTTAGTCATGGCAAAACCTGCTGCTCGTCCTCGTAAAAAAGTTAAAAAGACGGTGGTTGATGGCATCGCCCACATCCACGCTTCTTTTAACAACACAATCGTCACCATCACCGATCGTCAAGGTAACGCGCTGTCCTGGGCTACCTCCGGCGGTTCGGGTTTCCGCGGTTCTCGCAAGTCCACGCCGTTCGCTGCTCAAGTAGCTGCTGAACGTGCTGGTCAAGCTGCGCTGGAATATGGTCTGAAGAACCTCGACGTTAACGTCAAAGGTCCAGGTCCAGGTCGTGAGTCTGCTGTCCGTGCATTGAACGGCTGTGGCTATAAGATCGCCAGCATCACCGACGTGACGCCAATCCCGCACAACGGGTGCCGTCCGCCGAAGAAGCGCCGCGTGTAATCCAGGAGACTGTAGAAAATGGCTCGTTACATTGGTCCAAAATGCAAGCTTGCTCGTCGTGAAGGCACCGATCTCTTTCTGAAGAGCGGCGTTCGCGCGATCGAATCCAAGTGCAACATCGAAGCAGCTCCAGGTATCCACGGCCAGCGCCGTGGCCGTCAGTCCGACTACGGCACCCAGCTGCGTGAGAAACAAAAAGTTCGTCGTATCTATGGCGTACTCGAGCGTCAATTCAGCGGTTACTACAAAGAAGCTGCCGGCAAGAAAGGCGCTACTGGTGAGAACCTGCTGCAACTGCTCGAATGCCGTCTGGATAACGTTGTATACCGTATGGGCTTCGGCTCGACTCGTGCTGAATCCCGTCAATTGGTTTCGCACAAGTCGATCAGCGTGAACGGCAAAACCGTTAACGTTCCGTCGTATCAGGTTCGTGCCGGTGACGTGGTAGCTATCCGCGAGAAAGCCAAAAACCAACTGCGCATCGTCCAGGCTCTCGATCTGTGTGCCCAACGTGGCCGCGTAGAATGGGTAGAAGTAGACACTGAGAAGAAATCGGGCGTTTTCAAGAACGTTCCAGCTCGCAGTGATCTGTCCGCCGACATCAACGAAAGCCTGATTGTCGAGCTCTACTCCAAGTAAGGGCTAGAAAATAGGTGCATCCATGCAGATTTCGGTAAATGAGTTCCTGACACCCCGCCACATTGATGTGCAGGTTGTCAGTCCAACCCGCGCCAAGATTACTCTCGAGCCTCTCGAGCGTGGTTTTGGCCATACCCTGGGCAACGCGCTGCGCCGCATCCTGTTGTCCTCCATGCCCGGCTGTGCAGTAGTCGAGGCCGAGATTGACGGTGTACTCCATGAGTACAGCGCCATCGAAGGTGTACAGGAAGATGTCATTGAAATCCTGTTGAACCTTAAAGGTCTGGCTATCAAGCTGCACGGTCGAGACGAAGTTACGCTGACCTTGTCGAAGAAGGGTTCGGGGGTGGTTACCGCTGCCGATATTCAGCTGGATCATGATGTCGAGATCGTTAACCCCGATCACGTAATCGCTAACCTGGCGTCTAACGGCGCCTTGAACATGAAGCTCACCGTAGCTCGTGGTCGTGGTTATGAACCGGCAGACTCGCGTCAGAGCGATGAAGATGAAAGCCGCAGCATTGGTCGCTTGCAGCTTGACTCTTCGTTCAGCCCGGTTCGCCGTATCGCATACGTGGTGGAAAACGCCCGTGTCGAGCAGCGTACTAACCTGGACAAGCTGGTTATTGATCTGGAAACCAACGGTACTCTGGATCCTGAAGAGGCTATCCGCCGCGCTGCAACCATTCTGCAACAGCAGTTGGCTGCGTTCGTCGACCTCAAAGGTGACAGTGAGCCAGTGGTAATCGAACAGGAAGACGAGATCGATCCGATCCTGCTCCGTCCGGTTGACGATTTGGAACTGACTGTACGTTCGGCCAACTGCCTCAAGGCGGAGAACATTTACTACATCGGCGACCTGATTCAGCGCACCGAAGTGGAATTGTTGAAGACTCCAAACCTTGGCAAGAAGTCCTTGACTGAGATCAAAGACGTCCTGGCCTCCCGTGGTCTGTCCCTCGGCATGCGCCTCGACAACTGGCCGCCGGCAAGTCTTAAGAAGGACGACAAGGCGACTGCCTGATCGTCGTAATCACCGAACGTTGTGTTTGGTAAGGAATGAACCATGCGTCATCGTAAAAGTGGTCGTCACCTGAGCCGGACTAGCTCCCACCGTAAGGCCATGTTCCAAAACATGGCGGTGTCGCTGTTCGAGCACGAGCTGATCAAAACTACATTGCCGAAAGCTAAAGAACTGCGTCGCGTTGCTGAGCCGCTGATCACTTTGGCTAAAACAGACAGTCTGGCTAACCGCCGTCTGGCTTTCGACCGTACTCGTTCGAAAGCAATCGTTGGTAAGCTGTTCAACGATCTGGGCAAGCGTTATGCAACCCGCGAGGGTGGCTATCTGCGCATCCTGAAGTGCGGTTTCCGCACTGGCGACAACGCGCCAATGGCGTATGTCGAGCTGGTTGATCGTCCTGCTGGCGGCGAAGCTGTATCCGCTGAGTAAGACGTCAGTCTGAAACAAAAAACCGGGCCTAGTGCCCGGTTTTTTGTTTTCAGGAATGGATAACCTCTTATTAGCTTTCGCTATTGGCGGCAAAGATTTAATAAGCTTTGTTGTGTTACAGGATTGGACAATAATCCCTGCCATGCCGATTAGCCGGTCGTTTATGCCAGAGGAAATTGTTAATGAGCCAGCCCAAGACTCTCACCACCGCCAGCGGCGCACCTGTAGCTGATAACCAGAATTCCCGCTCTGCAGGTCCTCGTGGACCGTTGCTGCTTGATGATTTTCATCTGATCGAGAAGCTTGCCCATTTCAACCGTGAAAACATCCCTGAGCGTCGAGTACATGCGAAAGGTTCGGGCGCTCACGGTACTTTCACTGTCAGCCGCGACATCACTCAATACACCAGCGCTAACCTGTTCAATACAGTGGGTAAGCAAACTCCAATTTTCCTGCGCTTCTCCACTGTCGGTGGCGAACGTGGTTCGGCTGACACTGAGCGCGATCCACGCGGTTTCGCGCTTAAGTTCTACACAGAAGAAGGCAACTGGGACATCGTGGGTAATAACACGCCGGTGTTTTTCATCCGTGACCCACTGAAATTCCCGGACTTCATTCACACTCAGAAACGCCAGCCGCAGACCAACCTGAAAAATGCCCAGATGATGTGGGACTTCTGGTCTCATTCGCCAGAGGCGTTGCACCAGGTCACGATCCTGTTTTCGGATCGCGGTATTCCGGATGGTTATCGTCACATGCACGGCTTCGGTAGCCACACCTACAGCCTGATCAGCGCTGCTGGTGAGCGTCACTGGGTCAAATGGCACTACAAGACCCAGCAAGGCATTAAGAACCTGACCCCTGCGGATGCTGCACGTATCGCCGGAACCGATCCGGATTACGCTCAGCGCGACTTGTTCACCGCCATTGAAAAAGGCGATTTCCCGAAGTGGACCGTTTGCATTCAGTTGATGACCGAAGCTCAGGCTGCAGCTCATCACGAAAACCCTTTCGACGTGACCAAAACGTGGTCGCAGAAAGAGTATCCGTTGATCGAGGTCGGAGAGATTGAGCTCAATCGCAATCCGCTCAACTATTTTGCCGAAGTTGAACAGGCGGCTTTCGGGCCGAGCAACATGGTCCCTGGTGTAGGCCTGTCTCCGGATCGCATGCTGCAGGGTCGCGTTTTCGCGTACGCTGATGCGCATCGCTACCGAGTAGGTACCAATCACCAGCACTTGCCAATCAACGCGCCCAGAAATCCGGTTCACAGCTACCAGCGTGATGGTGCGATGGCTTTCGGCACCAACGGTGGCTCAGGGCCTAACTACGAGCCTAACAGCTACTCAGACGCACCGAAGCAGGCTCCGCACTATGCTGAGCCATCTCTGGCCCTGAGCGGCGCAGCTGACCGTTATGATCATCGTGAAGATGGCGATTATTACAGTCAGGCGGGCAAGTTGTTCAACCTGATGAGTGCCGATCAGAAGGCGCTGCTGATTAACAATATTGCAGGCACGATGGCGGATGTTTCCAACGATGTAGTGCAGCGCCAGTTGCAGCATTTCTATAAGGCTGATGCCGCTTACGGCGAGGGCATTGCGAAAGCATTGGGCGTATCGCTTATGTAAGTCTAAGTGATAACCGGAACCGCCCTCATTTGGGCGGTTTTTCGTATCTGATCACCGATTTTTCACTGCTTTTTGTCGATTTTTATCACTTGGGACAGTGACCTGAGCGAGCGGTTGGTTCAGACTATGCACTTTCAGGCAGGAGACGTGGGCGATGCTAGGCCACCCGGAAGTAATCGATTATCTCAATACGCTGCTGGTGGGCGAATTGGCAGCGCGTGACCAATATTTCGTTCATTCGCGTATGTACGAAGACTGGGGCTTCACCAAGCTCTATGAGCGTATCAATCACGAGATGGAAGAAGAGGCACAGCACGCCGATGCCCTGATGCGTCGTATCTTGATGCTCGAAGGTACTCCGCGCATGCGCCCGGACGATCTCGATGTTGGTACTACAGTGCCTGAGATGTTCGCTGCGGACTTGCGTCTCGAATACAAAGTCCGTGCTGCGCTGTGCAAGGGCATTGAGCTCTGCGAGCTGCACAAGGATTACGTAACGCGCGAAATCCTCCGTGTTCAGTTGAACGATACCGAAGAAGATCACACCTACTGGCTCGAAAAGCAGCTGGGTCTGATCAAGACCATCGGCCTGGAAAACTACCTGCAATCGCAATTCTGATTCTGTAGACAATACAAGCCGCATAAAAAAGCCCCTGCACTTTACGTGACAGGGGCTTTTTGACTCTAGCGGTTGGACAATGTCAGGCTTTGTCTCTGAGCAGCAGAGGCTTGAGGTAGTGGCCTGTGTAGGATTGCTCCATTTCAGACACTTGCTCCGGCGTACCCACGGCAATGATCTGTCCGCCTTTGGAACCGCCTTCCGGACCAAGGTCCACAAGCCAGTCGGCAGTCTTGATCACGTCAAGGTTGTGCTCAATGACCACAACGGTATTACCGTGGTCACGCAGACGATGCAGGACGTCCAGCAGTTGTTGGATATCTGCGAAGTGCAGGCCTGTGGTCGGCTCATCGAGGATATACAGCGTTTTGCCGGTATCGCGCTTGGACAGCTCGCGGGACAGCTTCACCCGTTGAGCTTCGCCGCCAGACAACGTAGTCGCAGACTGCCCCAGCTTGATATATGAAAGGCCTACATCCATCAAAGTCTGGAGCTTACGCGCCAGGGCTGGAACCGCGTCGAAGAACTCGCGTGCTTCTTCGATGGTCATTTCCAGCACTTCGTGGATGCTCTTGCCCTTGTATTTGATCTCAAGGGTTTCGCGGTTGTAGCGCTTGCTCTTGCACACATCGCACGGCACGTAGATATCCGGCAGGAAGTGCATCTCAACCTTGATCAGGCCATCGCCTTGACATGCCTCGCAGCGACCGCCTTTGACGTTGAAAGAGAAGCGCCCTGGACCGTATCCACGGGAGCGCGATTCAGGCACCCCGGAGAACAGCTCGCGGATCGGCGTGAACAGACCGGTGTAAGTTGCCGGGTTGGAGCGAGGTGTACGGCCAATCGGGCTTTGATCGATGTCGACAACCTTGTCCAGGTGTTCCAGACCTTTGATGCTGTCGTGGGTCGCAGCTTCCAGCGTCGTCGCGCCGTTCAGGGCGGTCGCGCTGAGCGGGAACAGCGTGTTGTTGATCAGCGTCGATTTGCCCGAACCTGAAACACCGGTCACGCAGGTCAGCAAGCCAATGGGGATTTCCAGATCGACGTTACGCAAGTTATTGCCGCGGGCACCCTTGAGGGTCAGTGAAAGCTTCTTGTTACGCGGCGTACGTTTGGCCGGCACTGCGATCTTCACCCGGCCGGAAAGATACTTGCCAGTGAGTGAGTCGGGGTGCGACATGACCTCATCCGGCGTCCCCTCGGCAACGATGTGCCCGCCGTGCACGCCAGCGCCCGGTCCGATATCGACCACGTAGTCTGCGAGGCGAATCGCGTCTTCGTCGTGCTCGACTACGATCACCGTGTTGCCGATGTCACGCAGGTGCTTGAGGGTGCCTAACAACCGGTCATTGTCCCGCTGGTGCAGGCCAATCGAGGGTTCATCGAGGATGTACATCACACCGACGAGCCCCGCACCAATCTGGCTGGCTAACCGGATACGCTGCGCTTCACCGCCCGAGAGCGTGTCAGCGCTGCGATCCAGCGTCAGGTAATCAAGACCAACGTTGACGAGGAACTCGAGACGCTCGCGAATCTCCTTAAGAATCTTGTCAGCGATTTCACCACGACGTCCTGTCAGCTTCAGCTCACCGAAATAGTCGGTTGCATCACCGATTGGCATGTTCGTAACGGCAGGCAGCGTCTTTTCGCCAACCCATACGTGACGCGCCTCGCGACGCAGGCGTGTACCGCGGCAATCCGGGCAAGGCTGCGTGCCCAGAAACTTGGCCAGTTCTTCGCGCACAGTCGCTGATTCGGTCTCCCGATAGCGACGTTCTAGGTTGGGCACGATGCCTTCGAATGGGTGGGCACGTTTGACGATGTCACCGCGATCGTTCAAATAGCGAAAGTCGACATTCTGCGAGCCGCTGCCATTAAGCAGGGTTTTCTGAATGTCACCTGGCAGTTCCTTGAACGGTACTTCCAGACTGAAATCGTAGTGCTTGGCCAGCGAGCCAAGCATCTGGAAGTAATACACGTTTCGCCTGTCCCAGCCGCGTATAGCGCCTTCAGCCAGGGTTAGCTCTGCGTTTACCAGACGCTTGATATCGAAAAACTGCTTAACGCCCAGGCCGTCGCACGTCGGACATGCACCAGCCGGGTTGTTGAAGGAAAACAGTTTGGGTTCCAGCTCGCTGATGGCGTGGCCGCAGACTGGACAGGCAAAGCGGGCAGAAAAAATCATCTCTTCGCCGGGCTCGTCATCCATTGGCGCAACCCAGGCGATACCGTCAGCCAGTTTCAGTGCGGTCTCAAAAGATTCCGCCAAACGCTGTTGCAGATCGGCACGCACCTTGAAGCGGTCGACAACCACATCAATGGAATGCTTCTTCTGTTTATCCAGCTTTGGCAGCTCATCGAGTTCGCACAAACGGCCATCTACCCGAGCGCGGACGAAGCCTTGTGCGCGCAGCTCTTCGAACACTGACAAGTGCTCGCCCTTGCGCTCACGAATCACCGGGGCCAGCAGCATCAATTTGCTGCCCTCAGGTTGCGCCATCACCAGGTCAACCATCTGGCTGACGGTTTGCGCTTCCAGCGGAATGTCGTGATCCGGGCAACGAGGCTGCCCAACGCGTGCATAAAGCAGACGCAGGTAGTCGTAGATCTCGGTGATGGTGCCCACGGTTGAGCGTGGGTTGTGGGACGTCGATTTTTGCTCGATGGAAATTGCCGGCGACAGACCTTCGATGGTGTCGACGTCCGGCTTTTCCATCATGGAAAGGAATTGCCGGGCATACGCGGACAGGGATTCGACATAGCGCCGTTGCCCTTCGGCGTACAGGGTGTCGAATGCCAGCGATGATTTGCCAGAACCGGAAAGCCCGGTAATGACGATCAGCTTGTCGCGTGGCAGGGTCAGGTCAATGTTCTTCAGGTTGTGGGTTCGAGCCCCACGAATCAGGATCTTGTCCAAAATGGCCTCGCACGGCGGGCGTCGAAAACGTAGGAGTATACGGAAAAACACTGGATGGATGCACACTATCTGGATAGCTGTCTTAGCCGTAAATGAAGACTGTGTCATCTAGGCGTGTCATAGCGTCGCGATATACCCCGTCAATCGATGGGACTGGTAGAATCGCCGCCGGTTCACACGAGGTTTTTCCATGCACGATCCCCACAGCGAGAGAATGAGCGGCGGCGAGACCCGCGCAGCAGGCGGTCTTGCGCTGGTATTTGCGTTTCGCATGCTCGGCATGTTCATGGTGCTGCCCGTGCTTGCGACCTATGGCATGGACCTGGCGGGAGCGAGCCCGGCGTTGATCGGTCTGGCAATCGGTGCCTATGGCCTGACCCAGGCATTCCTGCAAATTCCTTTCGGGATTATTTCCGACCGTATCGGACGGCGTCCGGTTATCTATTTTGGTTTGATCATTTTTGCCTTGGGCAGCGTCCTGGCAGCCAGCGCGGATTCGATCTGGGGCATCATCGCCGGACGCATCCTGCAGGGGGCCGGTGCTATCTCCGCCGCGGTCATGGCTTTGCTCTCGGACCTGACCCGGGAGCAGCATCGCACCAAGGCAATGGCCATGATTGGCATGACCATTGGCCTGTCCTTTGCGATTGCGATGGTCGTAGGGCCGATCCTGACCAGCGCCTTTGGCTTGTCCGGCCTGTTCCTCGCGACCGGTGCGATGGCCTTGGTGGGGATTTTCATTGTCGCGTTCGTGGTGCCGAAAAATACCGTCACCTTGCAGCACCGGGAATCGGGAGTAGCACGTCAGGCGTTAGGGCCGACCTTGCGTCATCCTGATCTTCTTCGACTGGATTTGGGTATCTTCGTGTTGCACGCGATGCTCATGTCAAGCTTTGTGGCCTTGCCGCTGGCGCTGGTGACAAAAGCCGGTTTGCCCAAGGAAGAGCACTGGTGGGTCTATCTCACGGCGCTGTTGATTTCATTTTTCGCAATGATCCCATTCATTATTTATGGTGAGAAAAAGCGTCAGATGAAGCGTGTGCTCATCGGCGCGGTCGCCGTATTGATGCTCACTGAACTATTCTTCTGGGAGTTTGGGAACACGTTACGAGCACTGGTCATCGGGACAGTGGTATTCTTCGTCGCGTTCAACCTGCTGGAAGCGTCTTTGCCGTCATTGATCAGCAAAGTCTCACCGGCTGGCGGAAAAGGTACGGCGATGGGGGTTTATTCCACCAGCCAGTTCCTTGGTTCGGCCGCAGGTGGGATACTCGGCGGCTGGTTGTTCCAGCATGGCGGGCTCGACGTGGTGTTCCTTGGCGGGGCTGCGATGGCCGCCATCTGGCTAGCGGTTGCAGTGACCATGCGTGAACCGCCTTACGTGACGAGCCTGCGTCTGCCCTTGTCGCCTGAAGCCCTGCGTGATGCGGGCCTGGTAGACAGACTCAAGGCCGTGGAAGGCGTAACGGATGCAGTGGTGGTTGCCGAAGAGGCAGCCATCTATATCAAATTGGATACAAAACTATTGGATCGCGCGTCTCTGGAACGGATGGTCAACCCATCGACCCAAGCGTGCGAAGCCTAGGAGAACGTTATGGCCCGTGGGGTTAACAAAGTTATATTGGTCGGCACATGCGGCCAGGATCCCGAAGTTCGCTACCTGCCTAACGGTAATGCCGTGACCAACCTGAGTCTGGCGACCAGCGAACAGTGGACTGACAAACAGACCGGTCAGAAAGTCGAAAAGACTGAATGGCACCGTGTGTCGATGTTCGGTAAAGTCGCCGAAATCGCTGGCGAATACCTGCGCAAGGGTTCCCAGGTCTACATCGAAGGCAAGCTGCAGACCCGCGAGTGGGAAAAAGACGGTATCAAGCGTTACACGACTGAAATCGTCGTCGACATGCAGGGCACCATGCAACTGCTGGGCGGCCGTCCACAAAACGACGGCGCTCCTCAGGGCCAGGGTGGCGGCGGTTATCAGAACTCCGCTCCACGTCCTCAGCAGTCGCGTCCACAACAGTCCGCGCCACAGCAGCAGCCACAACGCGAATCCCGTCCGGCTCCACAGCAACAAGCGCCACAGCCGGCCGCCGATTTCGACAGCTTCGATGACGATATTCCGTTCTAGCCAACTCGCTTCATCCGGCTAAACGAAAAAGCCCGCAGCGTTCATTCGCTGCGGGCTTTTTGTTGGGCGTGCGTATGACAGATTGCACCTTGTAGGAGCTGCCGAAGGCTGCGAAGCCGTTATGCTGAGACACCGCAATCGCAGCCTTCGGCAGCTCCTACACGTCCAATGTTTGCGGAGAGTCAGCGCGGTGCCATGGGCAACGGAGCTTTCTGTTACAACCCCAACTCAGACAACCCCGGATGATCATCCGGACGGCGACCCAGCGGCCAGTGGAACTTGCGCTCTGACTCTTTGATCGGCATGTCGTTGATGCAGGCGAAGCGGTTGGCCATCAGGCCGTTTGCGTCGAACTCCCAGTTTTCGTTGCCGTATGAGCGGAACCAGTTGCCCGAGTCATCGTGCCATTCGTAGGCGTAGCGCACGGCGATACGATTGTCGGTGAAGGCCCACAATTCTTTGATCAACCGGTAGTCCAGTTCCTTTGTCCATTTGCGAGTCAGGAAGGCTTTGGCCTCGTCACGGTTAGTCGCGAATTCGGTGCGGTTGCGCCATTTGGTGTCCAGTGTGTAGGCCAATGCGACTTTCTCTGGATCGCGGCCATTCCAGCCATCCTCGGCCAGACGGACTTTCTGGATTGCAGACTCCCGAGTAAAGGGCGGCAAAGGCGGGCGGGTTTCGGTGCTGGATGACATGGCAAAACCTCTGGGCGAGCAGTGGATGATCAGTTTGCAGGGGGAGCAGAATTTTTCAGGGCAGACTTCAGGAGTATTTGCGCCATGTCGCGGGCGCTGTCAGCGGCACTGTGGTCGCCCATCACCAGGGCGAGGGTGATAGCGCCGTCGATCAGGATTAGCAGTTGTTTGGCCAGCGCTTCGGGCTGCTCGATGTTCAATTGCTGGGACAGCTCTAGCGCGTAGTCAAACAGCTTCTGTTTGTGAGCTTTTGCCAATTGCCGGATCGGATCTTCAGCATCGCCGATTTCACCCGCCGTATTGATAAATGCGCAGCCACGGAAGCCTTCCGATTCAAACCAGCCCTTGAGCACCATAAACATTTCAAGAATTCGCGCTTCAGGGCTCGTGGCCTTATCGGTCTCAGTGCGAAACCAGTTCATCCAGCGAACGTCGCGCGCGCTCAATGCGTTCACGGCTACGTCTTCTTTGGTGGCGTAATATCGGTAGATGCTTTTGCGTGCCACGCCGGAAGTACGCACGAGCAAGTCCATGCCCATGGCATGAATCCCGTTGGTGTAGATCAGTTGCTCTGCGGTTTGCAGGATTTTGTCCCGCACAGCTGTAGTCGATGTCTTGTTCATGATCAGAGGGTAGAACGATCGTTCTACCCTGTCAATCGTATCGCTTATACCACCTGATCCGTTTTCGGGATCGCCCGTTTGCGTTCTGCAGAGCCTGGCTCTGCGCGGCTAAGGGTGATTGGAATAGATTTGGCGGCCGGGACCTTGCTACGTTCCGCGTAGTGCCAAAGCGGCACTAACGGATTACATTCCGGGTAATACGCCGCGCTGCAGCCTTCGGGAATGTCGTAAGCGATGATTTGCATTGGCCCGGCTTCTCGCGGTGTTTCCGGTTCCACCGCTGTTTTTAGCAACACCCAGTCACCTGCGGTGAAGCCGAGTCGCACGATGTCGTTACGATTCATGAAGATCACCGAGCGTGTACCGCTGACGCCCCGAAAGCGATCTTCATAGCCGTAGATCGTGGTGTTGAATTGGTCGTTGCTGCGTAGCGTCATCAGTTGCAGAACATCACGGCTATCAGATCCCGGGCTGACGTCACTGTCTTCATCAAGGGACTGTGGAGTGATGAAATGGGCACGCCCGCTCTCGGTTTTCCATTCACGCTGAATGGCCGGGATCGGTTTGTGAAAACCACCGGTTTGCCACATCCGGGTTTCCATATCATGGAAAATTTCCGGGTACACCGTCGCGATGGCTTGGCGAATCTGCCTGTAGTCACTGCGCCAGGCATTCCAGTCTATGTGCTCGGTTCCTGTCAGTGTCGCTTGCGCCAGGCCAGCAATGATCGAGGTTTCGGCGCGCAATTGTTCGCCGATCGGTTCGTTGGTGCCTTTCCAGCCATGAATGCAGCCGGTACTGTCTTCGGTGCTATAACTTTGTTCGTGCCCGTTCTGGCGGTCGATTTCAATTTTGCCCAGGCACGGCAGCAGCCAACTGTTTTTCGCCGTAACCAGATGGGTGCGGTTGAGCTTGGTGGCAATTTGTACGCTCAGTTGCAGATTTTTCCAGGCAGGTTCCATGCGTGAGGTATCGGGAATCGCCCGGAGAAAATTACCGCCCAGACCAATGAAGCCGCGCACGCTGCCATCAAGGATGCCTTCACAGGTTTCCACGGTCGCACGGCCTTTGTTTTTCGGAACCTGAAACCCGAACAACGTCTCAATTTTATCCACAGGCACCTTGCCAGGGTCTTCAGTGATGCCGACGGTACGCTGACCTTGCACGTTGGAATGACCCCGCACCGGGCAAATACCCGCACCGGGCTTGCCGATGTTACCGCGCAGCATCAGCAGGTTGACCAGCATCTGTACGGCCTCAACCCCTTTACGGTGTTGCGTGATCCCCATGCCGTAAACAATTATTGCCCGTTCGCTGGCGGCATAGACTGTCGCCGCCGCCTCCATGGCTCCACGAGTGAGCCCTGAGCGTTCCGTCAGGGTGTCCCATTCGCAATTACGTACCGCATTAACAAAGTCGGCGAAGCCTTCGGTATGTTGGCCGATGAACGCTTGATCAATCACTGGCGGCTCGCCCTTGATGAGTGCGGTCTTGTCGATTTCCAGCAATGCCTTGGCTATGCCCATGACGGCTGCAATGTCACCGCCTATCGCTACCTGATGGTATTGGGTGCTGATGACTGTCGAATCCGGACCGAGCATCTGGAGTGGTGATTGAGGATTGACGAAGCGTTCCAGTCCTCTTTCCCGGATGGGATTGAACGTGATGATTGGCACATTTCGACTGCGTGCTTCTTGCAGATCATGGAGCATGCGCGGGCTGTTGCTGCCTACATTCTGCCCAAAGAAAAAGATGCAATCTGTCTGCTTGAAGTCCTCAAGCGTAACAGTGCCTACGGGGACGCCAATGCTTTCCTGCAAGCCCACCGATGTGCTTTCGTGGCACATGTTGGAGCTGTCTGGCAGGTTGTTTGTCCCGTAAGCTCTGGCGAATATCTGGTAGATGAAGGAGGTCTCAAGGGAGGCACGCCCTGAGGCATAAAACGCGACGCTGTCCGGTTCCAGTTGTTTTAGCTGAGCGCCTATCTCGCGGTAAGCCTGCTCCCAGGAGGTTTCACGGTAACGGTCAGTTTCGGGGTCATAGCGCATCGGGTGGGTCAGGCGGCCATGCTGCTCGAGGTCGTAGTCGGGCAGTTGCAGCAGCTCTGTGACTGAGTGGCGGGCAAAGAAATCAGGGCCGGTTTTCAGCGAGGTTAATTCCCATGCTGTGGCTTTCGCTCCGTTTTCGCAGAACTCCAGCGCGTGGGGTTTGCCGGGTTTGGCCCACGCACAGCTGACACAGGCAAAGCCGCCTTGCTTGTTTTGCCGGGTCAGTGCACCCGTCGCTTTGAGTAGTGTCTGTTCACGCCAGAGAATACGCATGACCGATATGGCGGAGCCCCAACCTCCAGCTGCCATTTTGTAGGGTTTGTAGCGTGTCCGGGGATGGATGAGCATCAGGGTATTCCTCTTGCCGAACAGCCGCGCTGAACGTCTTATGCAACTCTGACGTGGGGGCCTATGGAAGGTTCGCTGTGCTTTCTCCAGTGGTTGTCATGGGATTGACGGGCGAAAACCGAACTTGTCCGCCGTATATGAATCAGTTCCTATTGCCTGATAAAGAGAGCCCTGATCATCAAGGAGTGCCCCGCGTTTTGTTGAATTTCAAGTCCATCGTCCTGCTCTGCATGCTGCTCGTTGCCGGCAGCTTCAATTTGCAGGCTGCCGAGCAAGCGGCTGCCGCTCCCGCTGCTTCGGCAGACGCAGCACCGGATACGCCCGAAACGCCTGCTGCGCCTGAAATCCTCGTGCAGGGCGGCCTGCTTGGTGTGATAAGTTCCAGCATCGATGATGTGCAGGAAACCCTGTCACTGGACGGCCGCCTGCTCGACAGCTGGCGTCTTCGTGCTGACCGTGCAGCCGATGAACTGGACAAGCTGGTCAACAAGCCGACCTCGCGTTCCAAGTGGGGCGTTGTGGGCGACTTCCTGATGCTCTCGGTGGTGTGGATCGGCGCTTTCGCCGCGTTGACCACCCTCGGCAGTTTCGTTGCCATGCGTCTCAGCCGCCGCCCGTTTTTCCAGGTGCGTGAACGCAGTCAGGCGTTGCTTGGCTATGTATTGCCCTACACCTTGCCCGCGTTGATCAGCTTGCCGCTGACGCTATATGCCAGCCACTTCCTGACGGCCTCCGTGGGGCGGGCGCTGGCGCTGTGTCTGGCTTACTCCACCAGTAGCGGCATCGTCTCTACGTCAGTGCTGTTGTGCGTGATCGTCATGTTCAACTACGGGCACAAGCGTGCCGCAGTACGAATGATTCGCCGCTTCAGCCCCAAGCCGCTGTTCGTCATCGGTTTCATGGCGGCCCTCAGTGACGCCTTGACCAGTCCGCAGATCGCTCGCCAGATTGGCAACAACGTCACCACCAGCGTTGCGGTGTTTACCGGGCTGTTTGCATCAGTCGTGTTCTGCATGTTGGTGATCAAGGTGCGTCGTCCTATCGCGCATCTGATACGCAACCGTTCGCTAAGCAGCCGCTTGGCCCGACCGGCGCTACAAGAATCCCTGAAGGTGTTCTCGAACCTGTGGTATCTGCCGATTCTGCTGATGATTCTGGTGTCCGCAGTGAATCTCATCGGTGCAGGCGAAGACAGTCAGAAGGCTTTACGTTGCGCGTTGTTCACGACGGTATTGCTGATTGCCACAGTATTCTTGAGTACGGTTTTTCAGCATCTGTTCAAGCCCGCGACCGTTGAAGGGCGTGGTGGGCATATCTATAAAGCACGGTTGCTGAATCTGGCCCATGGGCTGGCCCGAATTGTTCTGGCGGTCGCGTTCATTGAAATCCTCGGCCAGATCTGGGGTTTTTCGCTGTTCGAGTTTGCCCAGAGCAACAGCCTGGGACGAGCCATCGGTGAGTCGCTGAGCAGCATTGGTCTGATCTTCATGGTCACCTGGATGCTGTGGGTGGTGCTCGACACAGCTATTCAGGAAGCGCTGAAAACTCCGATCAATCATCGGTCGTCTCGTCAGCCGAGTACGCGAATCAAGACGATTCTGCCGCTGTTGCGTAACGCGATAAAAATCATTCTGGTGGTGATCTGCGCCATCACCACCATGGCCAACCTGGGCATTAACGTTGCGCCGCTGTTGGCGGGTGCGGGTGTGGTCGGTCTGGCGATTGGTTTTGGCTCTCAGCAACTGGTGCAGGACGTTATTACCGGTCTGTTCATCATCATCGAGGACACCTTTTCCATTGGCGATTGGGTGGTGCTCAGCACGGGGCACTCGGGCACGGTTGAGAGCCTGACCATTCGCACCGTGCGTCTGCGGGACGGCAAAGGCTTTGTGCATTCGGTGCCGTTCGGCCAGATCAAGGCGGTGACGAACCAGTCCCGGCAATTTGCTTACGCGTTCTTCTCCGTGCAGTTCACCTATGATTCCGACATCGACAGTGCGCTGTCACTGATTCGTGAAGCTGGCCAGTCGATTAGCGAAGACATCTTGCTCAAGAGCAATCTGCAAGGGCCGCTGGAAGTCTTCGGTGTGGATCGCATGGACCTCAACGGCGTGGTGCTCACTGCTCAGTTCCGGACATCTTCAGGCGGGCAGTACAGCGTGGGCCGGGCGTTCAACGAACGATTGAAAAAGCTTGTGGATAAATCCGATGACGTCCGTTTCGCACAAACTTATCCACAGACGGTCATCAGCCCGAGTGCTGGGCATGTACAGCAGCTTTCTGTCGACAGAGATGCGCAACCGGCGTCGGGCAAAGGCAACGTGGTGAACGTCGACGGGTCGGAGAGCCCGCCGGTCAAGCCCGGCTAGGCTCTGACTTGTGGGAGATTCTATGTTTGCCTGCAATCAGACGCGGGACCGGCTTTAGCCGGGAAGGCGGTATTTCTGCAGATAAAGATTCAGCGTCTGTCCCGGCCTCTTCCCGGCTGAAGCCGGTCCCACGTGATCAGTGATTTCTGTGGGGGCTTGCTCGCGATTTTGGCACGGCGGGCAAGCCCGGCTCCCACAGTTCCGCGCACTCTCGTAGGACCGGCTTTAGCCGGGAGGACGTCAGTACATCCGCTAAAAATCCATCGCCAGAAATACTGCTCTCCCGGCTAAAGCCGGTCCTACAAGGTCAATAGCGCATGAGCAAGCTTGCAGGCCAACATAGAATCTCCCACAGGGCGTCGGTGCTTTTCAAAGTCAGCGCAACAGCCTGTCCCGCACCTGCGCCATCGCTTCCTGATCCAGCTCCAGCCAATACTGGGGTTTACCCGCAATAACTGCCGCAGCCGGAATACCATCGCGATACACCAGCCGATTACCCACCAGCGCCGGGACTTTGCTGCCCGGCAACAGCGTGCCTGGCAAATTCAGCGGATCAACCGCGCTCAGGCTGATCAGGCTGCCATCCAGTGGTCGCTTGCGAATTTCCCGCAGCACCGGAATCGCTTCAGGCAGTGCGAATTGCTCGCCCGCCAGGCCACTCACGAAGCGCCCGCCGCGGATTTCACCGCGAGCTTCGAGCCTATGAAAGGTGCGCAGCAATTCCCGCCAGCTTGGCAGCCAGTCGGCTTCGCGCTCAAGTAGACGCCAGAACACCACACCATAGCGGCGCAGCAGTGTCATCGCGACGTGCTCCAGGACTTGCGGGTCTACAGGCTGCGGGCGCTTGTTGGCGACAGCGGCGGGGCGCGTCGAACGTTTTAGTAACGCCCAACGCCCGGCATCGTCCATGCCGCCAATAAACGCCCCGCGATTACGTCGGCTGGTGTGAGCAGAGCGCTTGCTGGCGGGAGTGATCAAGGCACGGAGCCCGGCAAAGCTGTCGGCATTTACCAGTCCGGCAGCCACCAACTCTTGCAGCGCGATTTCAAGTTCCGCGCGCAGCAAATGCGCTTCGTTTACCAACTCATCAAAAAACATGGCGCCGTGTTGGGTCAGCGCCGCATGTACTTTCTGTGCCTTGGGCGATAACTCGTCGGGCTCCGGCTGCTCAGTCAGACCGCTCCATAAACTGACCTGGCTACGGGGCAGCAGCACTATCGGTGTGCTGCGTAATGCCACCGCTCCGGTTTTACTGCGGGTGGCCAGTCGGGTCCAGACCACCTTGCCCGAGCGGCAGATTTCATCGAGCCAGACTGACGAGTAATCCTTGATCCGGGCCGACAGCAAGTCGCTGTCCCAAGCCCCGGCGGCGGCGCTGAAGCCCTCAAGTTGACTGATGATTTCCGGCAGCGCCGCTCGGCCCTGACTGCGAGTGGCTGTGGATAAATGCTGCCAGTCGAAGAGAAATCGCATGAAGTCCTGCAAGGACACCGGTTCGATTTCCCGGCGCAGTCGCTTGACGGTGTAGCGATGAATCCTCGCCAGCAAATGCCGTTCGCACCACTGGTCCTCAGTGGCACCGGGGCTGAAGCGCCCGCGCAGCACATAACCCTCGCTCTCCAGCCGTGCCAGCGCCTGAGCCACGCTGCTGGCGCTCAACGCCAACGGCTCGGCGATGTCCCGCGTTGGCATCGGGCCAAAGCCGCTCAAGCGGGCGCGCACCACTTCAACGATTGCGTCATCGGTTTCCCAGACATCATCGAAGCCGGGCAGGGCGCTAAGCGGTGGATGCATGGGCGCCAGTGGATAAATGGCCTGTAGACAAGTCAGGCGTTCCAAGGGGACCCACAGCATCTGATCGGCACCGACCTCGAAACGCGTGGCGCGTCCTGAGCGGGCCAAAGATTCCAGCCATTTCAGCCAGGCCCCATTTGCAAAGGCCTCCGTGTTGCTTACACAACTCAGACTCATCAGCGCTTCATGCATTTCGTCGATGTTCTGCGGTTGAGGCCAGGCTTCCTCGTTGACTGCCACGATGGCGTCGGCATCCAGCGCGCCGAGATCGTCTGACGACTGCGGATCACTCCAGCGCCGGTTGAGCACGGCTTGAGTACGACGCTCCTCCAATGGGGCGTCGTCGAGAAAGGCGTAAGGCCGCGCGTTGAGAATTTCGGCGGCCAGCGGCGACGGTGCAGGCAGGTCGCGGGCAATCAGCCGGACCTCACCCTTTTCCATGCGCCGCAGAAGATTGAGCCAGCCTTCAGCGTCCATCGCTTCGTGCAGGCAATCGTCGAGGGTTTGCTCCACCAAAGGATGATTCGGCACTTCGCGTTCGCCGACGATATTTTCCAGGCAGGCGATCTGATCGGGGAACACTGTCGCGATCAGGTCTTCGCTTTTCATGCGCTGTAACTGTGGCGCGACTTTACGTCCGCCGGTGTAACGGGGCAGCGCCAGCGCAGTTCCGGCATTCCAGCGCCAGCGTACGCCGAACAGCGGCGCATCCAGCACCGCCTGAACCAGCAGATGTTCAGCTGTGTTGGCGTTCAGATAACGCCAGACTTCATCCAGCTCAAAGCTATGGCTGGTGGAAAGCGACAGCACGATTGCATCTTCACTGGCGGCGGCTTGCAGCTCGAAATTGAACGTACGGCAGAAGCGTTTGCGCAACGCCAGGCCCCAGGCACGATTCAGGCGGCTGCCGAACGGCGTGTGTATGATCAGTTGAGTGCCGCCGGACTCGTCGAAAAACCGCTCCATGATCAACGTGTCTTGCGACGGCAGTGCAGTCAACACCGAGCGAGTCCGCGCCAGGTAATCCACCAATTGTTCGGCACTCGCCAGGTTCAAACCCAGAGTGTCGATCAGCCAGTCAGTACACGGCTGCAGATCACCGGGGTGGGCGCCTAACAGTTCGTCAATCTGACCTTGCAGGCGTGCCACGGCAAACGACAACTCATCGCTTCTGCCCGGTGCTTCACCCATCCAGAATGGGATATTGGGCGGCTGGCCCTGGGCGTCTTCAACGCGTACGCGGCCGCTCTCGATGCGCAGGATGCGGTACGACGTGTTGCCCAACTGGAAGATGTCCCCGGCGATGCTCTCGACCGCGAAGTCTTCGTTGACGGTGCCAATGTTCAGCGCCTGCGGCTCAAGAATCACACTGTAGTCGGCGTTGTCCGGGATCGTACCGCCGCTTGTGACGGCGGTCAGTTTGCTGCCTCGTCGACCCCGTAAGGTGCGGGTCATGGCATCGCGATGCAGGTAAGCGCCGCGCACGCCCTGACTTCCGCTATAGCCTTCGGCCAACATACCCAGCAGTGCCTGGTAGTGGTCGGCGTCCAGCCCGGCGTAAGGCGAAGCTAGACGAAACATGTCCAGCAGCGCGTCTTCGTGCCACTCCTGCAGGCTGACTTCAGCGACGATTTGTTGCGCGAGCACGTCCAACGGTGCTTTGGGGATCTGCAAAATGTCCAGCTCGCCACGTCGCACGCAGTCCAGCAGCGCGGCGCATTCGATGAGGTCGTCGCGGGAGGTCGCGAACAACCGACCTTTGGGCGTGCCACCAACGTGGTGCCCGGAGCGCCCGACCCTCTGCAGAAAGGCCGAAATGGAGCGCGGCGAGGCAATCTGACACACCAGATCCACATCGCCGATATCGATGCCCAGCTCCAGAGACGCGGTCGCGATCAGCACCTGCAAATCGCCGCGCTTGAGACGCTGCTCGGCATCGAGCCGTTGCTCCTTGGCGAGGCTGCCATGGTGCGCCGCCACAGCTTCTCTGCTCAGGCGATCACTCAAGTGTCGCGCCATGCGTTCAGCCATGCGCCGAGTGTTGACGAAGATCAGCGTGGTCCGGTGCTCCCGCGCCAGCTCGGCAAGGCGGTCGTAGACCAGCTCCCACACATCATTGGACATGACCGCCCCCAAGGGCACAGGCGGCACCTCGATCCCCAGATCCCGCGGCCGTGCATGGCCGATATCGACAATGGCGCACGGACGCCTGACCGGGTCAGCACCCACCAGAAAGCGCGACACTAATTCGATAGGTTTTTGCGTCGCCGATAAACCGATGCGCAGCAACGGTTCGCTGCACAGCGCTTGCAGTCGTTCCAGTGTCAGCGCCAGGTGGCTGCCGCGCTTGCTGGCGGCGATAGCGTGGATCTCGTCGACAATTACCGTCCGTGTGCTGGCGAGCATGCGTCTGCCAGAGTCGGAGCCGAGCAATACGTAAAGCGATTCGGGCGTGGTCACCAGAATGTGCGGCGCGGTCTTGCGCATGGCGGCGCGATCTTTCTGCGGCGTATCGCCGGTTCGCACGGCAGTGCTGATACGCAGCGGCGGCAGATTCATGCGCTGCAATTGTTCCGTGATGCCTGCCAGCGGGTTTTGCAGATTGATCTGAATGTCGTTGGACAGCGCCTTGAGCGGCGAGACGTAAACCACGAAAGTCTGGTCGGGTAATTCGCCGCCGTGTTCAAGGCCTTTATGCACGAGATCATCGAGCACAGCCAGAAACGCCGTCAGGGTCTTCCCTGAGCCGGTGGGCGCGGCAATCAGCGTCGAGCGCCGGGCCTTGATCAACGGCCACGCCTGCGCCTGAGCGGGCGTCACCGCAGGGAAGGTACTGCGAAACCAGGCACTGACCGCCGGATGAAAACCGTCGAGCGCCGGGTCGGGAATAAGCGGGAAGTTCATGGGCAAATTAATGAGGGTGGCAAGGGGAAGATGCAAGCGCCTTTGATCGGTGGCATTCCGACTTTCCCTCGATAAGGCTAGCTTATTAGGCGCCGCGTTATCGTTTATCGCGAGCAAGCTCGGCTCCCACAGGATCACTGATGGCGTGGGACCGGCTTTAGCCGGGAAGAGGCCGGGACAGACGCTGAATATTCATCGGTAGAAATACCGCTTTCCCGGCTAAAGCCGGTCCCACGTCGTTTCGGACACACATGGAGTCTCCACATAGATCGCAATCCTCGCCCTATAGGATTAGGTGTTAATCCTGTGCCTGCATGCGGAGCAGAAAAATCCCACAGCCCTCAACGGTTGGGGGTTAAGCGCCGACGTGATATGTTTGCAGGCGTTTTACACATAATATTTCAACTGAATTTGATACCGAGCCTGCTGACTCTATGCGAATGCGCCTTATGCTGTTGGGCGGCGGGAATGCCCTCGGGCAGGCGCTGATTCGTCTGGGTGCAGAGGAAGACATTGGCTTCCTGGCACCGCGTCCACCGCAAGACGGCTGGGATGCAGCGAGTCTGACGCAACTGCTTGATGACACCCGTCCGGATGCCTTGATCAATCTTGCCTACTATTTCGACTGGTTTCAGGCGGAATCCGTAAGCGACGCGCGTCTGTCCAGTCAGGAACGCTCTGTTGAGCGCCTTGCCGAGCTGTGCCAGCACCACAACATTGTTCTGCTGCAGCCTTCCAGCTATCGGGTCTTCGATGGTTCGCGGGCGACCGCCTACAGTGAAAAAGACGAGCCGGTGCCCTTGGGCGCACGCGGCCAGGCTCTGTTGCGCATTGAGCAAAGTGTGCGTGCTACTTGCCCGCAACACCTGCTGCTGCGTTTCGGCTGGCTGCTCGATGACAGCGCCGAGGGTGTGTTGGGGCGGTTTCTGAAACGTGCCGAATCGACAGAAGAGCTGTTGATGGCCGACGACCGACGTGGCAATCCGACGCCGGTAGACGATGCTGCACGGGTCATGATCGCTGTCCTCAAACAGCTCGATTGTGAAGCGCCGCTCTGGGGCACTTACCACTACGCCGGTCATGAGGCGACTACGCCGCTGGCGCTTGGGCAGGCGATTCTTACAGAAGCCCGCTTGTTGCATTCGCTGGCGATAGAGTCTCCGACTGCGCAGGCTCATGCTGCACGTCCCGACGCGGCAGACGAGCCGCAACATGGCGTGCTGGCCTGCAAGAAAATTCTCCATACTTTCGGCGTCAAACCTCGCGCATGGCGTGCCGGGTTGCCGAGCCTTCTGGATCGTTATTACCGTCATGTCTGATCTTCCCGTCCTGATTACCGGCGGTGCCGGTTTCATTGGCTCGCATCTCGCCGATGCACTGCTGGCCCAAGGGCATGCGGTGCGTATCCTTGATGACCTTTCCACTGGCAAGCGCAGCAACCTGCCGCTGGATAACCCGCGTATCGAGCTGATCGAAGGTGACGTTGCCGATGCCGATCTGGTGACGCGCGCTGCACTGGGCTGCAAAGCTGTTGCGCATCTGGCGGCTGTTGCCTCGGTTCAGGCTTCAGTCGATGACCCTGTGCGTACGCACCAGAGCAATTTCATCGGCACGTTGAACGTGTGTGAGGCCATGCGTGAAGCAGGCATCAAACGCGTGGTCTTTGCCTCCAGTGCTGCGGTGTACGGCAACAACGGCGAAGGCGAAGCCATCAGCGAAGACACGCCCAAAGCGCCCTTGACGCCTTATGCCTCTGACAAGCTGTCCAGCGAGCACTACCTCGATTTCTACGGCCGCCAGCATGGTCTGGAGCCGGTAGTCTTTCGTTTCTTCAATATCTTTGGTCCGCGCCAGGATCCATCGTCGCCTTATTCCGGTGTGATCAGTATCTTTGCCGAGCGCGCAGTAAAAGGCCTGCCCATCGCTGTGTTTGGTGATGGCGAGCAAACACGGGATTTCTTCTACGTGGGCGACGTGGTCAAGTTGCTGACTCAAGCACTGGATCTGCCGCAGGTCGAGTCGGGTGCGGTCAACGTCGGTCTGAACAAGACCACTTCGTTGAACCAGTTGCTGGCAGCGTTGGCAGACGTGGTGGGCAAACAGCCGCAAGTGACCTATCAAACGGCTCGCTCCGGTGACATCCGCCACTCACGAGCGAATAACCAGCGCCTGCTGGAGCGGTTTACTCTGGGTGAGCCAACGCCGCTGAAGGTAGGGTTGGCGAAATTGCTTGGTCGTTGATAGCTGATCGAGACTCAAAAAAAAGCACCGCGAAGGTGCTTTTTTTGTGGGCGCAGGCTGTGACTCAATGTAGGCGGGGTCCCAAATATTGGCGCTATGTCGTGGGACCGGCTTTAGCCGGGAAGGCTATATTCCTGGCAACGAAAATGTATCGAATGTTCGGGCCTCTTCCCGGCTAAAGCCGGTCCCACGTCAGTGCGGCACACATGGAATTCCCTGCAGTTCAAATCGCATTCATGCCTTCAAAACTTATAACCCACACCCACCATGTAAACCCATGGGTCAATGTCCACGCTCACTTTGGTCTTGCCGACGCTCAGTGCTGACGGGCCGTCGACAGTCGCTTCGGTGTCGATGTCCACATACCAGACTGAGGCGTTAACCAGAATGTTGTCGGTCAGCATGTAGTCCATACCGACTTGTGCAGCCAGGCCGACGGAGTCTTTCATCTTCAGGTTGCTGAAGCCCTGGCTCTTGCGATTGCCGGTCAGGTCGGTGTCGAAGAACGTGGTGTAGTTGATGCCTACACCCGCGTAGGGCTGAAACTTCGACGAGGCTTCCATCGGGTAGTACTGCAGCGACAGAGTCGGCGGCAGTTGTTTAACGTCCGCCAGTTTGCCATCCAGGCCAGGGCCCAGCCCTTTGACCGAAACGGTGTGGCTGAAAGGTGTTGCCGCCAGCAATTCAAGACCCACGTGCGGGGTAATCATGTAGCCGAACGTCAGACCAAGCTGATTTTCGCCATCAACCGTCGCCTTGGTGCCGGAGACTTTGGTGCCGTCGAGCTTCACCTCGCCGCTGTCTTCATTCGGCTCAACGTGCGCGACACCGGCGCGAACGATGAAGTCACCGGCCTCATAAGCCTGAGCGGCGTAAGGGGCGCTGAGCGCCAGCGCAAAGAGGGAAGCGCTGAGCAGGGTCTTGTTCATGAGGGCTCCAAAAGGCGATTCAAGTTGTCTGTCGCCAATGGTACGGAGCGTCTGAACCAAGGCTTTGACACAGCTCAATGAAATCGCAATTAAGCCCCCTGAAACGATCTTTTGCACCAAACCGGTAGGAACGAACTTGTTCGCGAAAGGGCCGGCACATCCGCTGCATCTGCTTCGTCAGAAGTCCTGCTTTCCCGGATGAATTCGGCCCCCGCGGGTGGGCCTACGTATCGGGCAACTCATAAACCAGGATCTTGTCAGCCTCCATGCTGTAGCCCGCGTCGGCCAACTCACTGGTCGAGGCTTTGACCTGCATTGGCCCTTCAATCCAGTACGGCTGATAAAGCTCTTCAACCTTCACGCCCAGCCCGCTGGTGACATGCACGATCTGGTTCGAAGGCGGTGGCGGCACGTGGATGCACGCGCCGAAATACGGCACCAGCAGGAACTCCGTGACGCGGCCTTCTTCGCTGACTTCCAGTGGCACGATATAACCCGGCAAGCGCACATTCTGGCCGTCCAATGCCTTGACCACTGGCGCGTGGGGCGATTGTTGATGGGCGGCGGGTGCCGACTCCACGGACAACGCGTCGGACAGCTTTGACATGTCATGAATGGGCGCCGTGATCGGCGCGATTTTTGGCGCATCCGGGGGGATCATTTCTTCCCAGGTCAGCACCTTCGGTTCGGCCGCCCACAACGGTGAGCTGACCGATAACAGCAAAAGCAACAAAAGGCGTCGCATGTTGAACGTCCTCACAAACGAATCGACAAACCGTCGGCCAACGACTGCCGATAGGCACGCCACGCAGGCACAACACCCATCAACAACGCGGCAGCCAGAATGCCACCGAGCAGCGTCCATTCATATTCACTGGGCAGCGAAAGCGGCAGGAACAGCCCGTAATTGCTTTGTACGTAGCCTTGAGCGGCAGCGATGCCGACATACAGCAGGACCATGCCGCTGGCTACGCCCGCGAGTGCAAGGGCAAAGGCCTCCATGATCAGCAGCGTCGCGATGTGCCAGGGACGGGCGCCCACTGAACGCAGAATTGCCATCTCTCTGCGTCGCTCGTTGAGGCTGGTGAGAATGGCCGTGAGCATGCCGATCAAACCCGTCAGAACCACGAACAGCGAAATCACAAACAAGGCTTTTTCGGCCGTGCCCATCAGACTCCACAGTTCCTGAAGGGCCACGCCGGGCAGGATCGCCAGCAACGGCTCGCCCCGGAATTCATTGATCTGACGTTGCATTGAGAAGGTGGCGATCTTGCTGTTCAAACCTAACATGAACGCCGTAATCGCCTTGGGCGTCAGGTCCATGTTGCGCGCTTGATCGGCAGATATACGTCCGTTGCCGTGGGCAGGCACGCCGTTTTGCCAGTCGATATGAATCGCTTCCATGCCGCCGAGGCTGATGTGCAACGTACGATCCACCGGCGTGCCGGTACGCTTGAGAATACCGACTACGGTAAACGGTTTATCGTCGTGCTTGACCAGACTGACCGCCGCGACGCCATGGGCCAGCACCAGCTTGTCACCGAGCTTGTACTTCAAGGCATCGGCCACTTCTGCGCCGAGTACCACTTCAAATGGGTCCGTCGCAAAGGCCCGACCTTGGGCGAGCTCCAGATGTTGCTGGCGCCCAAACTGATAATGCTCGAAGTAGTTTTCGTTGGTGCCCATCACCCGATAGCCGCGATGGGAGTCGCCCAGGGAAATCGGGATCGCCCATTTCACCTGCTTGCTCTGTGCGATCTCCTCAAAGCTGTCCCAGCGAATATTGTTGGTGGCGTTACCGATACGGAACACCGAATACAGCAGCAGATTGATCGAGCCGGAGCGCGCACCGACGATCAAGTCCGTCCCGCTGATGGTGCTGGCGAAACTGGCGCGGGCTTCGGTGCGCACGCGCTCCACGGCCAGCAACAGGCACACCGACAAGGCAATGGCGAAGGCGGTAAGGAAGGCAGTGAAACGACGATTAGCCAGACTGGCCATGGCTAGGCGAAACAAATACATCTCAAACCTCTGCGGCGACGGCGGCGCGATTGAGTTCGGACAGCGACAGGCTGCGGTCGAATAGCGGTGCCAGGCTCTGGTCATGGCTGACGAACAACAGGCTGCTGCCTGCTTCGCGGCACTCGGCGAACAACAATTTGATGAAGGCTTCCCGTGCGTCGGTGTCGAGTGCCGAAGTCGGTTCGTCAGCGATCACCAGCTCTGGCTGGCCGATCAAGGCGCGGGCGGCTGCCACTCGCTGCTGTTGACCTATGGACAACGAGTCGGCGCGTCGTGCAAGCATTTGCGGGTCTTTCAAACCTAGATGAGCCAGTAGCGTGGTGGCGGCACTTTCCACGCTGCCGTGGCGCTGTTTCGCACGTTCGGCGCGGACCTTGGAGAAGTGGCATGGCAGTTCGACGTTCTCCCGTACCGAAAGAAACGGCAGCAGGTTGAACTGCTGGAAGATGTAGCCGGTGTGATTGACCCGAAACCGGTCACGCTCACCGGATGAGAGTTCATTCAGTTCCTGGCCCAGCAAGCGAATGCTGCCACGATTGGGTTTTTGCACGCCGCCCAGCAAGCCCAGTAGCGTCGTCTTGCCGCTACCGCTGGGGCCTTTGAGAAACAGCGTTTCGCCCGGCTCCAGCCGAAATGCCGGGATATCCAGCAATTGCGTGTGGCCTGGCCAGGTGAAGCCAAGGTTGGACAGTTCGATCAGTGCTTGAGTCATGGCCAGTGTGAATCCGCCAGAATGGAAATCAAACGACCGGGCAAGCCCGGTCGGTTTTCAACAATAGCTGAATCAGAATTTCAGGCTTGGATTGCTCGGACGAACTTCGGCACCCGACTGGCCTTTTGGCGAGATCAACTGGACCTGAAGTTTTTCGGTGCCCGGGAACGACTTGAAGATGGTCGACAGGTCGAGGGTCTTCAGTACGGCCGGAACCTTACAGGTGAACTTGTAAGTGCCATGGATTTCGCTGTGTTCGTGCTCATCGTGGGCGTCTTTGGCGTCATGGTCATGATCGTGGCCTGCGTCAGCATCAGGCTTGTCACCGAACAATGGGCTTTCCAGCTTCTGGGAAACCACGTTGCATTCGGCGGCTTCCGGAATGCTGAACAGCGCGTGAGGCTTGAGCAGCACATCTTTGGCAGCGGCGACTTTGGCCTTGTCTTCAGCGCTGGTGGCCAGATGCTCGAAACCGACGAGGTTCATGGCCGGGCTGTCCAGTTCGAACTCCAGCGTGCCGCCGACCAGCGCAACGTCCAGCCGACCCACACCGTGCTCATGTGCGCCGAGGCTACCGTGCTCGTGGTCGTGATCATGCTCGGGGGCTGCATTAACCATCGCGAGGGGAAGCAGGGCCAAGGGCAAAGCGAGCAGCAGACGGCGCATAAAACAGACTCCGGACATGACTGGATAAAGATCGTTATGTGATCTTATAACAATTATTGTCGGGAGCGTGAGCCGGAATTTGGATTGAGTAGCGAGCACTTCCCAGGTAGGAGCCAACTTGTTGGCGAGACGATAGTTCTCATTACGCAGGTCCTATGCCTCGCCAACAAGTTGGCTCCTACCGGGGATTCATTCCAGTTATTAAGCGCGCTGAGCCCAAGGCCGCGCCCGGCGCAGGTCCTGGGCCAATGTATAAATGATTGTTCGCCCGGCATGAGTGGTCCAGCGCAGGGTTTCTATAAGACGATGTTCATCGGGCGTGAGGTAGGCGAAGCCTTGGGTTCTGGCTTCGTGGAGGCAGTCGATGGGTTGGTGAATTGAGCTTTTCTTGGTTTTTTTCATGGCATTTCCTTTGGGGTAAAGGCTGCCACACAACGCTGCGTTCGAATGGGTGGCGGCTGTAATGGGTTCGCAGACCGAGCCAAAGGCATCCCGGCACACCTTTCAGGTGTCCCACATACAGCCGCCATAAAGCGTTTTGAAAGTATGTATGCCTTCTGCTGGTTCAGACTGCGACGTCTGTTCGCTGCTGCTGCAACGACTGGCGCACATTACCGACGCGGTGCGGGGACAGGGAGGTAACAAAAGCGATATGAGGTGTAGGAATGGTCTCTGCCTGAGTGCAGATCCTGTTGGAGCGAGGCTTGCCCGCGAAGAACGATAACGCGGTGTGTCTGCCATACCGAGGCAACTGGTTCGCGGGCAAGCCTCGCTCCAACAGGAGCTGTGTTATTCAGTGGGACCGACTTCAGCCGGGAAAGGGCCAGTACAGTCACCAAAAATGCCCAGCAGGACAATCGCGGTATCCCTATGCGAGCATGTCCCCCTGCAAAAAAAGAGGAAGCACCCATGTTGCGTATTCGTGGAACCGTTGGCGATTGGCCGGTGGATTTGACGCTGGAGCTGGATGAGGGCGATTGGGCGCAGCTCGGCGCTCAACTCAAAGCTGCCAAACCTGAAGCCACCGCCGCAGCCGTGGTCAGCAAACCGGCAAGGCAGGACGACAAGATTTGGCAGATTGCCTTGGACCTGTTACGCAAGGCCGGGCAGATCAATGGCCCAGAGTTACTGGATCAACTGGAAGGTCTGACTGGCAGTACGGCGGCAGGCAAGCGCCTGTTAGTGCGCTTGCGCCACAGTTCGCAAGTCAAGGTCGAGAGCGGGCAGGACGCGCCGCTCTACAGCTGGGTCAATACAGACGCCTGATGACAGGGGCTTAGTACAGCGCAGCAAACAACTTGCGACGGTAGGCAGTGACCAGTGGATGGTCGTTGCCCAACAGGTCGAAGACTTGCAGCAGGGTTTTGTGTGGCAGGCCGTCGGCGTAGTTGCGGTTGCGGATGAACAGCTTCAACAAGCCTTCCAGCGCCGCTTCGTATTGCTGGCGGGCCAGTTGCTGAATCGCCAGCTGATGCACGGCTTCGTCATCCTGCGGGTTTTGCGCCAGGCGAGCCTTGAGGTCTGCCGCATCCGGGAATGCCTTGGCTTCAGCCAGGAAGGTCAACTGGGCGCGAGCACCGGCCAAATCAGCTTTGTGTTCGTCAGTCTTCACCGCGTCCAGGACTTGTCGTGCTTCGCCCAGCTCACCGCGCTCCGCCAGGCAGCGTGCGTAAAGAATCAGCGCCTCCGCGTTGGTGTTGTCTTCGGTCAGGATCTGTTGCAACGCAGCTTCGGCTTCAGCGAAGTGGCTTTCAGCGAACATTTCCTGAGCCAGTTTCAGCGGATCAGCGGCGACTGGCGCAGGCATGACCACGTGCTGTTCGAGAATCTTGCGGATCTCTGATTCAGGCTGGGCGCCGGTGAAGCCGTCGATGGGCTGGCCGTCCTTGAACAGCACAACCGTCGGCAGGCTACGGATGCCGAAGCGGGCGACGATGTCTTGTTCGGCGTCGCAATCGACCTTCACCAGCAGCAACTCACCCTGATAGCTCTCGGTGATCTGCGCCAGCAGCGGCATCAGCACTTTGCAGGGCGCGCACCATTCGGCCCAGAAGTCCACCAGCACGGGCTGGTCGAAAGACTTGTCGATGACCAGTTGCTGAAAGGTCGCCGCCGTAGCGTCGAAGATGTAGGTAGTGTCCTGGTTCATTGCGAATCTCGGGGGGGGATCTGAATGGGGTCAACTATAAAGGGCGCGTGGGTTTGCGCAAAGCGGCGTTGCAGGCGAAGCACTTCCTTGTGGGAGCGGTGATCATGTGGGAGCGGTGCTTGCCCGCGATAAGGCTGGACGCGGTTCACTTTAGATCGCGTCGTTCCTATCGCGGGCAAGCACCGCTCCCACAGGGGATTGCATTTCAACTCGCTCAGCGTGGTAGAGGCTCACTTTGCGAAACTCATGGGGCTCAGCCAGATCCGGCAAGGTGTGCGCCTCGAATATCCCCAGGCGCTCGTACAGCGGGTGCTGAAAATCCCGCACTCTCGAATCAGCCACCAACGCCTGCTGCCCGCGACTGAGAAACTGGTCCAGCAGCGGCAAGTTGGCCCGGTCGTAGAGCACGTCCGCGACGATAATCAAATCGAAACTATCCGCTTCGGCAAAGAAGTCAGCCGAGTAGCTCAATTGCACGCCGTTCAGTTCAGCATTCGCGCGGCAGGCTTCTAGGGCCAGCGGATCAAGATCACAGGCGACCACTTCAAGTGCACCCGCTTTAACCGCCGCAATCCCCGCCACACCTGAACCTGCGCCAAAATCCAGCACTCGCTTACCGGCGACCCACTGCGGTTGCTCTGCCAGAAACCGCGCCAGCGCCAGGCCGCTGGCCCAGCAGAAACTCCAGTACGGCGGCTCTTCAAGAATGCGTCGGGTTTCTTCGGGGCTGAAGGCACGATCCATGTTCTCGGCGTCGATCAGCCACAGCCGCAAGTCGGTGTCCGGCAGGGCGGTGGCGACCAGTTGCGCATCGCCAAGCAATTCGCTGAGTGCCTGTTGCAGGTGTTGCGGTGCAATCATGGCGCAGTTTCGAACTGCAAAGGCCCCAGCGCTTGTGTGACGGGTTGTTCAATACGCATCGACGGCAGATGCAGGATCAATTGCCCGGACTTGCTGGCACGGCCGCGCAGTTCGACGCGCTGACCCACCGGAAAGGCTTCCGGGTTGAAACGCAGCTGGAATGGCAGCGACTGATTGTTGCCTTGCAGTTTGGTGCTGGTCAGCAGTTTCTGCGGACGACCGCGCTCGTCGATCACTAACAGCGCCAATTCAACCTCGGCACCAGCGGGTACGCCTAGCAACTGCCCGCTCAGCTCTCGCTGGAAGGGCTGCAATGGGCCGGGGCCGGCCGGTACTTTTACGACGGGCACCGTGGCAGGTTTGGCCGGAACAGTTTCTGGTGTCTCATTGCTGCTGCACGCGGCAAGCAAGCCAATCAGGCTGAGCAACATCAGCGATCGTAGCGTCATGAACAGCTCCAACAAAAATTCAATACGAAGGACAGCACTAAACCGCTCAATGACGGTAACGCTAAATTACCCGCAAACGCCGATAAATAGCCCAATGGCCAGCAGTATCGCTGAACACCGCGCCAGATGCGCGCCTATATAGCGCAAAGTCCAAGACTTGTCTTGCCAGCGGGATGCGCTACCATGGCGGCCCTTCCTATTTTTGTTGCCTGCCACCATGCACTGTCCCTTTTGCGGTGCCAATGACACCAAAGTCATCGATTCCCGCCTGGTTGCCGAAGGCGATCAAGTTCGTCGTCGTCGCGAATGTCTGGCGTGCGGTGAGCGTTTCACGACGTTCGAAACAGCCGAACTGGTTCTCCCGCGCCTGATCAAGCAGGACGGCAGCCGTCAGCCCTTCGATGAAGAGAAGCTGCGCGCCGGTATGCAGCGTGCTCTTGAGAAACGCCCGGTCAGTGTCGAACGTCTGGAAGCTGCGCTGGTGCACATCAAGCACAAGCTGCGTGCGACGGGCGAACGTGAGGTCAAGTCGCTGGTGGTGGGCAATCTGGTTATGGGCGAACTGCAAAAGCTCGACGAAGTGGCGTATATCCGCTTTGCTTCTGTTTACAGGCGTTTTCAGGACCTCAACGAATTCCGCGAAGAAATCGATCGCCTGGCTCGCGAGCCAGCTAAAGAGTGAGTGCTTCGTTGACTGAGCTAACCGTGCTGGACACCCATTACATGGCGCGCGCGCTGGAACTGGCGCGCCACGGGATTTACTCCACCCATCCCAACCCACGTGTCGGCTGCGTGATTGTGCACGACGGGCAGATTGTCGGCGAAGGCTGGCACGCCCGGGCTGGCGAACCTCACGCCGAAGTGCATGCATTGCGTCAGGCGGGCGACAAGGCCAAAGGCGCGACGGCTTATGTGACTCTGGAGCCTTGCAGCCACCATGGCCGCACGCCGCCGTGCGCTGATGCGCTGGTCAATGCTGGCGTGGCGCGAGTGGTCGCTGCCATGCAGGACCCCAATCCCGATGTTGCCGGACGTGGCTTGCTGCGTCTGATGAATGCCGGTATTTCGGTGCAGTGCGGGGTGCTGGAAGACGAAGCCCGGGCGCTGAATAAAGGCTTTCTCAAGCGCATGATCAAAGGCTTGCCGTATGTGACGGTCAAGCTCGCCATGAGCCTGGACGGTCGCACCGCCATGGCCAGCGGCGAAAGCCAGTGGATCACCGGCCCGGCTGCGCGTGGGGCGGTACAGCGGCTGCGTGCGCAATCAAGTGTCGTATTGACCGGCGCGGATACCGTGCTCGCCGACAAGGCTCGCCTGACCGTACGTCCTGATGAACTGGGCCTGAATGCCGAGCTCACGGGCTTGGCCATGACGCGCCCGCCGCTGCGGGTGTTGATCGATGGCCGTCTGCGAGTGCCGCTGGATGCGCCGTTCTTTCAGGCCGGACATGCGTTGGTTGTGACCTGCGCTGCCGCATCAGCCCGCGAGCGTTATCACGATGAAGGCCACGACATGTTGGCCCTGGCCGGAAGCGGCGGTCATGTAGACCTGCGCAAGTTGCTGGTCGAACTGGTGGCTCGTGGCGTCAACGATGTGCTGATCGAAGCGGGCCCGCGCCTGGCCGGGGCGTTTACTCGCCTGGGGCTGGTGGATGAGTTTCAGATTTTTATCGCAGGCAAGTTCCTCGGCTCTTCAGCTCGCCCATTGCTTGATCTGCCTTTGGCGCAGATGAGCGAGGCTTTTGAGCTGAAAATTACCGATATACGCGCCGTTGGTGATGACTGGAGAGTCATTGCCACCCCCAAGCTCGCACCCGGCGTATAATTTCGGCCTTTCGCTCAGCGCGCTGGGCTTGTTCTCCTGGAGGACCCATGTTTACTGGCATCATCGAATCCATCGGCAGCATCCGCGCCATCACCCCTAAAGGCGGCGATGTCCGCGTTTACGTCGAGACGGGCAAACTTGATCTGAGCGACGTCAAACTGGGCGACAGCATCGCGGTCAACGGCGTTTGCCTGACTGCTGTAGAGCTGCCCGGCGATGGCTTCTGGGCTGATGTCAGCCGCGAAACCCTCGACGTCACGGCGTTCATCGATCTCAAGACCGGCAGCCCGGTCAATCTGGAAAAGGCCCTGACCCCGACTACCCGTCTGGGCGGCCATCTGGTCAGCGGCCACGTCGATGGCGTTGGCGAGATCGTATCCCGCGAGGAAAACGCCCGTGCCATTCAGTTCAAGGTGCGCGCACCCCGCGAGCTGGCCAGGTACATATCGCACAAAGGTTCTATCACGGTTGATGGCACCAGCCTGACCGTGAACGCCGTTGACGGTGCGGAGTTCGAGCTGACCATCGTGCCGCATACCCTGGCCGAAACGATCATGGCCGACTACCGTCCGGGCCGTAAGGTCAATCTTGAGGTGGATTTGCTGGCGCGTTATCTGGAGCGTTTGCTGATGGGCGACAAGGCCGCCGACTCCTCGAAAGGGCAGGCTGGCACCATCACCGAAAGCTTTCTGGCCGCCAACGGCTACCTCAAATCCTGAATTGAAGGGGGTGCCGCGTGGCGCTCAATAGTATCGAAGAACTGGTTGAAGACATTCGCCAGGGCAAAATGGTCATCCTCATGGATGACGAAGATCGCGAGAACGAAGGCGATCTGATCATGGCTTCCGAATGCGTCAAGGCTGAACACATCAACTTTATGGCCCGCTATGCGCGTGGCCTGATTTGCATGCCGATGACCCGTGAGCGCTGTGAGGCCCTCAAGCTGCCACTCATGGCTCCGCGCAACGGTTCCGGTTTCGGCACCAAGTTCACGGTGTCCATCGAAGCGGCCGAAGGCGTGACCACCGGCATTTCTGCTGCTGACCGTGCTCGCACCGTGCAGGCTGCAGCGGCCAAAGACGCCAAAGCGGAAGACATTGTCAGCCCCGGCCATATTTTTCCGTTGATGGCTCAGGCGGGCGGTACGCTGTCCCGGGCCGGTCACACCGAAGCGGCCTGTGACCTGGCGCGCATGGCCGGTTTCGAGCCCACTGGCGTGATCTGTGAAGTGATGAACGACGACGGCACCATGTCGCGTCGTGCTGAACTGGAAGCTTTTGCGCTGGAACACGACATCAAGATCGGTACGATTGCCGATCTGATTCACTACCGGATGATCCACGAACGTACCGTTCAGCGGATTGCCGAGCAGCCGATGGACAGCGAATTGGGCCAGTTCAACCTGGTGACCTATCGCGATTCAGTGGAAGGTGACGTCCACCTCGCGCTGACTCTGGGCAAGATTTGCGCAGAAGAGCCGACGCTGGTGCGGGTGCATAATATGGACCCGCTGCGTGACCTGTTGATGGTCAAGCAACCGGGGCGCTGGAGCCTGCGCGCCGCGATGACCGCGGTCTCTAACGCGGGCAGCGGTGTTGTCCTGTTGCTGGGGCATCCGCTGGATGGCGACGTGCTGCTGGCGCATATTCGTGAAACCGCCGGGCAATTACCGATCAAATCGCCGACCACTTACAGCACCGTGGGTGCCGGTTCGCAGATCCTGCGTGACCTCGGCGTGCGTAAAATGCGCCTGATGAGTTCGCCAATGAAGTTCAATGCGATATCCGGTTTCGATCTGGAAGTTGTAGAATACGTGCCCTCCGAATAAAGACCGGTCGGGTGGTACGCTTTTGTGCGTGCCACCGGCTAATCTGATTCGTGGCCTAACATCCCTATAGTCCGCCCCAAGGCTGACTTGCTCTTTAATACGAGACTTACACGAATGACCCTGAAGACCATCGAAGGTACCTTCGTCGCTCCCCAAGGCCGCTACGCTCTGGTAGTTGGCCGTTTCAACAGCTTCGTCGTGGAAAGTCTGGTGAGCGGCGCTGTTGATGCTTTGGTACGCCACGGCGTCAAGGAAAGCGACATCACCATCATCCGCGCTCCGGGTGCCTTCGAAATCCCGCTGGTTGTGCAGAAAGTTGCCCAGCGCAGCGAGTTCGCCGCCATCGTCGCCCTCGGCGCGGTGATTCGTGGTGGTACTCCGCACTTTGAATACGTGGCTGGCGAATGTGTCAAAGGCCTGTCTCAGGTCTCCATGGAGTTCGGCGTGCCGGTTGCGTTTGGCGTGTTGACGGTCGACACCATCGAACAAGCGATCGAGCGTTCCGGCACCAAAGCGGGTAACAAAGGCGCAGAAGCTGCGTTGTCCGCCCTTGAAATGGTCAGCCTGCTGGCGCAGTTGGAGGCCAAGTGATTTCTGACGATAGCGATCAGTTCAATCCGCGCGATCCAAAACCTGCGGACGCTGGCAAGCCATCCAAGAGTGTAAAGCGCCGGGAAGCCCGTCAGTTGGCAACTCAAGCGCTTTACCAGTGGCACATGGCGGGTCATTCGCTGAATGAAATCGAAGCACAGTTCCGCGTCGATAACGATTTCAAAGACGTCGACGGCCCGTACTTCAGCGAGCTGTTGCGCGGCGTGCCGACCAATATCGACGAAATCGATACGGCCCTGACGCCATGCCTGGACCTGACCATTGAAGAACTCGATCCGGTTGAACTGGCCATCCTGCGCCTGTCCACCTACGAGCTGCTCAAGCGCGTCGACGTGCCATATCGCGTTGTGATCAACGAAGGCATCGAGCTGGCGAAGGTCTACGGCTCCACTGACGGCCACAAGTTCGTCAATGGCGTGCTGGACAAACTGGCCCCGCGCCTGCGTGAAGCTGAAGTGAAGGCGTACAAGCGCTAGATTTTCGTCGCCCT